>DNXB01000582.1 GCA_003506995.1 Verrucomicrobiales bacterium
ATCCTCGACGAGGTGATGACCGGCTTTGGCCGCACCGGGAAAATGTTCGCGTGCGAGCATGAGGGTGTCGTTCCCGATTTCCTCTGCCTCGCGAAGGGCCTGACCGGCGGTTATCTGCCACTGGCGGTCACGTTGACCAGCGAACGTGTGTTTGAAGGCTTTTTGGGCGATCCGAGTGAAGGGCGCACGTTTTTCTATGGGCACAGCTACGCGGGCAGCCAGCTCGGTTGCGCGGCGGCGCTGGCCAGTCTGCGAGTTTTTCGCGACGAGCGCGTACTGGAGCAGCTTCCAACCAAAATCTCGCGTTTGGGCGAGCTGATGGCCGACCTGCCCGCCTTCCGCCAGTGCGGCATGATCGCGGCGATGACGGTGGATTCACCGGATCTGAGCCTGGGGGCCAAAGTTTGCCTCGCCGCCCGCCAGCACGGCCTGCTCACACGTCCCATCGGCAACACGCTCATGCTGATGCCGCCGCTGTGCGTCACGCTGGATGAAATCGAGCGCATGGTGGCCGCGCTGCGGGCCGCGTTGAATGAAGTTACTGCACCGCAGTGATGAGCCGGTGCAAACCGTAGCCGAGCAGGGCGGTGGCGGGAATGGTCATCACCCAGGCCCAGACAATGCTTTCGATGAGCGGCCAACGCATGGAGCCCCAGCGTTTTGCGGCACCCACGCCCATGATGCTGGTGGTGATCGTGTGCGTGGTGCTCACCGGCATGCCCAGATAGCCGGTGGCGACCAGAATCGTCGCGGCGGTCGTTTCGGCAGCGAAACCATGCACGGGCTTCATTTTGACCATCTTGTGGCCCAGGGTTTTGATGATGCGCCAGCCGCCAGCGTAGGTGCCGGCGGCCATCGTGAGAGCGCAGGTCAGAACGATCCAAATCGGGATCGCGGTCGATTTGTCCGCGATTCTCAGGAAACCCAGCCACTCCGGCAGGGCATTGAGTTCACCCGCCTGCGTGGCGGCAAACAACGTTAGCATGATCACGCCCATCGTCTTCTGCGCATCCGCCAGGCCGTGGCCAAAGCCCATGCCCGCCGCGCTGACGATCTGCAGCCGGCCAAACAACCTGTTCACCGTGTGCGGTCGCCAGTTGCGGAGCAGCCAGAACAGGAAGCCCATGAGCAGGAAGCCCACCACCAGCCCCAGCAGCGGCGAGGTGATCATCGGCACCACGACTTTGTGATAAATGCCCTCCATGCTCTCCTTGCCCGTCACTTTGTCGATCTTCACGCGCGACCAGATCAGCACATTCCAGTTGCCGCCCGCCGCACCGAGGCTCGCGCCGATCAATCCGCCCACCAGCGCATGGGTGGAGCTTGAAGGCATGCCAAACCACCAAGTGAGCAGATTCCAGATGATGCCGGCCAGCATCGCGCAAAACACCGTCAGCGTGGTCACCGCCACCACCTTGTCATCCACGATGCCGCTGTGGATGGTTTTGGCCACCGCCTGGCCGAAGAACGCCCCGACAAGGTTCATGCTGGCGGCCAGCAGCAGCGCCTGACGCGGCGTAAGAACCTTCGTGGACACAACGGTGGCGATGGCATTCGCCGTGTCGTGGAAACCGTTGATGTACTCGAAGGCATACACCACGAGCAGAACGATCAGGAGCAGGAACAGCGCGGTAGTCATGGGATCGCGGTCTGCTACGGATCAGGAATTTTTCAAAACGATGTGGGCGATGACGTTCCCCGCGTCGCGGCAGCGATCCACGACTTTCTCCATCAAATCGTAGAGGTCTTTCAGGATGATGACCACGACCGCGTCCTTCTCGGTGGTGTAAAGAACGCGAAGACACTCCAGCATCAGCTTGTCAGCATCTCCCTCGACTTTCTGAAGCCTGGCGTTGAGTTCCTTGAGACGCTCCAGATGCAGCTTTTTGCGCAGCTCACTGACCATGGTCACCACGATCTCAATCGCTTCTTCCTTCATCTTCATCTGCCTGGAGAAATCCACCGGACCCAGGCGGTCGCGGCAGATCAGCACACGCTCGGCGATCTTTTCGACGGTCTTGGGGATCTTGTAGAGCACATTGGCCAGCGCCTCGATGTCCTCACGCTCCAGTTCCGTGACAAAGGTCCGGCACAGCGCCTCGTCGATCTGCTGGGTGATTTTTTTGTCCTCGCGACGGGAGGCGATGAGCGCGTCGAGGTTCTGCGAGGGATCAATGGGCAGGCTCAGCAGCTTTTGCAGCGCCTGGATGCTCTGCTTGGCCTGGGCCGCGCTGGCTTCGAGCAGGTCGTAGAAGACATCCGTTTTGCCGAAGATTTTTTGGAAGGAGATCATGGATGGAACCCGCCTGTGCGACGGGGCCGCCAGTTAGAGCGAGCGCCGGGGGGGCTGTCAACACGGTCAAGCCTGCTCTCTGCGACATAAACGTCACAAAAGCAAAACCCGCCCGTTGCATGGCAACGGACGGGTCTTTGGAAGGGGTTAGGGCTCTGGGGGGATGGAAAATTAGCTGCTGGCGACAGCGTCGGAACCGCGCTCGCCGGTGCGGATGCGGACGGCGTCCAAAATGGCGCTGACGAAGACCTTGCCGTCTCCGATTTTCCCGGTGTTGGCGGCTTTCACAATGGCTTCAACCACGGTGTCGGCACGGCTGTCGTCCACGACGACTTCAATCTTCACCTTCGGGAGGAAATCGACGGTGTATTCGCTGCCGCGGTAGATCTCGGTATGACCCTTCTGGCGGCCAAATCCTTTGACCTCCACAACAGTCATCCCCTCGACTCCCACTTCGGAAAGGGCTTCTTTGACATCCTCCAGTTTGAACGGCTTGATGATCGCTTCGACTTTTTTCATGGTTAACGGCAATTAGTAGTGTGGTTCACGAATTGCAACGATCAGAACCGTGGGAAGATGAAATTTCCTGGCCCAACCTTTTGCAGAACTTCTTTTTAGCCGGAAGCGTGCCAACTCTGGCTTCGATTTCGTCCGCTGCCGTTTGGACCGCCGGAATCAGAGCGTCACGTTGCATTCCCCGGCCCGCTGGTTTACCTCGCGGCATGCTTCGCCACACCGCCTCCGCCCTGGCCTCATTTTTTCTTTGTTTTTCCTGTCCTGCCATGGCCCAGGACGCCCCGGTGGAGCTGAAACTGCACTGGGAACCGGGCCAGACCTATGTCCAGGAGTCGGACACCGACACCACGAATTTCCTCACCGCTCTCGGCAAAACCAGTGATCAGAAGCTGCGCCTGCACCAGACCACCCGGATCGCCGTGCAAAAAAACGCCCAAAACCAGACCGAGGCCCAGGTTTTGATCGAATCCCTGCTGGGCGAGATGACCTACGAGGGCCAAAGCCACGCTTTTGACTCCAAAAACCCCGGAGCCGCCCACCCCGCGCTTCAGCAAACCCTCGGCGGGGCCGCCGGACGGGGGTTCACGCTGGTTTATGACGCGGAAGGCCGCTTTCTCGATGCCAAGGACACGGCCTCCATGGTCACGGGTGGAGCCGTGCCGGACCTGGCTTCCATCGCCGACGCCCGCCAGCTCGCCACCCTTTTCCGCCGCTCCCTGGAAATGGGCCTGCCCAAAATCCCCGTCCGCCCCGGCGACAAGTGGATTTCCGACGAGATCGTCCCCTTCCCCCAAACCGGCACCGTCCAGGTGAAGCTCAACGCCAAGTTCGACGGCATCGTGGATCGCGAAGGCCGCCGCCAGGCCCAGATCGCGTTTGAAGGCGTCATGAAATCCCAGCCGGACAAAGACAGCACCGGCCGAGATTTGAGCACCCAGCGCCCCGTCACCCTCGGTGATGATTCCAAGGTCAACGGCCACATCTTCTTCGACCTGGAGCGCAAAACCATCTCCCTGGCCGTCTTCTCCGCCACCATTCAGCTCCAGATCGAAGGCAAGCCCATGCCCGTCCGCCAGCAGGTCACCACCCGGCTCGTCTCCATGAAGCCGACCGGGGCTCCGTGATTCACGCGGCCAGCAAAAAGTCGCCCCCCTCGATCCAGCCGTGCCTCGTCAGGTGCTCGCAAATCGCCTCCCGGGCGCCCCGAGCACCCACCCCGGCCAGGATGAAGCATTTCTCCCGCTCCGGCAGATCGTCCGCCAGGCGCACGAGCCGCCCATCGCGATGAGTTCCACGCTTTGCCTCATCCACGTCGATAAAACCCGCGATCGCGTCTGCCAGCACATCGAAGCGCCGCCGCGTGACACGCCCTGCACCCCACAGCCAGATTTCACGGCCCGCCGCATGCGTTTCGAGCCAGCGCCTCATGTAAAGGCACTTCATCGCGTAAAACGCCTCCACAGAGTATCGCGCATCCGTCCGTGAAAGCCGTTGCGGCGGATCATTCCAGGTGAGCAGCTCCGCATCCATCTTCCCGAAGCGCACACCCGCCTCCAGCCAGCGCAGCCACAGCTCGTAATCCTCTGGAAACTCGCCCTCGCGATAACCACCATGCTTTTCGATCAATTCGCGACGAAACATCACGCTCGAATGCGCCACCGGAGCCTCCACAAAGCGCCGCAGGCTCATCGAGTCGTGATCCATGAGCGAGTTCACCCAATCGACATGCGCCGCGTAACCCGCCTCCGTGCCGCCAAACCGCACCCGGCACGAAACGAGGCCGCAATCGGCATTCTCGACCAAAAACGCCCGCTGCACCTCCAAGCGCCGCGCATCCATCACATCGTCCGCGTCCATCCGGGCGATGAACTCGCCCCGGCAGGCATCGCAGCCACGTTGGAGCGCCGCCGCGATGCCTTTCGGCTCCTGCCGGATCAAAACGATGCGGTCATCATCTGCCGCGAATTGCTTCAAAAGCTCCGTCGTGCCGTCCTGCGAGCCGTCGTCCACGATCACGAGTTCCCAATCCGTGAATGTCTGCGCCCGCACGCTCTCCATGGCCGCAATCACCGTCGCCCATGCGTCGCGCACGGGCATGAGGACGGAGATGGCGGGTTGTGAGGTCATTCACCTCTCAAACTCGCCTGCTCTTCGCTGTTCATCGCCAGCAACCAGGCGGTGGTGCGGCCAATCGCGCTGATTCCGAGCACAAGCGCGCTTTCTTTGCGGAAATGATCCGGCCATCGGTCCAGTCGCGGATGAAAGAGGCGGCACACCTCGCCACTGTCCGGATCAATGCCGGTGAGGTTCGGCCCCTTGCGCAAATTGCAGCTCGGACAGGAAAGCGCGAGATTCTCCAGCACGGAGGCACCGCCGTGCTGCTTCGGCAGAATGTGCTCAATATGGAAGGACATCAAAGAATCCTCCTGACGCAAACCACAGTATTCGCAACGATTGCCCGCGCGAAGACGTGTCTCTCGTCGCAACTCGGCGGCGGTCATCAGCGGTGGTTCAGGACTTCGCGCGCCTCTTTGCGCAGCAGGGACAGTAGTGTGTTGGCGGAAACGATGCTCTCCAGCTCCTTGCGTTCCTCCGCGGTGATCGTGCCGTCGGCGTTTTTCTCCGCCAGATCATGATAACGCTCCTCTTCAGCCTCCGAAGGCTTCAGCGTGCTGAACGCATCCAGCACCTCCGAGCGAAGCCGGTCGGCCAGCGGCCGGAGCATGCGACCGAGAACAGGTGAGCTTGTGATCGTCATGGCTGGATTTTGACCTGCATATGCGATGTTCGCCACCGCAATTTTAGCTTCGTGGTCAGGTTCCAGAACGGGACGTGCGCTTCATCTCATCTCTCCACCCATCCGCATACGCGGTGAAGACGGCTTTGATCTCTTCGCGCACGCGACGGAAGTCGGCCAGGATTTCTTCCTCACTGCCGGTGGCACGGGCAGGGTCGTCGAAGGGCCAGTGGTGGCCGTTGAGCTGGCCGGATCGGCGTTGCCAAAGACGGTGATGACGGTCCCCACATCGCGGTCGAGAAAGTCATTCATGTGCTTGCTCGTGTGCGCGGAGATGTCGATACCGATTCAGCAGCAGCCTTTGCTGGTGCATTTACCCTTCGCGGGAGCGAGCTGATCCACGCAGCGAAGGAAGTCGCCGAGGCAGGCGCAGGCGAGGCTGTAGTAGATGTTCAGGCCGCGTTTCTCGGAGTTGAGCACGCCCGCGTCTCGCATCAGGCTGAGGTGTTTGGAAACGGTGGAGAGGTCCGCGCCAACGAGATCCTTCAGGTCACACACGCACATCTCCCCATCCATCAACGCCTCGGCGATGAGGAGGCGCGAGGGATGCGCCAGCGCCTTGATGACGGCAGCACGACGCGTGGAGGTGGTCTTGGAGGCTGGCATGACGGGATTTAGCCGTGCATGGGACGAGCGCAACCATGGGTGCCTCGGAAACAAGCTCCGCAGGCTGAAAAACTAAACCCGGACTTTACTTGGTGGTTTCGCCAAGTATCAAAGGAAGGCCATGAGCACCGAAACCAAATCCATGAGTCTTTTTGAACGCCAGCTCACCGTCTGGGTGGGCTTGTGCATCGTCGGAGGCATCGCGCTGGGGAAGGTGGCTCCGGGTCTGGCGCAGACGCTCGATGGCATGGCCATTTATGTGAATGGCGCGCCGGTCGTCTCCATCCCCATCGCCATCTGCCTGTTCTTCATGATGTATCCCATCATGGTGAAGATTGATTTCGGCGAGGTGGTGAAAGCAGGTAAAAATCCCAAGCCGGTGCTGCTGACGCTGATCGTGAACTGGGGCATCAAGCCCTTCACCATGCTCGGCATTGCCACGCTGTTTCTCGGCGGCTTTTTCAGAGACCTGCTGCCGGGCACGGAGGTCATCAAGGACGGCTCCACGGTGGAGCTGTTCCGCTCCTACATCGCCGGGACCATCCTGCTGGGCATCGCGCCCTGCACGGCCATGGTGCTGGTGTGGGGCTATCTGGCGAAGGGCAACCAGGGTCTCACGCTGGTCATGGTGGCGATCAATTCACTGACCATGCTCGTGCTTTACGGCGTGCTCGGCGGCTGGCTGCTGGGCGTGAACAAGATGCCCGTGCCGTGGGAGGCGCTGCTTCTCTCCGTGGGCATCTATGTGGCGCTGCCGCTCGTGGCGGGCTATTACTCACGGGTCTGGATCATGAAGACGAAAGGGCCGGAGTGGTTCGCGAAAAAGTTCCTGCACTTCCTCACCCCTGTCTCCATCATCGCCCTGCTGGCCACGCTGGTGCT
>DNXB01000510.1 GCA_003506995.1 Verrucomicrobiales bacterium
GTGACCACCGCCGATGTGACGGGTGGTGATGCGGCCGGTGTTGTTACGACCACCGGACTTGCGGAGAGCCACGGTGAGGCTTTTCTCCGGCGAGTGCTTGGTGATCTCGTCGAAGGAGTTCCACTCCTTGTAGCGATTGGTGGGCGTAGTAGGCTTGAATGTTTTCAGCGCCATGACGGTGAGATAAGTTAAAAGGTTGAACCAGCGGGCGGAAGGCCCTGATTAAGCGAGATCGAGCTTTTCGCCCTCCTTGAGGCGAACGATGGCTTTTTTCCAATGATTGGTGCGGCCGATGCCGCCGCGGGTGGCGCGACGCTCCTGACGGGCCTTGCCGAAGTAGTTGGCGGTGCGCACTCCAGTGACTTTTTTGCCGAGAAGCTTCTCGACGGCCTGCTTGATGTCGATCTTGGTGGCCTCGACATCGACGGAAAACACATACTCGTTGTTCCGTTCGCCAAGCAGCGTGGCTTTCTCGCTCAGGCGGATGGTTTTGATGACTTTATGAAGGTCTTTCATGATCAGGCGGTCCTTTTGGCAAGGGTTTCGAGGGCGTCACCGGTGACAACCACGCTCGGGTAGAGCAGCAGATGTTCGGCATTCACGTCGTCAGCGGAGATGAGCTGGACGTTCTGGACATTGCGGGCGGCGCGGAAGGTGACTTCATCAAAGCCTTTGCCGATGAGCAGCACTTTCTTGGCGGTGGTCAGGCCGTTGATGGCGGCGATGAAGCTCTTGGTCTTGCCATCGGCGATGGCGAAGCTGGCGGTGGTGAGCACCTCGCCGTCCAGGATGCGGGCGGTCAAAGCGGCGCGCAGGGCGAGCTTCTTGGTGCTCTTGGGGAGCTTCTTCGCATAAACCGTGGTGTTGCGCGGGCCGAAGACGACGCCACCACCGCTCCAGATGGGGGAACGCTTGCTGCCCATGCGGGCGTTGCCGGTTCCCTTCTGGTTCCAGAGCTTCTTGCCGGAGCCGGCAACTTCAGAACGGTTTTTGGTGTGGGCGTTGCTTTGACGGCGGTTGGCGCGGTAGGCCACCACGGCATCATTCAGCGCCTGGGAGCCTTTGTAGCCCTCGGTGAGTTGAATGTTGGCCGCCTTGGCGGCGTCGGCTGAGAGAATGGTCGCGGACATGGTTCAGTTCCTCGTGATTATTTTTTAGCGACGGCCTTTTTGCCGGGGCGCACCACAACGATGCTGCCTGTGTTGCCGGGGAGGGCGCCTTTGATGAGCAGGACGCCTTCTTCAGGGCGGCTCTGCACGACGACGAGATTCTGCGTGGTGCGGCGGGAGACACCGTCATGGCCGGGCATCTTCTGGTTCTTCCAGACGAGACCGGGGGTCAGACGGCAGCCGATGGAGCCAGGACGACGGTGCATCATGTGACCGTGGGTGGCTGGCTGGCCGGCGAAACCGTGACGCTTCACAACGCCCTGGAAACCCTTGCCCTTGGTGGTGCCGATCACATCGACGATCTGTCCGGCGCTGAAGAGGCCGGCGTCGAGCTTGGCGTCAGGAGCGGGGAGCTGGTCGTCGCCGGTGAGGCGGAATTCTTTGACGATGCGCTTGGCGGTGGTGCAACCGTGCTTCTTGAAGTGGCCGAGCAGCGGCTTGCTGACACGGGATTCCTTGAGCTGGTCGCCATAACCGATCTGCACGGCGCTGTACTTGTCTTTGCCGTCGCTGCGCTTCACCTGAAGAATGGTGTTGCCGCTGACATCGACCACGGTGACTGCCACGGCGTCGCCTTTGGCGTCATAGACCTTGGTCATTCCTAATTTTTTGCCGATCAATCCGAGACTCATGAGTGTGTCCTCCTGGGGTAAAATGGGGTGGCCGCGTTAGATCTTGATCGTGATGTCCACGCCGGAAGGGAGGTTGAGCTTCTTCAGCTCGTCCACGGTGCGGGAGGTGGGATCGACGATGTCCAGCAGGCGCTTGTGCGTGCGGATTTCGAACTGGTCCATCGACTTCTTATCGACGTGCGGGGAGCGGTTCACCGTGAATTTCTCGATGCGAGTGGGCAGCGGGATGGGGCCTGCGACGCGGGCGCCGGTGCGCTTCGCGGTTTCGACGATGTCGGCGGTGCTCTTGTCGAGCACGCGGTAGTCATACGCGCGGAGGCGGATTCTGATGCGTTGATTGGTCATGACGTGATCCGTGGGTAAAGGGGTTCAGTGCGCGTGGTTTACTTGGAGCCGCCGCGTTGCTCGACGATCTGCTCAACAATCTGGGACGGCACCTGCTCGAAGTGCGAGGGCTGCATCGAATAGCTGGCGCGGCCGGAGGAGAGGGTGCGGATGGCGGTGGAGTAGCCGAACATTTCGGCCAGCGGGACTTCAGCGCGAAGGATCGCGGTGGTGCCGCGGCTGTCCATGCCCTGAATCTTGCCACGGCGACGGTTCAAGTCGCCGAGGATGTCGCCCTGGTAATCTTCCGGCGTAGAGGCTTCCACGGACATGATCGGCTCCAGCAGGATGCACTTGGCTTTCTTGAGCGCGTCCTTGACGGCGAAAATGCCGGCCATCTTGAAGGCGTTTTCGTTGGAATCGACTTCGTGGCTGGAGCCATCGACGAGTTCGATGTGGAGGTCGATCACCGGATAACCAGCGATGATGCCATTGAGTGCCGCTTCGATACAGCCGTTCTTGGCCGGATTGATGAATTCTTTCGGGATGGTGCCGCCGACGACTTTGTTTTCGACGACGACGCCGGAGCCTTTCTCACCAGGACGGACCTTGATGACGACGTGGCCGTATTGACCACGGCCACCGGACTGCTTGACGAGCTTGCCTTCGCCATCCGCCGGGATGGTGAGCGTCTCGCGGTAGGCGATCTGCGGCTTGCCGGTGTTGGTTTCCACCTTGTGCTCGCGCTTGAGGCGGTCGCAAAGAATTTCGAGATGCAGCTCGCCCATGCCGGCGATGATGACCTGGCCGGTTTCCTCGTCGGTCTTGACGAAGAAGGTCGGATCTTCTTCCGAGAGGCGCTGAAGGGCGTTGCCCATCTTTTCCTGGTCGCCCTTGGTCTTCGGCTCGACGGCCATGGAGATCACGGGCTCGGGGAAGGTCGGAGGCTCAAGGAGCACATCGAGGCTCTCATCGCAGAAGGTGTCACCCGTGCGGACATCTTTCACACCCACGAGGGCGGCGATGTCACCGGAGTAACAGCAGTCGATGTCCTTATGCACGCTGGCCTGGATCTGGATCAGACGGCCCACGCGCTCGGACTTGCGGGTGCGGGGATTGTAGATCGTGTCGCCCTTGCGGACGCAGCCGGAATACACGCGGAAGAAGACGAGGCGGCCAAACTTGTCGGACCAGAGCTTGAAGCCGAGGGCGATGAACTTGCCGTTGTCATCAGGGACAGCGATGACTTCGTTTTCAGGCTCGTCGATGACGTGGCCTTTCTGCGGGGCGATGTCGAGAGGGCCGGGGAGATAGTCGATGACGGCGTCGATCAGATACTGCACGCCTTTGTTCTTGAAGGCGGAACCACCGGCAATCGGGATGATCTTGTTGGCGATCACGGCACGGCGCAGGCCGGCCTTGAGCTCCACCGGAGTGATCGGGCGCTCTTCGAGGAAGATCATGCCCAGCTCGTCGTCGGCGCTGCAAGCCGCGTCCAAAAGCTCATCGTAAGCGGCCTTGGCGGTGGCGATTTCATCACCCTGGAGGTCACGCACGTTGTACTTGGAGCCAAACTTTTCATCGTCGGAGTAGATGATGGCCTTTTGGTTCACCACGTCGATCTGGCCGATGAGATTTTCCTCAGCGCCGATTGGAATCAGGATCGGGAAAGCAGGAGCGCCCAGCTTCTGACGCACATCCTTCACCACGTTGGCAAAGTTGGCGCCAGTGCGGTCCATCTTGTT
>DNXB01000498.1 GCA_003506995.1 Verrucomicrobiales bacterium
CTTGTATTTAATTGCCGGGTTAATACCTTTCACAGGACGGTCAGCGGATCCTGGCCAACTTGAGCAACTGGGACTTGATCGCCCAAGCCATTCAAGAATTGACCGGACTTAGGCAGGCCGCTTTTAATGTCGGCCTCGAGGTCCGACCGCTGCGAGAGATCGAGGCGGAACTCGCAGGACAACGCGCCCATGAGAATGAACTGCTCAATCTCACTTTGGAAAGACGGCTGACCATAGTGCAGGTCATTGGACTCACATGGGACAGGTACATCGGCGACATGCATGACCAGATTCCACACGTTCATCATATCTTCATTGATGAGGCTGCGTTCACACCGCTGATCAAGGCTTTGGTCGTATTCGCAAAAGGCGCTCCGGTCACGCTGCTGGGAGATCACAAGCAACTGCCGCCTGTTTGTGAGATGGATGACAAAGGCTTTAGGACGAAGGGCGGCCAATCGTGCATTCTGTGGGGCAAGTCCGCATTGTTTTGTGAAAAGGCTCTGTCGGTGAGTCACCAAGTAGGGAATATGCCATCAAAGCTGTTAAAAGCCGGAAGCCGTCCCGTGAGTTTTGGGGAAATGCGGACTGCCTCCCTGAAGTTCTCACATCGTTTCGGGCCAGAGTTGGCGGCACTGCTGTCCGAATTGGTGTATGGACGACATAGATTAAGAAGCGCAGGTCCAAGCACCTTGATTGTGGAGGTGCTGCATGCAGCCAAGGAACCAAACGGCGACAAGTGCAACGTCGCTCAGGCTGCACAAGTCGCTGCAGTCGCCCAAAGGCTCGGGCAGGGAAGCTGGGCCATTCTTACTCCTTACCGGAACCAACGCGATCAAATCAAGAACGTCCTAAACTCTCGCCTGGCTGACCGTGTTCTGACCGTGGCCGGCTCACAGGGACAAGAATGGGACACGGTGATTTTTTGTACGGCTGACAGCAACTCTAAGAGCCTATTTCTGAACAACTCGACTAATCCCAAAGGAGAGGCTTGTCTCAACACCGCCTTGAGCCGGGTGAAGCGGCGGCTGGTTTTGGTATTGGATAAAAATTTCTGGGAGAACAAACATGATGGAGACAAACAACTTCTCAGTCGGCTGATCAAGATTGCAGGGCCATGGTAGCGGCTTCGCTCACTTCCCGAACAAGCCTATCAGCCAATCCCAGAACGAACGACTTTCCTGGGGCTGAAAATTAGAGCGGGGCCGACGGTTAGAGGCCGGTAGCAGGCCGCTGGGGCCTATTTCGTGGTAGCCGTCCGAATTAAGCTGGCCGCGAAGATGGTCAAACGCATGAGTCGCCGTCTTGTGAGCTGCCTGCTTGGAGACGCCAAGCAGATCCCCGATTTCCGCGTAGCTGTGGCCCTGCGAGTACAAATCGATCACTTGCTGTGTGCGATCCGGCAATCCAGCCAGATGACGGTCGAGAACCTGCCGCGCCTCCCTGGTGCGAACTTCATGAACCGGGTCTTGGGATGTGTCCGGATGATCCTGAAGCAGCGACTCGGCCTGCAAATCTGCCGCCGCTGCCAAACTCGTTTCGGGAACGAAATGCCGGGCATGGCGAGCTTCGCTCTGATAAAGCGAATTCAAGGCGTTGCGTATGACCGTGCCAGTAAATGGCTCGAAAAAGCCGCGTGCCGGATCATAGGCACAAGCGGCCCGATACAATGCGGCGTGCGCCTCAGCGGCGACATCTTCGATGGTGACACCGGGAATGTTCGAGTAGAGGCGAGCGATGCGCTCAGCCAAAGGCAGGCTTGCCTGGAAAAGTGTCTTGGGATCGGACATCACGGGATTTTTTGAGTTTTTTCAGCCGAGTGGTTGACGATTTTTTGGCAAATCCGTAGGAGCTTGTAACCAGCCCTTCATATCATGAAAACGACATCCATTCCACATGCGAATTCCTGCCTTATTGACTTCCTGCCCAGTGACCCTGAAAACCAACGCAGACTTGCTCCCGTGTTTGGCTGTCTTGAGATTGGCATGCCGGAGTTGGCCCTTGATCTCCTCACCAGCACACCTGAAAAAAGAATGGAATCAGGCTGGCTGGAGGCGTTGCGATTGCTGGCATTGGAACAGACCGGAGCTTCCAGTCTGGCTTTGGCCGAGGAGGCCGTGCATAGCGCCTATGCATTCCCAGAAAACCATCAGATTCTTGAGGCCTCATTCATTCACCTGGCTTCATCGGAGCAGTATCAAAAGCTGTTTCAACTCTACCACACGCATCCTCAGCGTGATCTAATGCGCCGTCATTCTTCCATCCTTCACAACCTCGCGGCTGCAGCCGCTCAAACAGGCAAGTTCAAGCAAGGATTGGCTTTCGCTTTCAAATCGGCCCGTCTGAATTTGTTCAGCCCATCCAGCCTACTGATCGATCTTCAAATGCGCCCTCTTTGGGAACATTACGCAACAACCAGTTTTGGAGACTTGACGGAAGCAAGGTGGATGTGTGCGCCATCCATGTTCCGAGTCCTTGATCAGGCCATCAACAGAACACGGGGAGGCCTTTCCGTCTGTGAATTCACGCTGCGCCGCTGGGTGCCTTCTGAGTTTCACCCCTGGCTCGAACGCGATGTGTCTTCCCATTTCGTACTGGCTGCAGAAACCCCGCAAGACGTCCGTGACGCATATCATTCGTGGGTGGATGACCGGCGAGTTGATGGAGTCAAAGTGTTTAGGGCTGCCATACGCAATGCCCTTGCATACATTCGCAGCATCAATCCAAGCTCAGAAGTGCGGCGCGGGTTCTGCTATGAATGAAGCAAGCATCGCTGCCTGCGATGCCATTGGTCGCACTGGAATGCTCCTCCTACACGCAGGTGGCGATGGCAGTCCAGACGGGACGCTACGCGGGTTTTCTCCCTGAATTCGCGAAGAACGCGGCCTTCGCCGGGAACTCAGACGTGATTCAACGCCCGCTGGAAAAAGGACTGCGCTATGACCGCTCGCTGGTGCTGGCCTGGCGTGAAGCCTCGGTGCGGAACCGACCGTTTTTGGAGAAGGTGATTGAGGCGCTGCGGGTGCGGATTGGGAAAGCTCTCTGAGTCGAATGCGTGTCAATCTTCTCGCAAAGCCCGCTGGAAATCTGACCGGCATCATCCTACAATCCGCGAATGAAGCCTTTTGAAGAAATCGTTCAGTTCATTGCCGACGCGGCTGGAGCGGAGAAGCTTCGGGCGTTCCGTCCCTCTGCGATGGCGGAAAAGCGGGTGGCGGTGTTGCTGGCTAAACAGGAGGCTGGAGTGCTCAAACCCAAGGAGCGTGAGGAATTGCAGATGTTTGTGCAGTTGGACCATGTGATGAGCCTCGCAAAGGCGAGGGCTCGTGTGAGAGCCAGATCACGCGCACCTGCCGCCGCATGATGGAGCCGATTCCAGCTCGGTTGCGGCGTCTCGTCTTCGAGCGGGCCACCGGTCTCTGCGAATACTGCCTGATTCATCAGAGTGATGCGCATTTGACCTTCCCGGTCGATCACATCATCAGCCGCAAACATCGCGGACCGACAACCGCAGCCAATCTGGCTCTCTCCTGCCTGCGCTGCAATGTGGCGAAAGGAACAGACCTCGGATCGCTGGTGAGCCGCCCGCGCCGTCTGGTCCGGCTCTACCATCCACGTCAGGATCGCTGGAGTGATCACTTTCGGCTGAGCGGAGCGCGGATCGTGCCGCTGACGGAGATTGGCGAGGCCACAGTGAGGCTGCTTGACCTCAACTCGCCGCAACGATTGCTGCTGCGCCGCACCTTGGCGAAAGCAGGGCGCTACCCTTCATTGGAGGCGCTGGCTTACCTGAGAAATTAAATCTTGATCATACACCACGCTGTTTCATCGCCTTCGGCACCAACCGCGCGAATTCGTGGAAGCTCCAGGCGCTTTTGCTGAGGCCCCAGGCGGTGTCTTGTTTGTGACTGGGTCGATTTCGGGGTGATGAAGTCTTCTTGATGGCGACGGCTTTGGACGATCTCTCCATGCGGGTCCATGACGTATCTGTCGCCGTAGCCGATGCAGGGCGGACGCTTACGGCTTCACCGGAACAAGGCGGTCCTGGGTGCGCACAATCCTGTCACCCAGTTCCTTCTCACGCTGGCGCAGGTAATCACCGATCTTTTTCTGATCGTGACCGAAGTCGGAGGTGATCTTGCGGCGGATGTCGCGCAGCCATTCGAGGCCGTCGTCGTGCGCTTGGGGTGATGACTTGGTGTTCATGGCTCTACTTCCAGGAGTTCAAGGGGAGTGATCAGCTTGGGCGTTTTGTAGCCGAGTTTGGCGTTTGTGCGGACGATGTGGTCGGTCTTGCTGGCATTGGCGATGTGGCGGCAGTTCCACGAGGCCAGAATATCACACTTCCAAAAGGTGGCGACTGCCAAGTGGCGGGCATCGCCATCGGCGTCGGCCGGCATGATTTTGTGCTCGATGTAATGCTCCACAAGGCCGTCGATCTCAGGCGTGGTCTGAAGCAAGGGGATGTCTGACAGGAGCGAGAGGCATTCGGTGCGCTTTGGCTCAGGGGTGTCTTCGAGTTCACGGAGAACCCACAGGGAGGACACGAGCGAGTCCTGCCACTTCGCCCGGTCCCACCACTCGCGAGTCCATTCGCGCCGAGCCTGCATTTGAGCGCCCGGGCGGGTCTCAAAGTAGAAACTCGGGATGCTGGTCTCGACGAAGATGAGCTGGTTCACGGGTCAGATGCTACGTCCCGACTTTGGAAAGTCGAGCCATGAGTGGTGATGGTGAAGGCGGCGGCCTCAGGCCGTCGTCAGCCAGGAAGGCTAACCTCTTCGCTGCTTCATCACCTCCGCCACGAACGGCACGAACTCGCGGAAGCTCCAGGCAGTGTCTTGTTTGTGACTGGGGTCGATTTCGAGGCCCGGACTTGATCCATCAAACGGCCTGGCTCAGCGGCTCAGCGGGATCGAGAAGCTGCCGGGGATCGACACTCCAGGAACCACGGCTGGCGGCCTGGGCGCGGCCAGGCCCGGCACCGTGCCGAAGGTTCCGCCGGACGGGACTGCCGGGGAGGCGAAGCCGCCCGGGTTGTAGTAGCCGAGCGTGGGGCTGTAATGCACCTGCGGCAGGCCGGTGAAGATGAAGCCCCCGCTCTGCGGCACATAGATGCCGCCGCTGCCGGAGCCGATGGTGGCAATGCCCACATTTTCCCAGCCGCGCGAACGGGGCACGACGGGTGGAATGACTCCGCCCCATCCCGCCGAGGCAAAACCCACCGCCGGCACCGGACCCGTGTAAGCCGAGCCCTGCTGATAAATGATCAGGGGCGGTTGCTGCAACTGCGCCTGGCGCTTGATCTCCGCCAACTGGATTGCATGCCGCAGTTCCGCCCTGCGCTCCTGCTGCTGACGGCGTTCCTGTGCTTTTTCCTGACGCGTCTGCTCCCGCGCTTTTTCGAGATCCGCGGCCGCCTGCGCATTGTAGCCCAGCTCAAAGCGGGTGGACTCCGGCAGATCGCTGAACAGAACTCGTGCGGTGCCTTGTTGGTGGGAGAAAGCCACGCCGTCCGCATCGCGCTGGAGGATTTTGCAGCGCAGGTAGGTTTTGCCGTGGAGCGTGTGGATCGTGGCCACTTCCTGGGCAAGCGCCTGGCCCAGCGACAGCATGATGAGGGCGGAAAGAATCGTTTTCATCGTTGAGTCGCAGTTGACCGTGAAGATGGCAGATTTGCCAGTCTTTTATGCTTCGCAAAACCGAAGCAATCCCTCAGGGAAACACCCGGATCGCGCTGCCAAACGGGCTGACACCAACACCGATGCGGAACCCGCCGCCCACATTCCAGGAACGGTAAATCGTGGGGCTCACATAGACTCCCGTCGGCGCGTAACCACAACCAAAGCCGCCATACGGATAACCGTAACCGTTCACCGGGTAATACCCGCCGCCGAAGGAGTTCACGAAGGGATAACCACCCCAGTAGGAGAAGCTGCTCTGACGATAATCCCGACCGCCCAGCGCCGGACCGGTGATCGGCGCGCCCAACCACGAGGGTGTCTGCTGGCCCACGGTGGGCAACGACTCACCGGGCAGCGCCAGCGACATCGGGGACGACACCGGAGCACGAGCGGCCGCGTTTGCCGCCGCGAGGTAGCTCGCCTCGGCCTGCTGTGCCTCCTGCAGTTTTTTTGCCATCACGGCCTCACGCACTGCCTCACGTTTCAGCTCCTCCTGCCGCCGCATGTCCTGTGCGCGCTGCTGGGCGGCCGCTTTCTTCGGATCGTGGCGGAACTGCTGCCTCAGGCTCTCCGGCAGATCCTTGAAGGCGACCTTCACCACACCGTCCCGGTGTGTGAACGCGATGCCGTCCGGGTCAACACGCGTGACCTTGCATTCGTAAAACGACTTGCCGGCGCGTGTGGTGATGGTGAGCGGACCGCTGGAATCCGCGCAAACAGCCGCGGTCAGCAGCAGGGTGAGGAACAGGACGAGTCGTTTCATGGGAAACCTCCGGGTTTGGGTGTCTGGTTCTGACAACGTCAGTGACACTGGCGTTGCATCAACAAGACGTCACAAAAACTCACCTGTCGCCCCGGAGGCCGCGCTCAGGCCATCGGGCAGCTCAGCCAGAACGTCGTCGTGTTGTTCTCCGAGGCCACGCCGAGCTGGATGTTCATCTGATGACTCAGCATCGCGGCGATCGTCAGCCCGAGGCCGAGGTGGTTGCTGTTTTTCGAGCCATGAAACGGGCGGAAAACCTCCTGCATCTTCTCCGGCGGGATCTGGGAGCCGGTGTTGCTCACCAGGATGTCCACGCGGCGCTGCTCCGCCGGGGTGATCGCGCCCGGTCCGCAGATTTTCAGCGCGCAGCGGCCGCCGCCCTTCGCCGCGGCCTCGGCGGCGTTTTTCAGCAGCTCGGTGAGGATGTCCTTGAACTTCGTCGGATCAATCAGCACCGGCGGCAGCGCGGGCTGAACATCCGCCTCCAACTGCACGCCCTCCTTTTGAAACGGCTCCATGACCGCGCCTTCGATGACTGGCAGGTATTCATTGAGGCCGAGCGACTGGAGGCTGATCTTCGCGCAGCCGCCTGCGGAGCGGATGCGCTCGCTCAGGTTTGTGACACCCACGGACGCCTCGCGGATGTGCTGCATGTTTTCGCTCACGCCCGGATCGAGATCCTCCTGCATCAAAATGAGGCTGCTGAAGCCCTGGATCACCGCCAGCAGGTTGTTCAGCTTGTGCGTCAGTCCGCGCAGCAGCTCCTGATGAAAGCCTTCGCTGTGTTCTTGGCCGAGATTCAGGGACGTGGGGAAATAAAACTGCATGGCGTTCGTGGGGGCGTGAAGAGGCGCAGTAATGCAGCCGCCCCCCGGTGGTGGCAAACGCGATTTTGGCGACTTGTTTGACGCACCTTTACTAAAAACTGGCAACACCATCCGCACCTGCCACAATCCGTGTCTGATGGCCCTCCTCGAAGTCCGACACCTCACCAAGCGCTGGCCCACCGGGCGACTGGCGCTGGATGATGTCAGTTTCGAGGTGCAGCAGGGCGAAATCCTCGGCCTGCTCGGCCACAACGGCGCGGGCAAAAGCACCATCATGGGCATCACACTCGGCATGGTGCGCCCGGACACCGGGGAGGTGCGCATCGGTGGCCGCAGCGTGCAAAAAGACCGTGGCGGAGCGCTCCAGCAGATCGGCGCGATTTACGAGGCCGCTGTGTTTTACGACTACCTCAGCGGCTGGCAAAATTTGCGCGTGCTCTGCTCCCTCTCCGGCTGGTGGGACGAGACGGAGGTGAAACGCGTCGTGCAGATGGTGAACCTCAACCGCGCCATCCATCAAAAAACCGCCACCTACAGCCACGGCATGCGCCAGCGTCTTGCTCTCGCGCAGGCCTTGCTGCCGCAGCCGAAAATTCTGCTCCTCGACGAGCCGACTGACGGCCTAGATCCCGAGGGCATCCGCGAATTCCGCGAGCTCATCCTGCATCTGCGCCAGCACCAAGGCATGACGATCATGCTCAACTCACACCTTCTCGGCGAGATCGAGCAGATGTGCGACCGCTGCGTCATCATCAAGGATGGCAAAAAGGTCTTTGCCGGGCCAGTGCCCTCGCAAGAAAAGACCCGCCGCATTTTTCAGCTCGAAACCAGCGACATCGGCCTAGCCCGTGAGGTGCTTGGCCGCGCCGGAGCCACCATGGACAAACACGGCATCGTCGAAGTGCCGCTGAACATGGAGCCGCACGATCTCGTCACCGCGCTGGTGCAGGGCAAGGTGCAGGTCAGCGCGTGGCAGCCGCACCGCCGCACGCTGGAGGAACTCTACATGGGCCTGTCTTCAAAATCATGATGCTCTTCTTCCAGCAATGGTATGGCGAGCTGCTGAAGCTCTTTGCCCGCCGCCGCACCTACATCGGCTTTGGCGCGTTTGTGGCCTTGGAGATCGTCATCCTGCTGCTCATCAAGAAATTCGGCATGGGGCCGATCCAAAAGGCCGTCGTCGGCTCGGGTGAGAGCTTCGAGTATTATTTCTCCGCCCTCACCGTGGCCAGCACGGTCATGGGCTTTTCGGTATTCTTGCTCGGCGCGTTGTTTTTGAGCCTTGTCGCGGGAGACATCGTCGCAAAGGAGGGCGAGGACGGCCACATGCGGCTGCTGCTCGCACGTCCCGTCAGCCGCTTCCGCCTGCTGCTGCTCAAATACCTCACCTGCACCGGCTACGCGTTCTTTTTGATCCAGTTCCTCGCCTGGACGTCCTTCCTGCTCGGCCTCGTGCTGCGCGGCTGGGGCGGCGGTTACTTCGCCATCGTGCCGGAGGTGTCCGTCGTCGCGTTTTACGACTGGGGACCGGGTTTGCAGCGTTATGCGTGCAGTTCGCTCGCGCTCGGCCTCAGCATGACGACCGTCAGCAGCATCGCGTTCTTTTTGTCCTGCTTCCGCATCAAGCCCGCCGCCGCCACCATCGGCGCGCTGACCTACATCCTGGTCGATTTCATCCTGCGGAACAGCGGCTTCATGGACAGCTACCAGCATTTCCTTGTCACGAAGCACATGTCCTCCTGGGGCCGTATTCTGTCTGAAACCATCGACTGGCCGCTCGTCTGGCGCGGTTATTCTGTGGTTTTTGCGGTCAATCTCACGCTTTTCACCTTGGGTTATGCCGTTTTTGAATCCAGAGACTTAAAATCATGAATGTCATCAACAACATCCGCCAGCTCCGTTCCTGGGGCACCATGAACAAAGGCACGCGCTGCGCCTTCGTGCCCACCATGGGCGCGTTGCACGAGGGCCATGCCGCGCTCATCCGCGCCGCGCGTGAGACCGTCGGCCAGAGCGGCAACGTCGTCGTCAGCATTTTCGTCAACCCGCTTCAGTTTGGTCCCGAGGAAGACTTCACCCAATATCCGCGCACCCTCATCGAGGATCTCGGCCTCTGCCGTGACAACGGCGCGGACATGATCTTCGCGCCGAAGGCCGAGGAGCTGTTCCCGCCTGACCGCAGCATCCAGCTCTTCGAGACCAGCCTCTCCAAAGTTCTCTGCGGCGCCAGCCGTCCCGGCCACTTCGACGGCGTCTGCANNCGGCAAAAAAGACTACCAGCAGCTCGCCATCATCCGCCGCCTCGTCCGTGACCTTGATTTCAACGTGGTGCTCCACGGCATCGACACCCTGCGCGAGGAAGACGGCCTCGCCATGAGCAGCCGCAACCGCTACCTCA
>DNXB01000199.1:0-1055 GCA_003506995.1 Verrucomicrobiales bacterium
GCGTCTTCGGCGGCGCCGGGCACCAGTTGCAGTTGCTTGTCCGGCGCGTCGCCGCCGTCGGCGTAGCCCGAGATCAGGTGGCCCTCGACCTCGCGCAGCACATGCCGCAGGTTTTCCGCATACGGCCCATAGGGCGCCTGCGTGTAGCGCAAGCGCAGCGGCTGCCCGGCCTCCTGCATGAAGTACATCAGCTTGTGCGCTTCCAGCAGCGTCACGAAAGGGTCCAGCAGGCCGCGCAGGTAGCGCTCCAGCAGTTCCACCAGCGCGGCGCGGCCCGGCGTCATCTTCGGCACCTCGCGTTGGTGCCGGACGCTGTCGGCAGCGGGCGCGCCGCCGGGCTCGAACACCATCACCCGCACATCCTCCAGCGCGCGCAGCGCCGCCTCGATGCGCGGCCGCACCTGCGCCCAGTCCAGCCCGCCCAGGCCGCTGCCGAGTGGCGGAATGGCNNCGCCAGTGGCGCTTGGTGGGAAAGTTGATGATGTAGCGCGGCGGCGTGAGCTGTCCGGTGTCGAACACGAACATGCGCCCCGGCTGGATTTCCTGCCGTTTGCAGGCGGCGGCATAGGCCTTGAAGTTGGCCGGAAACTGGTTCTTGAACTGCAAGGCAATGCCGCGCCCCATCACGCCCACACAGTTCACGGTGTTGACCAGGGCCTCGGCCTGGCACTTCAGGATGTCGCCTTGGGTGTACTCGATCATGCTCGCGCCCTTGTTCAGTAGTACCACTCCGGCCGCAGCTCGACCGGTGGACGATGGCCGGCCGACGGCAGCGCATTGGTCGCCAGGCCATAGGTGGTGCGTGACTTTACGCCGATGCGTTCCACCAGATGCCAGGGAAAGGCGTGCTCCAGCAGAAACTCGGCCTGCTTGCCTTCCTTCAACGCTTGCCAGTCCCGCGCCTGGACCGCCGCCCAGTTGATTTCGTCCAACCGGGCGAGATCGCAGCGATCCTCGAAGTAAGTCGCGCCCGCATTCCCGAGTGTGAACGCCCAGCGCAGGCCCTTCTGCTGCGCCCATTGCACCGCCGCGTGCAGGTCCGCCTCCAGATGCAG
>DNXB01000199.1:1200-5956 GCA_003506995.1 Verrucomicrobiales bacterium
CGCAGCCGATCCACGTGCACGATGTGGTAGAGCTTGGGCTGCGCCGGCACCGTCATGCTTCGATGCCCTCGGCTTCGTTTTCGATCTCATCGCCCAGGTCGGCGGCGTCCTCGAGGGTGTCGAGCGGCGCTTCGTCCGGCAGGAGCAAAGCCGCCTCACGCACATCGAGTTTGCCGGTGACTACGTCGGCGACAAGGCGGGTGCGGTACTCGCGCAGGAGTTCGATTTCGCGTTCGAGGCGGGAGATGGCGGAGTCGAACGCCGTGGTCTCGGCCTCAGCCCGCTTGGCAATTTGTCTCTGCTCGCCAAGTGAAGGGAAAGGTATTCCCATCGCTCCGATTCTCTCCACGTTCAGATTGCCCTGCGTGTTCACCGGCGCTTCGCGCAACAGTTCAGGCTTCATGCACAGGAAGACCATGTAGAGGTAGTCACGATCAGCGCTTGGCGTGGGGACGAACCCAACGATGGAATCAGGAAAACATGCATCGAATGTCAGGACCGCAACTTCGCCGATGTTCGCCGCGATTGTCATTACAAGCGTTCCGCTTGGGAATAGCTTGCTGACGGCCAGTCCTTTTTCATTGAGAGTCTGGCTGTAACTCGTGATGAGCTTCGAAGCCTGGGCTACCACTCCCGTTTGGATGAACGGATACTTGCCGTCATAGAGGGAAGCGTCGTTGCGCGGCCTATGAGAGAACCTGCCGCGAAGGATTCGAGTTGCCTGCTTTACGCGGCGTACCTCCCAATGCTGCGGAATGTCGCCGAGCCAGGGGATGCCGGAGGGTTTGAGGGGGACGGTGGGGTCGAGGCCGCGGGTGACGGCGCGGCTGATGAGGGCGGCGCGCTTTTCTTCCAGCAGGGCCAGCATCTTTTCCTTTTCCGCCACCAGCGCATCGATGCGCGCGGTTTCGCGGTCAAGGTAGTCGGCGATCAGGCGTTGGGTTTCACTATCGGGAAATGGCAGGCGCACAGATCGCAAGTCATCTGCGGATAACTCCATGAAGGTTGAGCCACGACCCAGAATCTCAAGCAACGGTCGAAGATAAAGCAGTGCGTAATAATAGAACCGTTCATCGACACCATTTTGCTTGGTAAGTAGCAAGCAACCTTGGTTGCATGTGGCATCGACGGACAAAATAGCCACTTGCCCAATCGGTGCTCTTTTTGACAAAACTAAGGAGCCCGAAGGGGCAAGACTCACACCACAATTTTCGTAACCTTCTTCCGAAATCCGACGGCGAGTATCTTGTACATACCGGCCTTCAAGTTTCCCCAAATCCTCTGGCGTCACCCAATTGATGTCGCCATCCCAGTACTCTTCTACACCACTAGATGGAGTGGCACCCGATTTCGTATCAAAAAGAAAACGGAGTCGGCGAGTTTCAACCCTTCGTGTCTTCGTGCCTTCGTGTGAGTCCATCATCACCCTCGGATTCATTGCTTTTTCGCCGATTGAGTTTTCCCAGTCAAACAACGGTCAAACAAATGAATAACATGCAACCTCCTGAATAATAGGCAGTTGCGATGCAGGCAGACCCATTGAAACGGGCTCCCAGTCAAATGACCGTCAAATAAGATTCCTGTGTTCTTCATCTGGCCCACCATGGCAGGTATTTCATGTACTTTCGCCCGGCAGCTTCATCGTATGGGACAATTAGACCGGCTTCGACTGTATCCTTGATGATGCGGGAGGCCATGGAGCTGTTTTTCTCGTCGATCCCGAAACGTTCCCGCAGGGTAGTGTTGGTCATGTAGTCCCGCTGCACATAGCGCAGACAGGCGTGCAGATAGCAGGCGCGGGTGCGATCCGCCTTGTCCATCTCCCGGAATTCGCGGTGGGCGAAGAGGACAACGCGGGTGTGTTCGTCCGTGGTTTCAAACAACGGTGCGGGAAGCTGGAAGATTTCGGTTTGGATGACCACCTTGTCCACGCCGCTGCCACGTTCCTCGCAAACACCGATGCGGCGCATGAAGGAGGCCAGCGCCTCGTTGCGGGAGCGGGGCGGGCTGTCGAGAAAACGGTCGGTCTGCACCAGCGGCAGGCCGGGGCTGGTGATCTCCATGCGGCCCGCAAAGATTTCCACCATGGGACCGGTACCGGTCAGGTGAAAGTCCTGGTGGATGATGGCATTGGCCACCAGTTCACGAATGGCCAGTTCCGGGAACATGGGCACCTGCTTGCGCAGGGCCTGGCCGATGACCTCATTGCTAGGCAATAGGTTGGTGACAAAGCCGATCAGCCCTTCGAATCCGGTGGCATAACCCTTACCGCCCTCCTGCTCGCGTATGGTTTCCACTTTGCTTTCGCCCTTGTAGAGTACGACGCGCACCGCCTTGCGGGTCAGGGTGCGATAATCGGCCAGCCGTTTGGCGAATAGCACGGCGCCGAGGTTGGTGATGTTCCATTTGCCGCCCTTACCCGGGGCGATCATGTCGTCGGCCGCCAGGGCCGACAGAATGCCGTCCCGCCCCTCGGGAAGCGGCAGGGAGAGTAGGTCGAAATAGGCGGGGTAATCGAGCAGCCGGAGTACCTCCTCGGCAGCGATGTTTTCGGCGGCGATCTCCTTTTCAAAGGGCGTACGGTCGAACACACGCCACAGCTCCCGCTCTTTTTCCGGGAAGTCCTTCAGCTTCTTTTTGTAGGAGCCGACGCGGATAAACTCCGTCCCCTTGAACTGCACCGGATGACGAAAGGCCGCACTGATTTCCAGCAGGACGACGATGTTGTCTTCGAGCTGAACAGTGTAAAAGCGGAAGTTGATCTTGGGTGAGAGCAGACGCAGCAACCAGCTTTCCAGCTCCTCGTTGCCGACCTTGGCCGCCGTTGGGTTGAATGTGGTGCCGGTGACCTCGTGGGTGTCATTGTTCACACCCCAGACAAGCCAGGCGTGGACCTTGCCGGTCAGGGCGGCGGCATTGGCGAGAGCGGAGAGGTATTCGCCGATCTCGTCCGGCTCGGCATTATTGTGCTTGAACTCGGCCCATTCGGTTTCGCGGGGCAATTTGCGAAGCTCGGCCAGGATGCCTAGCAAATCGTTTTCAGGCCGGTCGATGCTCACTCCGTCACCTCCTGCAACAACGCCATAATCCGTTTCTCCACTGCCTCTAGCTCGGCGTCGATCTCGGTCAGCGGCCTCGGCGGCTGGTATTGGAAAAACTCGCGGTTGAAGTTGATCTCGTATCCTACCTTGCCGATACCGCCGTCCTGTTCATCAAGGGTCTCGCGGTCAATCCAGGCGTCGGCCACGTAGGGACGCACTTCGCGCAGCACATAGCTGATCACATCTTCCTTGAGAGGGATGTTTTCAAAATCCTTCAGGTTAGAGTCGGCTTCGTACTCAACATATTTGCCCTTGCCCGCCGGATTCAGTCCAAAGAGGATTTTCAGTTCATCGGGCGTAAGCTCGGGCAGCTTTTGGGTGGGGAACAGGGCCTCTATATCCAGTTCAACTTTCTTGTGTTCCTTGGCAATCACCGGCTTGGCCTCTGGGTCTACCTCGGTAAAGGCATCACGGAAGTTCTTTTTCTGTGCCGTACCATTGGCTCCCTTGGCCCAGCCTTGATCATCGGGCAAACGCTTAACAATCTTCTGCACCTCGTCCCAGACCTGATTCCAGTCGTAATGCGCTTCGCTGCCGAACACCTCTTCGATGGCCAGCACGGCATCGAGCAGTTCGGGGCAGGTGTCGAGGTAGCGTTCCTTGGCCTCCTGGGTGATCTGGAACTTGAGGCGTAGCGGACGCAGGATGGTGACACGGCGGTAGCCAAAGTCGGCGTTGTCGAATACCTTGCTGGTCTTTGATTCGGTCAACGCGCCGTGCTCGCGGGTCACTTCATCGATGGCCTTTTCATCCAGCCAGCGGCGTTTGTTGCCGAGGCTGCGTTTCATCGGCGTCCAGCGCTCACGAGCGTCGATCAGCTGAATCTTGCCCTTGCGATGTTTTTCCTTACGGTTGCTCAGCACCCAGACAAAGGTGCCGATGCCGGTGTTGTAGAACATCTGCTCGGGCAGGGCGACGATGGCTTCGAGCCAGTCGTTTTCGATGATCCAGCGGCGGATCTCGCTCTCGCCGGAGCCCGCCGCGCCGGTGAACAAAGGCGAGCCGTTGAAGACGATGGCCAGGCGCGTACCGCCTTCTTTCACGGGCTTCATCTTGCTGATCATGTGGAGCAGGAAGAGAAGGGAGCCGTCGTTGATGCGGGGCAGGCCCGCGCCGAAGCGCCCGCCGAAGCCCTGCTCCTCGTGCTCGCGCCGGACGAAATCGGCCTCGGGCTTCCACTCCACGCCGAAGGGCGGATTAGCGAGCATATAGTCGAAGGTTTGTCCGGGAAAGTGGTCCTCGGTAAAGCTGTTGCCGAAGGCGATGTGGTCGATGTTCTGGCCCTTGAGCATCATGTCCGATCCACAGATGGCGTAGGCCTGGGCATTGTAGTCCTGGCCGAAGGCTTCCAACTGGGCATCGGGGTTCAGCTCGCGGACGTACTCCTCGGCAACGGAAAGCATGCCGCCCGTGCCGCAGGCGGGATCATAGAGGGTCTTCACAATGCCCTTCGTGGTGAGAATGTCGCTATCGGGCGCGAAGAGGAGGTCCACCATAAGCCGGATGACTTCGCGGGGGGTGAAGTGATCGCCCGCCTCTTCGTTCGAGGCTTCATTGAAGCGCCGGATGAGTTCTTCGAAGATGTAGCCCATTTCGATGTTGGATACCGTGTCCGGGTGCAGGTCGATCTCGCAGAACTTCGACACGACCAGGTA
>DNXB01000164.1 GCA_003506995.1 Verrucomicrobiales bacterium
TCAGCGCCGGATGGAACTGGGGCTACGGCGACACCGCGTCGCGTGAGACGCTGGTGGAAAACAATCACATCCATCACCTCGGCTGGGCTTACCTCAGCGACATGGGCGGCTTTTACGGCCTCGGCACCTCGCCCGGCACCATCATTCGCGGGAATCATGTGCATCACATCGCCAGTCATCGCTACGGCGGCTGGGGTCTCTACAACGACGAAGGCAGCGCCGACACGCTGATGGAAAACAACCTCGTGCATGACACCTGGAACGCGGGCTTTCACCAGCATTACGGCTACTTCAACACCGTGCGGAACAACATCTTCGCCTTCGGCAACTCCGCGCAGATCCAAGCCAGCCGCAACGAGGCGCGTCTGCGCTTCCGCTACCTCAACAACATCGTCGTGTGGGACCCAGCGTCGCCACTGCTCGATGGCGGCGAGTGGAACTGGAAGTTCTTCGACAAGCCCGAGCGCGGCGATCCCAAGGATAGCCTCGTCTTCCGCAACAACCTCTACTGGCCCACCGACGGCCAAATCCCCGCGCTGCTGACCAAGACGCACTTCACCTGGGATGAATGGCGCAAAATGGGCCGCGATGCCGGCAGCCAGTTCGCCGATCCCATGTTCGAAAACCTCGCCAAACGCGACTTCCGCCTCAAACCCGGCTCACCCGCCGAAAATCTCGGATTCAAGCCCTGGGACCTCACGTTGGCCGGAGTGCGCAAAACCGACACGAAGTGGCAAGAAGTCTCCGCCAAAGGCCACGACTACCCCACCTGGCAAACCGACGCCAAACCCTGGCCAGCACCGCCTTACAAGGTCGATCAAACCTTCGAACGCGTCGCCCTCGGCATGATCGGCATCCGTGGTGCCAAGTATGGCAGCGAAAACAAAGGCGAAAGCATCGGCGTGACCGATGAAGTCTCTTCCCCCATCCCCTCTGGTTCCGGGAAAACCACTGTCAACAACAGTCAACCACTGCAAACCACCGCCAACTTCCTTTCCAAGCGCAGCCTCAAAGTGCAGGACGCTCCCGGCTTGAAGCACAGCTACGATCCCGTGCTCGACATCTACGCGAAATGGGATTCCGGCACCTTCCACGTCAGCTTCGACATCATGGCCCAGCCCGGAGCCGATTGGTTCTTCGAGATGCGAGCTGGCAACGGCGGCGAGTTCGCCGCAGGTCCGTATCTCCGCTGGCAAAAAGGCACCCTCGTCGCCAACAACACCGCCAGCCACAAGCTCGCTGAGCTGAAACCCGGCGAATGGCTCCGCATCGAACTCACCGCCACCACCAGCAGCGGCAAGTACGACGTGACGCTCACCCGCGAAGACGGTACGAAAACCGACTTCAAAGCCATCCCCTGCAAACCCACCTGGGACTCCGCCAGCTACCTCCTCTTCAGCGCCCTCGGCACCACGAAGACCGCGTTCTTCGTGGACAATTTACAGTTGGAACAGCAATGAGGCTGCGCGGCATCCGCCATCTAAAGCATCAAACAAAGTTGTTTATCGAGTGATCTAACTTTCTCCTCGTTTGGCTTACGCGGAAAAGACTGAACTTTTTGGTCGGCTCGATTTTTACTCATCCCGCCGATGCAGCCATGAATGTATGCGGCCAAGGAAACAGCCTGTGCCCAAGGCTTACCTCTCTCCAGAGTGAAATATGATTGTGGTGGACGAAGGACTTCGTTCAGCATCGCTGATGCTGTTCCAAGGTAGAAGCCAGAACGATAGGGCTTCACCTCATCGAGTTCGATGGCGTAAACCTCGTCGAGACCATGTGAGTAAGCATCGAATTCAGCTTTTGTGCAGCCAAGGTCTTCCGAAAATCTCTCCCAAATATCCTCAACTTCTCCCCGAATCACGTCATGAATCAGAGCCTCTCCGACCAACGCCATCGTTGGAGCTGTTTCGTAGATATTCACTCGGGAACCACGCCAGCGTTCCGAAAACTTTCGCCTCAATTCGAATCGTTTTTCGCCACGCATAATCTTCTGTGAATACTGCGGTTGAATGCTGAACAGCAGTTCCGTGTTGAGAGAAAAACCTCCCAACGAATACATGTCAGCGAGTTTGGGGATCTTCGCGAGTATTGCATCCCACATGGTGCTAAAATCAGTCGAGCTTCGCAGTTCTTCGTCAAAAAGACGATATTGAGCTTCATTGATGGCCACACCCTCAAATCCAAAAGACTCGAAAAAATCATGCTTTGTCTCCCAAAGACTCTCGGGGAGAGTAAAATGCGCAGACTTGGCTTTTTGTCGCAATTCAATACCCATAAGCGACCAGAAAACCTCACCGAGGTTTGAGTTCTGATATTCAGGGGCGATTTTTAAATGGCATATCTTCGAATCCTCACCCTTCTTCGCGACGGCGGATACGACAGGTTTGTCATCAACGTAGCCGACGAAGGCTGCTCGGTCTTGAGACTTGATTCCTGGTAAAACTTTTGATTGGAACCACTTCTCGATGCCTGGATACATCGGACCCGAAGCATGAATTAGCTGCTGTAAATCGCGAAGATGATCGGACGACGCCCTCACATCGCCTTCGGAAAGTCGCACGATTTTGATGTCTTGTTTTGGGTTCATAGGCTCACTTCCACGGCCCAAAGAAGTTGGACAACTTCAAGGTCTGTTTGTTGTATTGCTCAGGATCGCCCTTGGTAACGGGCTGCGACATTCGGAAGTATCGAAGCTTGGCTAGTTTCTCACCATCTTGGAGGACCACACGGACGTCGTGGCCTCTGACTTCAAAAATCAAGGGTGTTCCGATTCTGTCATCTCTATCACGTCCGAACCAAGGATGCACAAACCCTGCATAGTGAATTCGCATTTCACCAATAGTCTCATCAATAGCCATGCAATAGACCGCGACACTGCCATCGAGAGCCAAATGCTCTTTTGACCGGAGAATATAGAAGGATTCTTTTTCGATCGGCAAATAGCGGAGGCCGCTTTCCGTTACGGCAGCTTTGTGCAACCCCCAATACTCGCCGGGCTTTGGCCGTTTCTTCTCGGGCGTGGACCACAACGGAACTGGCGCATGTTTGGAGCTGACCTGTGCCTGAAATGCACATCCTTCGGATTTTCCAACCGATGCGTTCGACAAATCAACTCGAAGATAGCCATCTGGTTCATTTCCGCTCGTAGCGACAGTGGCTCGATGAACCTCCCTACCATCAAACTCGCACTCTTCTGGGGCACCATAGAAGAGTCTGAGTTGTGTAATTGGTGTCCCTTCCTTCACAATAACCGGGAATGTGAGCGGGGTTGCCTCAACATACATGTCCCCGGTCGATGCCATTTCAGTTGGCCTGAACGACTCGTAGCAATCCATGCCATCGACAATCAAACGAACCAACACGTCCATGCGACCGATAGAGCTTTTAGCAGTGGACTGGCCATAGACATTCCACTCAAACATCGCCTTCTGATTCAGAGTCTGTTGGAGCTTAAAGACATAAGTCTGCTTCGGTTTAAGGACGAACCATCCCTGCTTGTCGGGTGGGAGGGCTTCGAAGAAGACTGCATTATGGCGAAGTTGATTTGAGAAAATCTCCTTGCTGGGTTTCACAGAGCCAAGAGGAAGCCTCCATGCCTCTCTGGAGAGTGTGAGATCCATTGATGACTTGCCGAACTCGCCAGGCTTAGACCCCAGAATGGCACCATCGCGATAGAGCGCATCTAGCTGCTGCCCATTGAGCACACCTGGTAACCAATCGCGAAAGAGAGCAGACATGGGACGAATAATTTTGTGGATGTTAAGTACTATAACGGGGTTTGCGCAACCCTAGACTCGACTTGATTCAAAAATCAATATTTGGAGGATAATTCTCGTAAAACTTCATTATTATGGTTCAATTTGCCCGAAAAGTGTGGTTTTATGATTGCTCGTCTATCTATTTCAAACTTCCTCTCCATTGACACTCCAGTCGAGTTTTCCATGCTGGCTTCCAAGGAGTCGCAACACCTGGGGCGTGTCGCGGAGGGGGAAACCATTCCGGAGCGGGTGCTACAGACGGCGGCGATCTGGGGCGGGAATGCCTCGGGGAAGTCGAACCTGTGCCGGGTGCTGGAGTATGCGAAGCACATGGTCGTGACCGGCACGCGGGCGGACGGACCGACGGGGAGGATTCCCTTCCGGCTGCGCGAGGACGCGGCGAAGGAGCCGAGCCGTTTTGAGTTTGAGATCGTGGTGGAGGCAGAGGGTGAGGAGCGGGTGTTTCGCTACATTTTCGCGGTGAACGGTCGCGAGGTGGTGGAGGAGTCGCTGACGGAAATCCGTGTGGTGTCGGAGAAGGTGTTTTTCAGCCGGAAGCCGGGCGCGGACGGCGCGGTGGAGCATGGCTTCAGCCTGGACTGGTGGGAGCGGCGAGCGGTGCCTGAGGAGGAACGGATGTTTGCGAAGTTCGTGGCGAAGGGCACGAAGCCGAACCAGCTCTTTCTGCACGAGGCGATGGACCGCAATGTGACGGTGCTGGCGCCGGTGTTCCGCTGGTTCCGCGACCAGTTGGTGGTGCTGGGGCCGAATGATGATTACCTCTCGCTGCGGGTGCAGGAGGCGGAGCGGCAGGACTTGCGGGACTTCACCGTGAGCATCCTGAACCGCGCGGACACGGGCATCGTGGGCATCGAGGCGGTGGATGTGCCGGTGGCCGGGATCGGCATGCCAAAGCAGGTGCAGGACGAGCTGCGCGCGACGCTGAAGGAGGACGACGCGGGGATCATCCTGCGCTCGGACGGCGGGGCGAGGTTTCGCGTGTTTCCCAAAGATGGCGAGCTGATGGCGCGGCGCATTGTGACGTACCGCGACTCGAAAGAGGGCAAAAAGGTGCCCTTTGAGACGAGTGACGAGAGCGACGGAACGCTGCGGCTCTTTGACCTGTCGCCGGTGTTTTACGATCTGGCCACGCCGGGCTGCCGCCGCGTGTATGTGATCGACGAGCTGGACCGCTCGATGCACACGCAGCTCACGGAGGCGCTGCTGGAGCACTACAACGGCACGCGGAGCAAGGACACGCGCACGCAGCTCATCTTCACGACGCACGACGTGCTGCTGATGGATCAGGCGCTGCTGCGGCGGGACGAGATGTGGTTCATCGAGCGCGGCAAACACGGCGAGACGCTGCTGGAATGCCTCTCCGACTACAAGGAAGTGCGCTACGACAAGGACGTGCGGAAGGCGTATCTGGAAGGCCGCTTCTCCGGCGTGCCGCGGATCAAACCCTTCCTCCGGCGGACGGCGGTGGAGCCGCCGCCTGAGGCGGAGTCGTTTCGCCTGAACGAAGAGCCAACGACCTACAAGGCCACGCGGAGGAAGAAGGCATGAGAGGCAGGCGGGCGGGCTTCAAGAAGACGAAGCGGCTCTATGTGATCGCGATGGAAGGCGCGGAGACGGAGCCGATCTACTTCTCGGAGTTTCATCCTGGCCGGGATGGTGGCTTCCGCCTCAAGTTGCTGGGGAATCCAAATCACAAGTCGCGTCCCCGCGATGTGCTGCAACGTCTGATCGACTACGAGCGTCGTGAACGCCCCGGCCCGAACACCGAATACTGGGTCGTGATCGACCGCGATGCCTGGAGCGAGCACGAACTCGACGAGGTGAGCCGCGAAATCGACCGCCGCCGCGATTACCATCTGGCGCTGAGCAATCCCTGCTTTGAACTCTGGCTCTGGCTGCACCTGAAGCCGAACCGTCCCTTCGCCGACCACCACGACTGCCAGCGCAGCCTCTGTCGTGAATGGCCGGAGTTTGCCAAAGGTGACTACGATGCCGCGATGCTGATGCCGCATGTGCTCAGAGCCTGTGAGCGGGCGAAGGAGCTGGATGTGACACCCGATGCGAAGTGGCCTGATGAACAAGCAACGTGGGTGTATCGGTTGGTTGAAAAGCTGAGGTGAGGAGGCGAATGAATCGAAGCCTTCTCGGAATTGATTGTAGAGTAGAGAGGGGACGG
>DNXB01000448.1 GCA_003506995.1 Verrucomicrobiales bacterium
GCCGACCGCCAGCCCGAGTTCACGCAGATCGACATCGAGGCCAGTTTCATCGAGCGCAACGACATCATCACGCTCGTCGAAGGCCTGCTCGCCAGCATGTTCAAGTCCGGCACCGGGCGCGACATTCCCCTGCCCTTCCCGATCATGACGTATCAGGAGGCGATGGACCGCTACGGCTCTGACAAGCCTGACACGCGCTACGGCAACGAGATCGTCGATATGGCCGATGTCTTCGCCAGCAGCGGCTTCAAAATCTTCCGCAGCACCATCGAAGGTGGCGGTGTCGTACGCTCCATCAACGTGAAGGGTTTCGCCGGCATCACCACGGGTCAAATGATCCGTTTGAACGAGATCGCCACGCAGGCGGGCATGAAGGTGAAGCAACTCGCCTTCATCAAGGTGGAGCGCGATGCGAATGGCGTGCTCGAGTACAAGTCACCGCTGTGGAAGTTCTTCAGCCCAGAAGAGCAGCAGGCGCTCATCGCCAAGCTCAAGGTCGAAGAAAACGACCTCATCTTCTTCTATGCCGGCACCTGGCAGGAAGCCTGCGACATCCTTGGCCGTGTGCGCGTCGAAATCGCCAACATGACCGAACTCACGAAGGGCAGCACCGCCTTCAACTTCCTCTGGGTCGTCGATTTCCCGCTGCTGGCCCACGATGCCGAAACGCAGAGCTGGGTGGCCGTGCATCACCCCTTCACACGTCCGAAAACGGAGGACATCCCGCTCATGGAGGCCGGTGAATACGGCAAGGTGCGCGCCGAGGCCTACGACGTGGTCCTCAACGGCTACGAACTCGGCGGCGGCTCCATCCGAATTCACGAGAAGGATCTGCAAGCCAAGATGTTCAGCGTCCTCGGCGTGAACGAAGAAGAACAGGCCCACAAATTCGGCCATCTCCTCGATGCCTTCCGCTTCGGTGCTCCGCCCCACGGCGGTCTCGCCCTCGGCCTCGACCGCGTTGCCATGCTGGTCAGCGGTGAAGACAGCATCCGTGAAGTCATCGCCTTCCCGAAGAACAATAAAGGTGCGGATTTGATGACCGACAGCCCCACAGCCATCGACTTCAAGACGCTCCGCGAGATTTACATCCAGAGCACCTTCAAGGAGAAAAGTAGCCCTGTTCCTGCGGAACAGGTGTCAAAGTAGCCCTGTTCCTGCGGAACAGGTTTATGGGACCAGTTGCGAAGCAACTGGACTACTTTGCCCACGCTCGATACTCGCCTTCGCGCAAGCGAGCCTTCACCGGATTGTTCAGAATGTATTTCCTGAACTTCTCCAAGCTCGCCGGGCTGCGAACAAGGTGATCAAAGCTCTCCCACTGCCAGAACTGGCCGCGCCGCCCCAATGCCCGGTTGATCTCGCGTGCGGTGAAATTTTTCCAGCCACGGCACATTTTTTTCATCGCCCCACGTCCCGGAATGCCCGCCAGCACATGCACATGGTTCGGCATGATGACAAAAGCCTCCAATTGATACCGCTCCTCGTCGAAATGACGCAGGCTGTTCTCCACGATCTGGCTGATCTCAGGCCGTCTGAGAACACATTCTCCGTGGCACTCGTCCAGCATGGCATGCCACTTCGCCGTAAACAGCCGGTAAAACTCCTGATGTTCATTCTCCGGCAGTATTTCCAGTTCCCGCTGCCAGTCTTCGAGCGACGGATCAATCCCATGGGATCGCAGCCAGGTTTCCCGCTCAGCGTGCCATTTCTCGAACACCTCCTTCGGAATCGAATCTGCCGTGCGCCAGGTGATGAAGTAGAAAGCGTTCAGTTGCTCCCAGTGCGGCAGATGACCGTGCGTAATCTCAGTTTTGGCCGATGGATCGAAAAATCGGAACTCCATGCGCGAGCGTAAAGTAACCCAGTTGCTTCGCAACTGGAGTCCCTGACCAGTTCCAAAGGAACTGGCCTACTTTCTCAGTGCCGCCATCAGCGCATCAAGCTCCTCGCGCACATTGCCTGAATCGCTGACGGTTTGCGCGATTTCCGCCTTCACGGCATCGCGGAAGCGTTTGCGCAGGCGATGGATGGCGACTTTGACGGTGTCATCGCTCAGACCGAGTTTCGCCGCCGCTTCGTTCTGCGGTGTCGCATCGCCATCGGCGGTCAACCACGGCTTCAGCGTGTCAAACTGGAGTCCTTTGCCACTGTCGCGCATCTCCGCTTCCATCGTACTCAAAGCTCGCGCGAGCACGGTCAGCGCCCACTGACGATCAAACGCCGTATCGGGTGCCTCCACGCTGTCATCGGCGATTTGCAGACCCGCACTTGTGGCGGAGTCGTCCTGCTCGATCACCGCATGAATCTGCCCGCCACCGCGCTTCACTGCGTGATCGCGATCTCGTTGATCCGCAGCGAATCGTTTCAACGCCGCTAACAAGTAGCTGCGAAACCGACCGCGCAGCGGATCGGCACCATTGATCGCATCTCCGGCGAGCAGTTTGGCGAAAAAATCATGCGACAGCTCTCGCGCCGCGTCCTCCTCACGTCCATCACGCCGCAGAAACGCCACCACCGGCGCATAGTAGGCCTCGCACAACTCGCTGAGCGCCGCCTTCGCCTGCGTGTCGCTGCCACGCGAGCGTGAGACAAGGGTCCAGCGGGTGTCGTGGAAGGAGGATGTCATTTCATGGAAGGCACGACGATTTTCCGGTAGATTTCCCACCTGAGCAGGCGATGCCGGATCTGAAAGGTCTCCACCTCTGACAAAGGCACCTGAAAGTTCACGCTCTCCAGGCGGGCGACTTCCCTGGAGCCTGGCGCACGGTATTTTTCCAAACGCGCGTCCACCATGCTTCCATAGGCGGCCCCCTCCCAGTGGCCGATCTTCCGGCCAGACTTCAGGATCGCGTAGCAGCCCACCTGCTTCGTGAAGAGATTTTCGTTGTGCCAGGAGATGAAAGCCCGCCCCTCCTTGTCATTGCCTGTGGCGGTGACGAAGCCTGCGACACCTTTCAGCATCTCTTCTCCCTGGAACTGAGGCGAAACCTTGTTGGAGAGTTCCCATGGCCCCGTGCTAAAACCGAGCTCCACCGTGATGTGACGCGGAAGCTGCTCTTTGCGGCCAAGAACGAGGCTGCAACTGCGGAGCGGCGGTTGTTTCACGGATAGCGGTTTACCACCAGCCCTGCCATGGGCAAGCCGGAGAGGTTGGCCGAATTCATCGAGCAAATGGATCTCAAGCAGGCTTCTGCCATCGAAATCCGCATGCTCGAACCAAAGCTGCACCATGCGCTCATCGGCGTGCGCGGGATCGCTGGTGTGGATCAAGTCGGGGAAGGACTCCTTCACCTGGCGCAGCGCCTGGGCATCCTGCACCTGACGGCCCAGTGTGTCGTAAACCTCATCCTGCCATGTTTTGTCACCACGCCGTTTGAGTTGCACATACCTCAGCTCGGGCGGCTGCGACTCGTCCCAGTGCTGCGTGCCTTCCAGAACCTCCACATAGCTTTCTGGTGAAGTCTGCACGGCCTTTGAAGACGCAGATGGCGGCAAAGCATCCGGCGAGAAGTGCGAAAACAGCATCTTCCCGACGATTTTGTCCCACGGCACGAAGAACTCATCAGGACTGCTTCCACGCTTCAACCGCAGGCCTTTGGGCTCACGTTCGACCACTCGGGCGATCCAGCAATGCTCGCTTTCGTGTTCAAACAGGATCAAATCCCCCTTTTCGAAGCCGGTGTCGAGATGCGAGGCGAGCCAATGACTGTCCTTGGCAACACCGGGTTCGCTTCCCACCGGCACCCGATACGCCCCGGCGATGAACGACTTGATGAACATGGCGATCACCACGGCCACGAGGGCCTGCCCGCCCCAGGAAACGGGCCGATTTCGTTTCCGCGCCGGGGCATCGACGGGATGCTGGCGCATCCACCACAGCGTCGCGACCACGGAGGCCGCGACGGCGACCAGCGTGAGCGTGATGGCCGCCCAAGGATAGGCGTCCTGATGGCGCGGCAGTTGATAAAAGCCCGCGAGACCTGCGGCGATGACCATAAGCGACCACCAGAAGAGGTGCTTGCCGAAAATGGCATTCACGTCATACCAGCGCTCATCGGAGGCGAAGGTGGAGGGCAGGCGCACACCGTAAAAGGAGTTCATCGGCACGAGGCGCAGCCATAGCGGCAGGCTGAGCACGAAGAAAAGGCAGCCCACGCCCCCAATGACGGTGGGAATGATGAAGCGGGCTGCATCGGCCATGCCGGATGCCGTCCAGCGAAGCAGCATCCACCACAGCACGCCGCAAAGCAGCGCGAGCGCGGGAAACAGCCAGAACACGCGTGCCGAAACCCGCCGGGCCGCGATTTGATCCGCTCCTTCACCAATTTCCAACTGCCGCCGTGCCCACCACGGCACGAGCATCATCGGCAGCATGAGCGGCAGCCACAAGAACGCGCCCATGCTGGTCAGCCACGATATCTCCGACATGATCTGCAACGCGCGCGGCATTTCGCCGAGTGACTTCACCACATCCGACGCGATGACTTTTTCGCCCATGCCATGCTGCGCGATGGCGACGCCGCCGACGGCGTTCCAGCCCATCGCGATGCCGCCCATCGCGTTCCAGCCGAGCGCGGCTCCGCCTGTCGCCAGCGGACCGATGCTTAAACCGCCCACGGCCAGCAGCAATGCGAGCGCGAGGCCGCCCCACGATATCAAACCGATGCTCAAGCCGCCAATCGCCACACCACCCACGGCCAGTCCACCGCAGGCGAACCAGCCACGCGCATAACCACCGAAAGCAAACACACCAATCGCGATCTCACCGAAGGCGAAAATGCCACGCGCCACGCGCTTTTCACCCGTCGTGGGATCAATGCCCTGCGTGACGTGCAGCAGCGGCCTGCCGAAGATCGTGCGTTTGGATTTGTACTCGAAGCTCTGAAACCGCCGCGCCAGCGCACGCTGCGTCGAGACGGGCATGGAGGCGAGACCTTCGATCTGCGTCTTGAATTCACCCGCGCTTTGCTGTCGGCGGCCACGTTCCTTTTCGAGGGCTCGGAAGACGATCTCGTCAATGTTGCCGCCGACCGCTGATTTCTCCGAAGGAGCCGCAAAACGGCCCAGCGGCAGTTCGCCGGTGAGCATCTCGTAAAACACGACGCCGAGGCTGTAGATGTCCGCGCGATGATCGACGCTCGACGGCTGCTCGATCTGCTCCGGGGCCATGTAGGGCGCGGTGCCGAGTCGTGCGCCGCTTTGCGTGAGCAGCATGGCATCACCAGCATCTTCGCTGATGATTTTGGCGATGCCGAAGTCGGCGATCTTCACGCGGCCCTTGGAATCGAGCAGGATGTTCTCCGGTTTGATGTCGCGGTGCAGCACGCCCTGCGTGTGGGCAAACTGAAGCGCGTCGCAGATGGCGGGGATGATGTTCAGCGCCTGCTCCGGCGTGAAACGACCCGCTCGCATGGCCTGGCGCAGGTTCACGCCATCGACGTATTCCATGATGAGAAAGCAGAAGCCACCACTCTCGCCAAAATCATGCACGGCGACGATGTTCGGGTGGCTGAGCCGTGCGAGCACACGCCCCTCACGCGTAAATCGCTCCGCGAAGCCCGGCGTGGCGGCAAGCGACTTTGGCAGAACCTTCAGTGCGACGACGCGGTCGAGTTTCGGCTGTCGGGCGCGAAACACCGCGCTCATGCCGCCGTGGCCGATGAGGTCGAGCACTTCGAGATCAGGGAACGCGGCGGCGATTTCCTCCAGCGAAGGAAGATCGCGGGAGGTGAGCGGATTCGTGTCCGCGCCGCCGTCCGTCGGCATGGCGGCGGCAGCCATGAGGTCGGCGGGATTCAGGCCGTGGAAGGGATCTGGAGATGATTCGTTCATGACACCGGCTGCATGGGGAAAGCGGCGGCGGAGGTTACAGGAAAAGTAGCCCTGTTCCTGCGGAACAGGAGTCAGATGAGCCAGTTCCGAAGGAACAGGGCTACTTTCACTCAGAATAACCTTGTTGCGAAGCCCCCCCGGAACCGCCACACTCGCGGCCCACCTTCCCAACCCAACGCCATGCGCTTTCCCGCGCTTTCCACCCTTCTTTTGCTTCTCATGTCGATAGCCAGCCCGTCGCATGCCGCCACTGTCGAGTCCATGACTTGGGGGAAAACTGTCGCGGGTGAGGAAGTGAAGCTTTTCACGCTGCGCCATGCGAACGGCATGGAAGCAAAGATCACCAACTGGGGCGGCTACATCGTCTCGCTGAAGGTTGCGGACAAAAACGGCAAGTTTGATGACGTGGTGCTCGGGTTTGACTCGCTGGACGGCTACCTCGCCAAGAATCCCTTCTTCGGCTGCATCACAGGCCGCTATGCCAACCGCATCGGCGGCGCAAAGTTCAAGATCGACGGTGTGGAGCACAAGGTGACGCCAAATTCCGGTAAAAATCACATCCACGGCGGCAAACTCGGCTTCAACAAAAAAGTGTGGGCCGCGAAGGAGATCGCCGATGGCGTGGAGCTCAGCTACACCAGCCCCGATGGTGAGGAAGGCTTTCCCGGCACGCTGAAATGCACCGTGACCTACACGCTCACGAAGGACAACGGCCTGCAAATCGACTACCAGGCCACCACGGACAAGCCAACCGTCCTGAACCTCACCAACCACGCCTACTTCAACCTCGCCGGGGAAGGCAGTGGCGACATTCTCAGCCACATTCTGACGATTCCATCGGAGCAGATCACCGCCACGGATGACGAATTGATCACCACTGGCGAGATCGTGAGCATCAAAGGCACGCCGCTGGATTTCACCACGCCGCACACGATTGGCGAGCGCATCGGCGCGGACTTCAAACCGTTGATCCAAGGCATCGGTTACGATCACAACTACGTTCTCTCCTACAGCAAGGGCCAGAAGATCGCCGCCGTTGTAAAGGAGCCGGCCAGTGGCCGAGTGATGACGGTCGTCACCACCGAGCCCGGCGTGCAGCTTTACACCGGAAATCACCTCAAAGAGGTGAACGGCAAGGGCGGTCATGTTTACAAAGCCCGCCACGGATTCTGCCTCGAAACCCAGCACTATCCCGACAGCCCGAACAAACCGGAATTTCCCAGCGTGATCCTGCGCCCGGGCGAGACCTTTCAAAGCACCACGATTTACCAGTTTTCTGCCGAGTGAGCGCCACCACCGTCCTGACCGATCGAGTCCCCCTGTTTGAAACCGAGCCGCCCGCCTTTGTGCAGGAGCAGGATTTCGCCGCACGCCAGTATCGCGGTCGTCGCGACAACCAGGAGGACTACTATGCCTTTGCCGACGCCGCCGAGCCGGAGGAGCGCAGCCTGGAACGCCTGCTCCTTGTCGTGGGCGACGGCCTCGGAGCACACGCTGGCGGCAGCGTGGCCAGCTACATCGGGGTGAACGCCTTTGTGCGCGCCTTCCACGAGCAGGACGGGCCGGTGGCCTGGAAGCTCAAGCACGCGGTCGAGACCGCGAACGAAACGCTCGGCTTCATCACCAGCCGCATGCCCAGCGTGGCCCCGCCCATGGGCACCACGATGGTGGGCGCGCTCATCACTCCGAAGACCCTGCAATGGATCAGCGTGGGCGACTCGCCGCTGTTTTTATTCCGTGAGGGCGAATTAATCCGTCTCAACGCCGACCACAGCCTCTCCCCGCTCATCGACGCCCGTGCCGATCGCGGCGAGATCACCCACGAGGAGGCCGCGAACCACCCCGACCGCCACACGCTTCAGGCCGCGCTGCTGGGCATGCCCCTGATGATGATCGACGCCCCCGCCGAGCCCATGCCGCTGAAATCAGGCGACATCGTCATCTCCGCCAGCGACGGCATTTTCACGCTGACTGACAAGGCCCTGGAAGAACTGCTCAGCTTCGGCAAGCACACCACGGCGGACAAGATCGCCGACGCCATCATCTTCGCCATCCGCCGCATCAACAACGACCGGCAGGACAACACGACGGTCGGCGTGGTGAAGATCGCGTAGGCAAAGCAGGCAGGGCGGGTTGTTTCACAGGTTGATTTCCAGCCCCCAGGCGGATAGCATCCGCGCATGAACACCCTGCTCAGCCGCATCACGGTCAATCCCAGGCAATGCGGAGGCCGCCCTTGCATCCGCGGGATGCGCATCCGCGTGGCGGATGTGCTTGATCTGATTGGCAACGGGCTGAGCCATGCCGAGATTCTGGACGAGATGCCAGATCTTGAGGCTGATGACATCAAAGCGGCTGTCGCTTATGCCCGTCAGCGCGTCGATCACCCTGTGCTGGCAGCGGCATGAATCTCTGGCTTGATGCGCAGCTTTCACCAAGGCTGGCGCGTTGGATCGACCAGCAGTTTCCAGGAGTGACTGCGTCAGCGCTGCGAGATGTGGGTCTCCGCGATGCCGAAGATGCGGTCATTTTTGAGCAAGCCAGAAGCGCAGGCGTGATCGTCATGACGAAGGACCGGGATTTCGTCGATTTGCAGCACCGACTGGGCAGCCCGCCTAAAATCATCTGGCTGACCTGTGGCAACACGTCCGAAGCCGCGTTGCAAGCGATCCTCTCCAAGCACTTGCAGACCGCGCTGGGCTTTCTGGCCGGAAGCGATGACCTCGTGGAAATCAGCGGGCCTTAGCGCATGATCGGTCCGTCATCGGGGTTGCCCATGTCAGCCTCCAATGCCTTTCTCGAACCGAAGCGCAGCAGCCAGATGCCGCCGACAAGGGAAACAACGCAAGAGATGCCGTAGAACCGCAGCAGGCTTCCTTTGTCCTCAATTTCTGTGGATTGAACGGCCAAGTAACAAACCCAGCCGCAAGCCAGCGAGTAACCGACCAAAGCGATTCCCACGAGAACAATCACACACCCGGCAGGTGTGGCTTTGGTTGGAACACCAATAAAATCAAAGTCCCAGTTCATGCTTCACGAGGCTAACACCGGCGCACATGCTGGCGAGCTTCTTTTTCGCCGCCCAGCGTGCGGTCTGTGAGAGGCCGCAATCGGGCGCAAAGACGAGTTTGTCCGCTGGCGCATGCTTCAAACAGGCACGCACCACGTCGGCGATCTGCTCGGGCGTTTCGATGTGGTAGCTCTTCACGTCAATGATGCCGACGGCGACGTCGTAGCGCTCGACCATCGGCTTGATGACCTCCAGCTCCGCGTATTCGCGATTTGCCATCTCGACGTGGACCTCGTCGGCATGCAGATCGAGGAAGGCGGGGAAGAGGGGCGCGTATTTGCGCCAGCCGACGGGATGGCCTTTGAAATTGCCAAAGCAGAGGTGCGTGCAGATGCGGGCCTTGCCGTAACCGCTGGCGACGGTGCGGTTGAAGATGTCCACGAAGCGCTTCGTGTCCTCGCGGTAGCCGTAGCAGCTCATGCTGGGCTCATCGACGCAGATTTCCTCCGCACCCGCCGCGACGAGGTCGGCGATCTCCTTGCTCACGATGGGCAAAAGTGCCTCCGTGATGGCGTAACGGTCTTTGTACTGTGAGTTCGGCGAAAGCCGGCCGCTGAGCGTGTAGGGACCGGGCACGGAGACTTTGAGGCGTTTGCCGGTGTGGGCCGCGAGTCGCTTCAAACGCTGAAATTCCTCCACCGCGCCCAAACCGCGCGGCGCACGCAGCTCACCGGTGATCTCGTGTTTGCCACGCTGATCGTGCGCAGGCGGCCCGAAGCGTCGTGGACTGGCCGGTTCGAGCGCGATGCCTTCGATGAAGCCGTAAAACGACAGATTGAAGTCGAAACGCGTCTGCTCGCCATCCGTGATGACATCCAGCCCGGCGGCGATTTGATCCTGGATGGCCACCTGCGCCGCGTCGTCCTGCATTTCCGCGATGTCAGCCGATCCGAAGCTGCCGAGATGCTGCGCGGAGAATTCAAGCCAGCCGGGAAAAGGATAGCTACCAATGACGGAGGTGCGAAGCGGTTTGGATTTCATGGTGAGTGTATGAAACGCCAAGCTGGAGGCTTCTGCTACGAACGAGCCGCAAAGGACAACCGCCGCGGCGGGAAGGTGCAACGCATCAGGATGTAAGCGCGGGAAATCGCCCGAACAAACGTCTCAAAAAGACCAGAAGCGGCCAAATGAAAAGACCAAGCACCCCTTCGACGAGCATCAATTCTGGTAACGCACCCAGCCATTGCTCTCTCCGCCATTTACTCCACCCACCTGGTGGCACCGACTCCCAAGTCATTCCATTGCTGGAGATACCCTCTTTGGTAAGATCATAAGCGAACCAACACAAACCAAACAAAAACGTCAGCAGCGCCAGGACGATAATGAGCTGTAGCAGCCAGGAAATAATCTGTAGCGTTTTGTACATTGTTTGATCAAGAACCCAAGCCTGCGTAGTAGCGTGAGATTCGCCGAGCATGCTCGTCATACGCGGCTTCAAACAGCTCGGTGGCTTTCGCGGCACCGACGACGGCTCCGGCGGTGAGAACCTTCGGTGGCTGACCGGCTTTGGTAAGACGATCAGCGACTTCGGCTTTGATAGCATTCACGAGCAAACAGCCGCCGACGGTGCTGCCGGGGGCGACGGGTGTTTCGAGGCCTTCGATCTTGATCATGGCGTCGCCAACAGGGGCACCGGTATCGAGGACGATGTCGGAGAAGTCCTGGAGCTTTTTGCCGTCGCGGTGGCGACTGGTGCTGGCCTCGCTGTGCGTGGTGCTGATGATGGCGGCAACTTTGACGCCGCGTTTTTGAAACTCCTCGGCCATTTCGACGGGGACGACATTGCAGCCGCCGCTGGAGATGACGAGGGCGCTGTCGCCGGGCATGAGATCGAAGTTGCGCAGGATGCGATTTGCCAAGCCGC
>DNXB01000585.1:0-308 GCA_003506995.1 Verrucomicrobiales bacterium
GACCGCGAGAAAAACGCGAAGAAGCGCTACGACGACGTGCTGGAGCACTGGCGCGCCAACAGCCACGAGCGCATCGTCGATGTCACCGAGGAGGACATCATGTCCGTCGTCTCGAAGTGGACCGGCGTCCCGCTTCAGCGCATGGAGACCGCGGAGGCCGAGAAGCTCCTCAAGATGGAATCCGAGCTCAAGAGCAAGGTCATCGGCCAGGACGAGGCGGTCATCGCCATCTCCAAGGCCCTGCGTCGTTCCCGTGCCGATTTGAAAGACCCGCGTCGTCCGATCGGCTCCTTCCTCTTCCTCGGCCC
>DNXB01000585.1:319-2532 GCA_003506995.1 Verrucomicrobiales bacterium
CAGCCGTTTGATCGGCGCGCCTCCCGGCTACGTCGGTTATGAAGAGGGCGGCCAGCTTTCCGAGGCCGTGCGTCGTCGTCCTTATTCCGTCATCTTGTTCGACGAGGTCGAAAAAGCGCACCCGGATGTGATGCACCTGCTGCTCCAGATTCTCGAAGAGGGCCAGGTCACCGACAACTTCGGTCGCAAGATCGACTTCCGTAACACCATCGTCATCCTCACCTCGAACGTGGGTGCTGAGCAGATCAAGCGCCAGACCAGCCTCGGCTTCATGGCCATGCAGCAGGACAGCGCCGACAACGCCGGCATCAAGGGCAAGATCAACGAGGCCGCGAAGAAGTTCTTCAAACCCGAGTTCCTCAACCGCCTGGATGACATCGTGGTGTTCCAGATGCTGGAAAAGACCCAGCTCAACGTCATCGTCGATCTCGAAGTCGCCAAGGTCGTCGCCCGCCTCAAGAAGAAGAACATCCACATCACGTTGGACGACACCGCCCGTGAGTTCCTCATGAAAGAGGGCTTCGATCCGCAGTATGGCGCGCGTCCGATGCGCCGTGCCGTGGAAAAGAACATCGAGGACCCGCTGGCCGAGCACCTGCTCCGTGGCGACGTGCGCGATGGCGACATCGTGAAGGTTTCCTTCGATGAGGAGTTCAAGCGTCTCAAGTTCGCCGCCGACAAGCGTGACGATGCTCCTGTCGAGGTTCCCACCACCAATGCCGCCTAGGTTGGGCGGTCTGAGGCAGTTTCCCTCTCCTAATTGAGGAGAGGGAGGGGATGAGGAGACGTTTTCCAAGCAGCTTTCGCGAAACTCATGATCCGCGCCGTCATCCTGCTCGTCATTCTCACCAGCCTCGGCTGGTGGCTGGATCGCGAGCATCAGGCCGGTCGGTTTCAACGCGTTGACGAGCTGTTTCTCGACTTCCTTGTCGCCAATGCCCGTGATCGGTTTGAAAAGGCCGCGCCTGTCGCCGAAACGCCCGTTGTGCTGGTGAAAATGCGCGTGGAGGACAAGGCCGAATACGCCGGCTGGCCGCCGCGTCCGCTGGACTGGCAGATGGTGCTCAAAGGTTTGCAGCCGTTCGATCCGGCGGTGCTCGTGATTCCTGAAACGCTGATGTGGGGCAGCCCTTCACCTGAGTTTGTTCGTGAAGCCGCAGAGGCGTTGATTCCCTTTCCCAGCACGGTGCTGGGTGTCGAGGCGCAGCTTGCGACGAGTGCCGAGTCGCCCGCTTTTCTCGGCAGACTCGATGATGTGCTGCCGCGCTTCGAAAAATTCAGCGGTGAGTTCGATGCTGTGCCTGCTTTGGGAGCTTTGATCACCGCGCCGGATGAACTGCTGCGCCGACAGGCCGAGATCGGCATCACTTTTGCCCGCAAAGACGAGGATCGCACGCTCCTGCCCTACGCGTTGCAGGAAGGCGGCCGTTTGCGCCCCACCGTGCTCGCGCAGGCCTTGGCGCGTGTTTCCGGCACGCCCTACGCCACGCATCGTTTGCTGCTGGGGCCGGGCGCGGGAGCGTATCTGGCGAACGGGGGCTTTGCGCCACTCAATGCATCGGGCGAGTTCGTCGTGGATGCGAAACAAACCGTCCCCGAGGTCGATGCGCTCAATCTGATGACCGTGGAAATGGCCGATGCGCTGAGCGCTGCGGACAAACAGCATCTCAGCGGCGGGAAAATCATCGTGATCGGCACCGATGACGACGCCACCGGCGGTCTGGCCCGCGTGCATGCCCAGGCGCTCGCTCAAGTGCTCGCCATGCCGCGCATTCACCTGCTTCCGTCCTACGTTCAGTGGATCATCTGGGCTGTCGCGGCGTTGGGGGGCTTCTGGCTTGTGTTCCGCGTTCCCCAAAAGAAAGCGCTGCTGCGTGGCGTCGCGTTTATCTTTGCCGGACTCGTCATCTGCTTCCTCGCCTTCCAGTCCGCCCTCATCTGGTGCCCGCCGACCCTGCCTGCGGCGCTGCTGGCGGCCTCGGCTTTGTTTGCACGAGTCGCTGGCCCAGGACGTACGCATGAAATGAGCAACTGAGTATGGATAATCAGCGGTAAACAAACCGCTGTGCAAATTATCATAACCACTGATGAGCGTAAGGATGGAACTCTCTCCCATCGCACGATGTCTTTCGCAATGTCTTCCTCGCCCTGCGGCCTGACGACCTGCTCGAAATCATGGAGTTCTGGGTCGGCGATCTGGCGGGCAAACAAGT
>DNXB01000204.1 GCA_003506995.1 Verrucomicrobiales bacterium
TATTGTTCTATCTCGCCTTGGTGCACCTGCTGTTCGTGCTTCTCTTCAGATATGGAAGACAGCTGATTCCTTCCATCAGCGCTGAGCAGGCCATCGACATCCACCAGATCATGAATGCAGTGCTGTTGTTTGCTTTTCCTGTGCTGGTGTTCCGCACCCCGAAACGGGAAGAGTAGCTCCTTTCACTCCAGCAACCCGCGGGCGATGATGGCATCGACGGGATTGTGGTCGTCGGTGAAGACGTAGTCAGAGCGAGGCACTGTCCCGGCGGGGACGTGGGTGCGAATGAGACGCTCCTGCCAGGAGCCAGCAGTGACGTAGCGGTCGGCTATCAGCGGCTTCAATGGCTCGCGCGAGCACATGAGGATGACGTTTTGCGTTTCATCACGGCGATAACCGACGGAGAAGACCTCCACATACGGGAACGCCTTGCGCAGGGTGGCGAGCATGCCGGAGGTCAGCTCAGACTTCGGCCCGGTGACGGCGGCGATGAGGTTCATGATAAACACGCCCTTCGGTTCGAGACGATCGGCGATCTGCTGGTAAAACTCCTGCGTGGCGAGATGCGGCGGGATCTGGCGGATGCCGTTGTAGGCGTCGCCAAAGATGAGATCCCATTTCTTGTCTTCGTTCGTCAGCAGGAAGCGGCGCGCATCTCCCGCATGGGCCTTCACGCGGGGAAACTCGTCGAGCTTGAAGAACTTGCGGCCGACTTCGATGACCTGGGGGTCGATTTCGACGACATCGACGACGGCTTCAGGGAAATCCCGCGAGACATTCTCCGGCATGCCGAAGGCTCCGGCCCCGATGAACAAGGCGCTGCTGACTTTGGCTGGTTCGCGCAGCAGGGCGAGCTTCCAGTATTCCTGATAAGGAAGGATGAGATCACCCGTGTTCGCGTCCATGCCGCCTTCCATGGTGGAGTCGAGCTGGAGCACGCGGCGCGTCACCTTGCCTTCCTGCTGCTCGCTGACCTCGATGTGATGATAAAACGACTCATGCTCGTAAATGACACCCGGCTTGGGTTTAGGGGCGGTCATCCAGCTCATCGAGAAGGCGAAGATGCCGCTCAGGATCACCGGTGCCTGCTGCTTGAGCGAGTTTTTGGCCAGCAGGAAGGCGATGACGGCCAGCACGAGCAGCACCGCCGCCGTGCCGAAGAAAATGCTGCGCACGCCAAAGGTGGAAAGCAGGAAGAAGCCGGAAAGAAAGGTGCCGACAAAGCTGCCGAGCGAACCGAGCATGCTGATCGTGCCTGCGGCGGCGCCGACGTGCGTGTCTTTGAGCGTGAGGCTGTAAAACCGCACCGCCGCCGGTGAAACCGCGCCGAGCAGCACGCCGGGAATCGCGAAGAGCAGCAACGAGATCATCACCGGTCCCGCAATGAGGCCATGCGCGCTCAGCCCCAGGGCAAACACGGTGTGCAGGGCGGGAATGAAGAACGTCAGCACCGCAGAACCGGCCAGCAGCCAGCCGAGGAGGTCGAGCGCCATCTTCCGGTCCGCCAGATGCCCGCCCAAATAACCGCCGACGCTGAAAGCAATGAGGACGACGCCGATCAGGGCGGTCCAGGTATAGACACTGTTCCCAAAAAAGGGCGCGAGCAGCCGGTAGGCGCAGATCTCGATGACCATGATCGCGGCTCCGGAAAGGAAACACGAGGTGCCGAGGAAGATGCGTGTGCTTCGGGCGGAGGCGGTGTGGTCTGCCGTTGGAGCGGGAGGTTTGGATGGAGAGCGGGACATGCGGTGGGTTCTCTGTTCTCTGTTCGCAGTGGGTGCTCAGTCGTTGTAAAAGACGAGGCTCATGATCTTCCAGCCGGTGGGAGTCTTGATGAGCGTGAAACAATCGGTGCCGGTGGTGATCTCGGCGCCCTTGGTGAGCTTCCAGCGCACGCTGGCCTGCGCGGTGCGGTCATCCCGCAGGATCTTCATGTCTGTGGGCACCTCGGTCATGGGCGCGGAGGCGGTGGCATGGCTGAGCTTCTGGCCGTGCAGGAAATCTGTGAGTCCCTGGCTCTGCGGCATGCCCTGCTGCACGAAGGTGACGCGGGCCTGCTCATGAAAGCACGCGCCGTAGCCGTCCATGTCCTTGGCCGACCAGGTGGAGAAGTAGCGTGTGAGGAAGACGCGGACATCGCTGTCATCCGCACTGCTGGCGGGGCTGCAACTGACGATGAATGACAAATGCAGAGCCGCGCAAAGCAAGACAGACAGCCACAGGCTGCCCCGCAGGTGTGAGCGAAGCGAATCAATGACGCATGACGAAAGAGCCGGAAACTTTCTCAGGTTGAGGAGCGGCGAAGCTGTTTCGTCATTCTTCATTCGGAATTCGTCATTGGCGGCGAAGCCGCTTTTATTCTTCCACGAAGGCTTCCTCTTCGACACCCAGCAGGGCCAGGATGCGGTTCAGATCGTCCGAGCCGTAGTAGTCGATCTCGATGCGGCCTTTTTTCTCGGCGTGATGAATGCTGACGTTGGTGGTGAGATGCTGGATGAGCTTTTGCTCCACGGTCTCGATGGCGCGGGCGAATTCCGTCTCCGTCGGCTTCGGTTTGGGCGGCGGTGGGGGATGCAGGATGGCATCAATCACCTTTTCCGTGGCGCGGACGGTGAGTCCTTTGCTGATGATCTGCTGGGCGACGCGTTCCTGCTCGTCCTGCTTTTTGAGCATGAGCAGCACCTTGGCGTGGCCGGTGGAAAGCTTGGAGCCGGCGAGCATTTCACGAATGCCCACGGGCAGGTCGAGCAGGCGCATCGTGTTGGCCACGGTGGCGCGGTTCTTGCCGACCCGCTGAGCGATGTCCTCCTGGCGCATATTGAAGTCCTTCGCCAGGCGGGAGTATGCCTGGGCTTCCTCAATGGGGTTCAGACCCTCGCGCTGAAGGTTTTCGATGAGCGCCATCTCCAGCACGTCCTTGTCGGAGGCTTCGCGGATGATGACGGGGATTTCCTTGAGGCCCAGCTCGCGTGAGGCACGGAAGCGCCGCTCCCCGGCGATGAGCTCCAGCTTGCCGTTCACACGGCGGACGATGAGCGGCTGGATGATGCCGTGCTCGCGGATGGACTCCATCAGCTCCGTGAGCTGCTCGGGCTGGAATTCTTTGCGCGGCTGCAGCGGGCTGGGGACGATCTGATCCAGCGTGACGCGGTTCACCACGTCTCCAGGGGCGGGCTGCGCGAGGGCAGGCAGGCGCGAAACTCCGGACACCGCCGAAGGTGCCGAAATGAGCGCGCCGAGTCCTTTTCCGAGAGCCGTTTTTGCCATAGGGTGGGCGAGACTAGGGAGCACGCCGGGGGATGCAAATCGGAATCTCGGCGAATCTGCATCCCGCTCATCCAAGACTTTACCAGAGCCGGATTTCGCTCCATCTGAAGGCTATGAAAAGCATGACAGGATTTGGCCGGGGCGAGGCGCAGCGGGAAGGCGTGACTTGGAGCGTGGAATGCAGTTCCGTGAACCGCAAACAGCTCGAAGTGGCGGTGAATCTGCCGCGTGAGCTGGCCGAGCTGGAGAATGCGGTGCGAACGGAGGTTGCGGCCGCCGTTTCACGCGGGCGGGTGAACGTGGCGGTGCGCCGGGAGGCGGCGGGAGCGGCTGCAGACGCCGTGCGGATCGACCACGCGCTGGCCGCGCATTATTTTCACGCCATGCACACGCTGGCGCTGAAGCTGGACATTCCGCCGGAGATTTCGCTGACGGACATCACCCGCATGCCCGGTGTGGTGACCCAGGCGCAGGCGGAGATCGCGACCGAGGATGCCTGGCCGCCGGTACAGGAGGCGCTGGCCGTTGCCTTGAAGCAGTTGAACACCATGCGAGCGGCAGAAGGCGGCAGCCTGCGCACGGACATCGAAACGCGCCTCCGCGTGATCGAATCGCTGTTGGAATCGATCCGTGAAAAAGCCGCCACCGTGCCCGAACAACAGCGCAAACTGCTGCGCCAGCGGCTGGATGACGCCGGACTGCCGCTGCCGCTTGATGACGAGCGCCTGGTCAAAGAGATCGCCCTCTTCGCGGACCGCGCCGACATCTCCGAGGAGCTCACGCGTGCGGCAAGCCATGTGAGGCAGTTCCGCGCTTATCTCGACGCCGACGCGCCTGCCGGGCGCAGCCTCGATTTCCTGCTGCAGGAGTTCTTCCGCGAGTTCAACACGATGGGATCCAAGTGCAACAACGCCGAGATCGCCCATCACGTCGTCACCGCGAAGACCGAGCTGGAGAAGATCCGCGAGCAGGTGCAGAACGCGGAGTGAGTCACGAGTCCCCCGGCTGCGGCAGGTCTTTGGGCACGGACTTGGGCTGCTCAGGCTTGGTTTTGCCGTCCTCGGGCAGCCAGGCTTCAGGAGCACCGGATTTGACCATGACTTCGCGCAGGGTGACGGACTGGCCATCGCGGCGCTTGCTCTCCTCGGCAGCCTCCATGAAGGCGTAAATTTCGAGCGTTTGCCTTGGCGAGACGGGAGCCTGCTTCGTCTGGAAAAATTTGATGATCTCGCGCAGCATCGGCGTGTAATCACCCTCGGACTTCTGCTCGAAGACCTGCGTGTCGCCGAAGCGGATGAGCTTGTAAGCCTTCGCGCCCTCGTGAATGGCATGCAGGGTGCCGGTGCGGTCGCCCGGCCAGAGGCCCACGACGACGGAGGCCGAGGGCGTGGTGGCGCGCGTCACGGAAAGGCAGCCGCCCCCCATGACGGTGAAGAGCGCCTCCGTGGGATGGATGCCGTAGAAGAACAAATCGGGATGATGCGGCAGCTCATGCGCCGGACCGTAGGAAATCACGCCGCGGGCCGGTGTTGGCTCCGCATTGGCAACCTCAAGCACGCCAGGATACCAGCGCACGGCGGAGGAGCTGAAAACCGGCACCTGGGCGGTGGTGGCGAGCTGGTAGATTTCCACCGCGTCTTTCAAGGAGGCCGCCACGGGCTTGTCCATGAACACCGGTTTGCCTGCGGCGATGATCTGCCTCATCTGCTCCAGACGAGGGCGGCCTTCCAGGCTGAGGAGCAGGATGGCATCCACGTCCTTGCAGGCTTCCGCCACGCTGCCGACGATGCGCACGCCAAACTTGTCCCGCACGGTGGTGGTGAAGCCTTCGACGCGGCTTTTGCTTTCCTCAATGTCGGGACTGCCGCCTGGGAAGGCCACGACCACCCGCGCCCCAGGGATGTGATTCGGGTTGGCGGGGTCGTTCATGCGCAGCGTGAACTGCTCCGAATGCGAGGTGTCGAGGCCGATGATGCCGNNGGGCAAAAGTGTCACTTGGGAGCCACGGTGCAACTGTTGAGTCGCTTGACCGCCTTGTTTGCCCCGCTAGGCTCGCGCCATGGAAACCGTCAGAATTGGCATTGTTGGACTTGGAAACATGGGCAAGGCACACCTCGCGAACATTCGCTCGGGCAAGGTGCCAGGACTGCGCGTCACCGCGCTGTGCGAGAGCGTCGGCACCCTGCCGAACCTGATCGAGGGCGAGAAAGCCTTCACCGATGTGAACCTGATGATGCGCAGCGGCCACATCGACGCGATCCTCATCTGCACGCCGCATTTCAGCCACACGACCATCGGCATCGAGGCGCTCAAGGCCGGATTGAACGTGCTGGTGGAGAAGCCGATCTCCGTCCACAAGGCCGACTGCGAGCGCCTGGTCGCCGCGCACACGGACAAGAGCAAAATCTTCGCCGCCATGTTCAACATGCGCACGAACGCCTGTTTCAAGAAGGTCAAGGATCTCATCGACAGCGGAGAGATCGGCGCGGTGCGCCGCGTCCACTGGGAGGTCACCAACTGGTTCCGCACGAACTACTACTACGCCACCGGCGGCTGGCGCGGCACCTGGAAGGGCGAGGGCGGCGGCGTGCTGATGAATCAATGCCCGCACAACCTGGACCTCTTCCAATGGCTCTTCGGCATGCCGCAAAAGGTGCGCGGATTCTGCCAGTTCGGCCGCTTCCATGAGATCGAGGTCGAGGACGATGTGACCGCCATCATGCAGTATGACAACGGCACCACGGCCACCTTTGTCACCAGCACCGGCGAGGCGCCGGGCATTAACAAGCTCGAAATTTCCGCCGAGCAGGGCCGCGTGACCGTCACCGACGGCACCCGCATCCACTTCCAGCGCAACCGCCAGCCGATGAGCAAGTTCTGCATGGAGGCCGAGGCCGCCTTCGCCATGCCGGAAAGCTGGCACATGGACATCCCCGTCGATCAAACCGGCGGCCAGCACGTCGAGATCCTGCAAAACTTCACCAACGCGATCTTGAAGGGCGAAAAACTGCTCTCCCCCGCCGAGGAAGGCATCCGCAGCGTCGAACTGGCCAATGCGATCCTTCTGTCCACCTGGCAGGACAAAACCATCGACCTGCCGATGTCCTCCGCCGACTACGAGCGCATCCTCATTGAGAAGGGCGAGCAATCGACCTTCCAGAAGACCAAGGTCGTCGCCAAGGCGACCTCCGACGACTTCGCGAAAAGCTTCCGCTGATTTTGTGCGCTCACGGGCGCAAATCACGCCGCGGCCGCCTGGACACAGGGGGCGGCGTCTGATTTTGGAAAGCGTGCTGAATCTCAGTTCCCCGCTGCCTGCTTGAGCGCTTTCAAGGTGGGCGCTCCTTGTAGCTTCGCCAGCTCGGCAGCCAGGATCTCCGCGCGCCTGGCGGCCTCCGCCCGGTCCTTCGTTTTCGCCTGCACCGCCGTGTTCAGCGCCGAGCGCAGTTTTTCGGCCGTGACAGGGTTTTTGTCGGCCCCGCTGGCCGCCCAGTCCTCCGCGAAGGAACTGAGAAGCCGGGTGAGTTCCGAATCGTTTTTCTCCAGCGTCGAAATCACCTGCTGGATCTCCGCCGCCGTCGCCTCCACCGGACCTGCGGCCATGGCGGAAGTGTTTCGGGAGGTGGGCCAGAAAATAAGCGCAAGCAACGCGGCGAGCACGAGCCCCACGAAGCCAAAGGTCAGCACCATTTGCTGCTTTTGCGTCATCGGAGGAGACTTCTTTTTCGGTGGTGGTCCCTTCGTCCTGGGATCTTGCGCATCCGGCATGGGAATGCCCGCCTCCTGCTTCATCGCCATGTTGATGTGAGCGCGAAACTCACCCGCGTCCTGGTAACGCTTGTCAGGGTCGGTGTGGATGGCCTTGGCGATGATCTCATCCCACCGGGACGAGATCTTGGCATACAACGTGACCGGACGCCTGGGCACCTCCGGCACACGGCCGGTGAGCATCTCATACAACACCACTCCGACCGCGAAAATGTCCACGCGGTGGTCCGTCACGCTGCCACCGCAAATCTCCGGCGCGGCATAGTCCGGCGTCCCCATCGGATTGTCCTCCTCGGCCTCGTTGGGCGGTCGTGCGAGGCCGAAATCCGCCACCTTCACATGATCCGCATCATTGACCATGATGTTGCCCGGCTTGATGTCGCGGTGGATGATGCCGTGCTCATGCGCGAAGCTCAGCGCCTCGCAGAGCTGGATGGCCAGGTTCGTTGCCTTGCGCAGCGGCAGGGTGGTCTTGTGGATGAGATCATGTAGCGAACGCCCCTCGATCCATTCCATGACGAGAAACAAATGACCGCCTGGCGTGATACCAAAGTCGTACACGCCCACAATATTCGTGTGATTGAGCTTCGCCATCGCCCGCGCCTCGGTTTTAAAACGCTCGGCAAACTCAGGCTCCGCGCCAAACTTCGGCGGCAGGATTTTCACAGCCACCCAGCGGGCCAGGCTGTCCTGCCAGGCTTTGTACACCGCGCCCATGCCGCCGCATGCCGCCAGTTTTTCAAACTTGAACTGCGGCAGATAGGAGGTCATCTCCTCAATGCTGGGCACATCAAACGGGGAGTCCTCTTCAGGGGTAAGTTCTTCAGCCATGGGTTAATATGACCCGCACGGCTTCACTCGGCGAGCACAATTAAACTCGCGACTCCAGAAACGCGGCCGGGCTGCCCGCACGGATCACTCGTTCATGGATTGGAGCCCTTTTTTACCGCCTCGACGTAATAGGCCATGGCGTTCAGGTTTTTGACGAACTCACCGCCGTCGATGCGGTCGTCCTTGAGCCAGCGGCCTTCGCTGTCGAGAGCGTCAGCGGCTTTCTGGGCCTTGGCGGCGGCTCCTTTGGCGCGGCTGGCCCATTCCTTGGGCGTCTGCGGTCCGCTGAGCTTGCGCTGCAACTCCTCACGGCTTTGAGCCAGCCTCTTCTTAAACGTGTCGAGGTCGTCCTGGCGGTCGTCCTTGAAGGAGTAATGCGTGGGCAGGTCGCTGTCGTCATAAGTCAGCTCGTAGGTGTCTTTGACGAAGAACAGCGGCTTGTTCGTCTTCAACTCGTAGAAGCGTGCGTATTCACCGTCCGGCAGCTTCGAGCGCTCAAACCACGCGAGCGCAGGCTGGATCGGCGCGAGGTATTTATCATCGCCGGTGAGCACCCAGAGCTGATGCAGCACTTCCATGGCACCCACGGTTTCATAGGCGGTGACGGACGGCGGCTCGAATTTCCGCGCCCACGCCGGATGCATGTCGTGATCGTATTGCATGGCCCAAACCGGCTGTGGCTCGGGCATTTGGGCGAGGATGAGGAATTCGCCGAGTTTCTTCAACGCGCTCATGTAGCGCTCGTCCTTTTCGAGTTCGTAGGCGCGGAACAGCAAGTGCGCGATGCGTTCGAGGTTGCCATCGTTGAGTGTGTAGAAGCCAGTGTACTTCGCCTTCGGAAAAGTGCGTGACCATTCGGCAGGATAGCTGGCCTTCAGCACGGGCGCGGTGGCATCAGCGGGGCCGCTGAACTGCTGTGGCCAGGCGCCAATCGGTGCCTGGGCGGCGAGCAGGGCATCGAAGGCGATCTTGGTGCAGCGTTTCAGTTCCGCATCGTCCTTGCAGGCCGGTTCGTGTGTCATTTCGAGGAGAAAGAGCAGCGCCGACTGCGTCTTGTTGTCGTCGAGCGTGGTGGAGTTGTTGCGCTTGCCGGGTTCTTTGTCGCCAGCTTCGAGATCGCTGCGCAGATGGTATTTTTTGGCCTTCGCAGGCTCGAAATCGAAGTCGCTGCCCCAGCCGCCCGAAGCGAGCTGGCATTTGAGCAGCGCTTTGGCGGCATCCTTGGCCGCGCTGAGGAAAACTTCGTCACCCGTGGCCTGATAAGCCTTCAGCATCGCCAGACCCATCGTCGTGGTGCCATGCGGCTGGATGGAAATGATCGTGGGCGATTCACCGTGCTCCACTTCGCCAATCTTGCCCTCCTTGTCATAAGAAGAAGCATAGCCGCCCTCACGAGCGAGGTGGGTGTGAGCGTAAACGACCGCCTTTTTCATGGCGGCGGTGATTGCGACAGGATCAGGCAGGTCTGCCAGGGCGAGAGAGGATGACAGGGCGAGGGTGAGCAGTGCGCGCATGACGGATGAACGAAAGCACCAGGAGCGCTCCTTCAAGATCATTCACGGCCAGGAGGCGCGG
>DNXB01000265.1 GCA_003506995.1 Verrucomicrobiales bacterium
ATGATGTTGGAGGGCTTGATGTCCCGATGCACGATGCCCTCCTCATGCGCAAAGGCCAGTGCCTCACACACCGCCGTGATGATCTGGATGGCGCGCGGCGCTTCCACACGTCCCTCGCTGGCGATGAGCTGTGCGAGGTCCGTGCCTTCGATGAACTCCATCACAAAGTAGAGCAATGGAGCGGTACGGTAGCCCTCTCGCTCCTGCGAGATGAGCTTTGCGCTTCCGTCCGCAGGCACATCACCCGGACTCGGGGTGCGCGCATCGCCGACGGATGCTGGAGACTCCTCTCGCGGAGCGAGAGGGCTGCTGTACACCTCCCCCGCTTCAAACACCGCCACGATGTTCGGGTGTGAGAGCTGGGCCATGGCCTGCGCCTCATGCTGAAAGCGTGCCGCAAATTGCATGTCCTCGTCCTCCATCTCCGGCGGCAGCACCTTGATGGCCACGGCCCGCCTCAGCGCCTTCTGCGTGCCCTTGTACACCGCCCCCATGCCACCCCGGGCGATCAAGGCTGTGATCTCATACTGCGGCAGCGCCTGCTGGAGCTGCGCCACCGTGGGCGGCTGCCACTGGCGCGAGGGGCTGGTCGGTTGTGTGTCAAAGGCCCCCGCGCCTGCGGCCATGAGATTTTGCATCTGCGAGTCCGACACGCCCTCCGGGGGCGGCGCGGCGTGCATTGGAATCTTCAGAGTGGGATCTTGGTCTTCCATGAAGGAGTCGTTCCGATCCTATGGCGGGTCGCGCCCAATGTAGCAAGCAGCATCCAAGCCGAGGCAGGGAAAATAGTCTGTGACGCAGAGACGCTGGGCTGGGTATCACCTGATGACATGATTTCAGCACACGCCCCATCTCATCCGCTGCCCACGGGACCGCCCGCAGGGTGGGGACCAGCGCACTCCGAAGCGGATGCGCTGTCATGGGCGTGGAATCTGTCAGCGGTGCACCCATTTCGAACAACTCCCAGCCTACCACTCCAATGGAGTCACTCGCCCCTGTCTCTGATCTCCCCATGAACACACACTCCTCGTTTCGAATGCAGTTAAGCATTCTCGTCCACAGCCTCTCTCGATTCACCCCATGTCGGACTAACCACCCAACATCCTTTATCAAGATAAGCTACATCGCGCTGATCTGGGTGCTGATGTTCGCGGCGCGGGGCGCTTCGGCGCAAAACGTCATCGGCATGGAGGACGTAATTCCTTCCTCAGAATATAATGCCCTGGTCAGCATCTATGGAGACGCCAACGGGTCAGCCTGGACCAACAAGACCGGATGGTTGAATCCTGATCTTTTTTGGGCCGGTGTGGGCGTCGACCAATATTCAACTGGCACTTCTCCAATCGATGGCTCACCGGTAGTTACCGAACGCGGCAATGTCATGTCGTTGGGGCGCGTCGGCATCAATGCGAGCGGCACGCTCTCTGGTTCGATTGGTAACCTTACCAAGCTCGAATCACTTTACTTCGGTAGCAACCAGCTAAGCGGCAGCATTCCCACCTCCCTCGGCAGTTGCAGCAGCCTCCAGCATTTGGGCTTGGGAGACAACCAGTTCACAGGCAGCATTCCCAGCTCCTTGGGGAATCTGACCAGCCTGATAACGCTGGGCTTGCACCAGAACCAGTTGTCTGGCGAGATCCCTGCCTCACTCGGGAATCTCGTCAATCTGCGGGAGTTGTGGCTGCCGGATAACCAACTGACCGGGAACATCCCCGCCACGCTATCCGGAATGCAGCAACTCCAGATCTTCAGTGTGTCGTTAAACCAGCTCTCGGGGAGCATTCCGGCGTTTCTGGGCAGTCTGGCGCAACTGGTCAGGCTGGAACTCAATGACAACCTTTTCACGGGGACGATCCCTGCTGAGCTGGGCGGCCTCACACAGCTCCAAATGCTCTTCATCGACGGCAATCAGCTCACCGGGCAGATCCCGGCAGCTCTGGGCAACCTCGCCTCACTGGAGGAGCTGTTTCTCAGCGCCAATCAACTCACAGGGGCCATCCCAGCTTCCCTGGGAGGCCTGACCAACCTGATCGGCCTCGGTGTGGAAGGAAATCAGCTCAGCGGCAGCATCCCTGGGGAACTGGGAGGACTCCACAACCTGGAAGAGCTGGCCTTGGAGCACAATCAACTCGCAGGCCGGGTGCCCCAGGCCGTCCTGGACCTCCCCCTGCTCACCTACTTGACCGTCCATAACAACTACATCACCCTGGACACTGAGCAGTGCGCCGCATTCACCGCAGCAGGCTGGTCAGCAGGGAGCTACGAGCCGCAAAAAGAGCCTGCGCTGGCCTTCACGCCTGTCAGTGGCGGCATGTCTGGCAGTCCCCTAAACTGGGAACCCCTGACGGACGAACCCTTGAGCGCCCAATTCTCGGTGGAGAATCTCGAGCCGGGAGTCAGCAGCCTAGTGGTAACAGTGGAGAGCCAGAGTCCCTGGCTGCACGTCACGGCGACTGGCTCCGATATTCCAGCGATGACGGCCAGTGTGGAACTGAGTCAGCAAGGGGGCATCGCTGACACTGCGGTCTTTATGTTGCATCTTGATCTGACTTCCTTGGAGATCGGGGAGATTTACACGGGGTCCGTGAAGGTCTTCGCTGGCGGCAGGGTGACCACGGTGCCTGTGACTCTGTCCTACTTCGACATCACACCTCCCGAGGTCACGCCTCCGGGATCCAGGGCTGTGGAGGCCACAGGGGTTTATGGTGCGGTCGTCACTTACCCGGCGGCCACGGCAACAGACAATGTGGAGGTCACTAGCATTACTTATTCGCATCCCAGCGGCATGATCTTCCCCATCGGAGTGACGACGGTGACTGTCACAGCCAAGGATGCTGCCGACAACGAGGGGACAGCCACCTTCAGCATTACAGTCGCCCCCGCTAATGTGACCATGTCCGCCGCCAATCTTTTGATGACTACGACGACACTGATTCTCACAGGTTCCAATTTCAGCCCTACGCCGGGGAATAACACAGTGGCCTTCACACCCACCGGCACGGGTACCGTTACCGCCGCCAGTGCGAATTCCTTGACCGTGACCAACCTCTCCGGACTCACTCCGGGTGCATTGTACGCCGCAGTCACCACCAATGGCCTCAGCAGTGGCGCTCCCGTGCAGGTGGCCACTGTGGTAGCAGCAGCCCCAGGGGATCTGGACTCGCTCAATGCCAATGTCGTCGGCAACTTTGTGCTGGCTACGGTAGTGCAGCCGGATGGCAAGATGATCATTGCTGGCTTCTTCACCTCCGTGCTGGGCCAGCCGCGCAACAACATCGCCCGGCTCAACACGGACGGCACGCTCGACACGGGCTTCAATCCCAATGCGAACAACACCGTCTATAGCGTGGCGATGCAGGCGGACGGCCAGATTCTGCTCGGGGGCTTGTTCACCAGTGTGGGTGGAACAATGCGCAACAACATCGCGCGGGTGGCGGCCGATGGCACGCTCGACACGGGCTTCAATCCCAATGCGAACCACGTCGTCTATACCGTGGCAGTGCAGGCGGACGGCCAGATTCTGCTCGGGGGCTATTTCACCAGCGTTGGAGGGACCACGCGCAACTACATCGCACGGGTGGCGACCAATGGCACGCTCGACGCGGGTTTCGATCCCAATGCGAACCATATCGTCTATACCGTGGCGGTGCAGGCGGACGGCCGGATACTACTTGGGGGGCTGTTCACCAGCGTGGGCGGGACCACGCGCAATTACATCGCTCGGGTGACGGCCAACGGCACACTTGAAGCAGGTTTCGATCCCAATGCGAGTTACCAAGTCACTACCGTGGCGGTGCAGGCGGACGGCCAGATTTTGCTCGGGGGCGGGTTCACCAGCGTGGGCGGGATCACTCGCAACTGCATCGCCCGCCTCAATGCCGACGGTTCTCTCGACGCGGCCTTCGATCCCAATACGAACGGTGGTGTCTACAACATGACCGTGCAAGCGGACGGAAAGATTCTGCTCGGGGGCGTCTTCACAAGCGTGGGCGGGAGCGGTCGCAACCGCATCGCGCGGGTAGCGGCCAATGGCACGCTGGATGCGGGCTTCAATCCCAATGCGAACAGCATCATCTTTAGCGTGGCGGCACAAACGGACGGCCAGATCCTGCTCGGGGGCTTCTTCACCAGCGTGGGCGATATCCCGCGCAGCTTGTTCGCACGGCTGGTCAACGACCCGGCCACGCAGACCCTGAGCGCGGTGGACGCCACGCAGGTGCTCTGGACTCGCGGCGGCAGCTCCCCAGAAGTCTCCCAGGTCACCTTTGAGCTGAGCACGAATGGCGGCAGCAGCTACACCATGCTAGGAGGCACCGCCACCCGAGTGGGCACCACGGCGAACTGGCAGCTCACCAGCCTCAGCCTTCCCGCCAGCGGGCAGCTCCGCGTCCGGGGGCGGACGTCATCTGGCCACTCGAACGGCAGTTCCGGCCTGGTGGAAGCCGTGGCCAGCTACAGCGGGCTGGTAGCGCCCGCCCCCACCGTGACGCTCACAAACCCTACAGCACTCACCACCGCTAGCGCCACGCTTCACGGCACGGTGAACGCCAACAGCCTCCCCACCACGGCGCATTTCGAATACGGGCTGACCACCAGCTACGGCACCACTGCCAGCGTCACCCTTTCCCCAACTGACGGCAGCACCGTGCAAAACGTGAGCGCGAGCATCACCGGCCTCACATCTGGCACGCTCTACCACTATCGGCTGAGCGCCACGAACAGCACGGGCACCTCGGTTACCGCCGACAGCACCTTCACCATCCTCACTGCTGCTCAGGCTGCCAACAACACACTCGCCGCAGTCGGACTCATCGGCCCAGACACCGCGCTGGACGCCACACCACACCATGATGGCGTGGAAAACCTGCTCAAGTATGCCTTCAACATGAGCCTCAGCGGGCCGGACTCCGCCACCATGTCCGCTGGAGGTGGCAGCGGCCTGCCCGGCATCACCGCGCAGCCCAACGGTGCAGCCAGCATCTTCCGCTTCGAGTTCCTGCGGCGGAAGAACAGCGGCCTGATTTACACGCCCCAGAAAAACGGCGACCTCACCAACCCCAACGCCTGGGTGCCACTGGCTGACACGCCGACGATCATCTCCATCGACTCCAACTGGGAGCGCGTGATCTACGAGGAACCCTACAACGCCACGCTGATCCCCCGTTGCTTTGGCCGCGTGGCGGTGAGCCTGCCGTGATCCTTGTCATCGCCGCCCTGAGTCTGAATCCACAGTTCGGCTGCTTTCACACTCAACGGCACCTCACTTTCTTGGAGGGGCGGGTCTTCGAACGACGGCTGAAGGCCAGCCGAACCCTGGCCAGAACGTCCTCGGCAGGCACGAAACCTGGAAGAGGCTTCTTCGACCAATCAATGCGAGCGGCGGCGACTTTCGCCTCGGCCTCGGCGCGTGATTTGGCCTGCATGGCCTTCAGTTTCGCCATCACCACTTCACCGGGGATCATCTTGGCTTTGCCAGAATCGAACTCTTTGATGCGGCGTTTCAACTCTGCCACCTGCGCTTTCGAGAGCGGCGGAGGCTCGCGCTGCGGCAGCGTCTCGTTCAAACGCCATTCGATCTCGAAGCGCAGGCCGTGGCTCATGCGGAGGATTTCCTGGAACAGCTTCTCCAGCTCATCCTGCGGCGGGTGATTGAGCATGGAAAGAATGTCGGCGAGGAATCTCCGCTGCCTGGGCTTGAGCGCGAGACTGCGCTTGAGCAGCCTGCGGTCTGCGGTGCTCAGCTTCGGGTCGGAAATCAGCCCACGCTTCAATTCGTTCGCGACCTCCAGCCGCTCCCGCTCCGGCAGCGAGTTCAACAGGGGCATCAGAGATTGGGCGGCGGGCGACATGCTTCTTTTTAATGTCAATCCAGCCAGTTTTCCACTCGAAGTCCCGGCACCTGCTGGAAGTCTACGAGATTTCGCGAGAGCAGCAGGGCGTCATGTGAGCTGGCGATGGCGGCGATCTTCAGGTCCATGGTGCCGATGCGGATTCGTAACTTTTCCAAACGATGGAATTCCTCAGCGGCCTCCTGATCAAACGGAAGAATCGTGATGTCGGCGAAGTCGTGGATCGCATTTTCAAACTGGGCGTATGCCTTGATCTGATCGCGTCCTGATTTGCGCCGATTAATCTCGGATGTCCAACCTTGAGTGATTTCCTGGACGGTCACGATCGAAGTGAAAACATCAGCTTCTCTCTCCTGCATTCGCGCTGTCAATCCGTCCCCCAAAGGAGTCCCGAGAAGCATTTCCCGGTAATGATTGGTGTCCAGGATGACAAACATGGACTCAGTGCCCCTCTCGATTCATCTGCTCACGCCACTCGGCTCCCAGCCGGAATGCCTCCAAGGAAAGGTCATCGTTCTTAGCTCGACCGATCAATTTCTTCCACGACCCCTTGGGCTTCGGCACATAGCGAAGACGCTGAGGTGGAGTATCCTGGGAAGGCTGCTGTGATGTTGTGACGACCGTTTCCATGGAGGGAAAATGCGCTCACTTGCCTTTGAAAGCAACCTTGGACTCCAGTTGCGGCGCAACTGGACAGCTTTATGGGCTGAAGGCCCACTCCGGCGCGTTGAGCATGGCCCAGAGGATGTCTTCGAGGCGCTGACGCGAGGCCGCGATGCAGTTCATGATGTTTGTTCTTCAGGGACTCGGGTTTTCCAATAGTCTGGATGTCGTTTTTCGTGCATCAGCGCGATGAGGAAGATGACAGACTCTTCTTCGCGATAAATGAGGGCGTGAGACTGTCCTGGAATGTTGTAGCGCCGGAATTCGCGCCAGACGAAGTGCCCGCGAGTGGGATGGGACACGATTTTGGTGAGTGCTGCATCATAAGCATCTGCAAATTTGGTCGCGCTCCAGGGCAGTTCCTTGGTCTTCAAATAGGCCAGTTGCTCATCAAGCTCTGCGGTCGCCTCTGGATGTGTGCGGAGACTAAACATGGTGTTTGGCTCGCAATTCGGCCAGCACTTCAAAAGCATCCCTGCATTGGACCTTGCCGGTGGTGATCTCCTCCCAGCGGCGGTCCAGCGTGGCTTGCATGTCACTTGTCAGTGGTTCTTCCGAGGCATGAGCGCGGCCCAGATGATTGCCGAGCTGTTCATAAAGCTCCTCGCACTCGGCTTCAGAAAGCTGGGCGGCTTGTTGAAACAAGGCTGCTGCGTGGGTGCTCATGCCCTCAAAATGTCCTGAATGGGTTTGATTGGCAACTCAGGAATTCACCAACCTGAATCATGGACTAAACACAAGCTTCGTCGCTAGCAGGGAATATCTGATGTGCTAACGCAAATGCCTCGATGACCTCTCCCAGCTTCTCCAACCGTGGTTTGAATTCGGAGTCGAGCTGATCGAGCCGCTGCTGCCATTCCAGCGATGACATCTGTGGGTCATCTGGCCAAGTTGGTAGAATCTTATGCCGTTCTGCGGTGTCTGAGGGGACGTTGCCGCCCGGAAACAAAATGGTGCCAACTCTGGCTAGATACTCCTTCCAAACAGGACATTTCACCTCGTCGAGCGCCTTCAACGTGACGTCGTAGTGATTGCCCGAGCTGTTGTGAAAGTAAGTATGGAATCCTCCGCGCCAAAGTTCGGCATCCAGACACGAAAGTAGATAATAAGTACGTTCAGCGGGACTTATTAACCAGGCAATTAAATACAAGATTCAAGCGGCGTAACGGATATGTT
>DNXB01000291.1 GCA_003506995.1 Verrucomicrobiales bacterium
CTGACACTGGCGACGAGGTTGTGCCACTGGCCATCGCAGATGTTGACCTTTGAGTCATAGTCGCCGCCGCGCCCGGGCATGTAGAGTGCGAGCGTGCCGCTTTTCGCATGCGTGTAGAGTTCCCAGTGCGTGTCCGCTGACTTCGGATTGCAGGCGACGAGGATATTGTAGCGGTCCTTGCTGTCGAGCTTCGCGTGGCACTCGATGGTGAAAGGCAGCGTGTGGTATTCGCCTTTGCCATCGACCAAGAGACCGCCGGAGAGAGCTTTGCCGAATTCTTCGCTCAATGACGGAACACCGGCTGCCTTGGTGGTGGCGGAAGGGACGTTTGAAAGAGTCTTGGGCTTCGCCTCGCTCCAGGTGCGGTATTTGGGCTTCACGGCAGGCGGTGCGTCATCGAGTTGCGGAATGAGCCACTTCAACCCGTCGAGGTTGTCGAGCAAGCGGCCTTCGGCATCTTCGTTGGTGTGATTTAGGATGCCGACCGGGCCGCTGTAACCGCTGGCGCGGATGATGCGCAGCACTTTCACGTCCTCGGTGCCGACACCGAGCGGGAGGATTTTGCGGCCTTTCGCGTCGCCTGCGATGTCCATGCCGTTGAGGTTGAGACAGAGAAGATGCGGCTTCATGGCCTCAATGGCCTTCGGCAGGCGGTCGAGGTGGCTGTGGCCGTGATGCAGATTGTAAATGATGCCGATGTTGTCGGCGGCGTGGTTCTTTTTGAGGTAGTCGCACACGGCGACCATGTTCTCCGGCTCGCCTCCCCAGCCGCCGTGATTGTAGATGCCGACCTGGCTGCCGATCTTCTTGGCCTTGTCCAAAATGGGCAGCAGTCCTTCGGCTGCGGATTTGATCTGCGACTCCTGCGTATCGCCGACGCCCTTCATCATGATCCAGAGCTGCGGTTGGAGCTTGTACTTCTCAAACAGCCGGAATGCCTCGTCATGCATGCCCCAGAAGGCGAAGAACTCGATGCCATGCTTTTGGTAGGCGAGGATCTCCCGCTCAAACTCGACGACATGCTCCGGCCGCCAGTCGTAGGCGATTTTTTTCAAGCCCATCTTCGCCACCATCTCGGCGCGTGCTTCGGGAGAGCGCTTCGCGGCGTCGAAAGGCACGATGCACCACGCGGCGAGGTTGGATTTGTCGAAGAGGTCTGCGGCTTGCGCAGCGGAGAAAGAGAGGAGGAGAGCAATGAGCAGGGATTTCATGAGGCGGAAGATCAGAGTTGGCAAACGGGGTGGCAGGCGTATTTTCGCATCGTCATGGAAGCGACTCTTGAACAACGGGTGACGATGCTGGAGGCCGAGATTTCCGAGCTGAAACGCGAACGGAAACAGTGGATGCTGCCGACGCGCAAAGACTGGCGCTCCACCTTTGGCTGGGCAAAGAACGCGCCTGATTTTGACCGGGCGATGGACGCGGGCGAGGAATATCGCCGGGAGCAGACCTTCGAGAAGGAAAACGATGCTGCTGCTTGATACCAACCACCTGCGGGAGTTTGGGAAGGCATCGGAGGCCGGACAGCGACTTTTTGACCGTCTGGATCAATCTGGCGAGGAGGTGGCGACTGCCATCGTGTGTGTCGAGGAGCAGGCTCGTGGCTGGCTGGCGGAGATCAAAGGCGCCAAAGACGAAGCTTCCGAGATCTGGGCCTACTCTCAATACAAGGAGCACGTCGAAGTGTCCGCGCGATGGTTGATTCTGGACTGGGATGCGGATGCAGCGCGGCTTTTCCGTCAACTGCGCGGGCAGGGAGTGCGCATCGGCACCCTGGACCTTCGCATCGCGTGCATCGCGATGGTTCACGACGCGCTTCTGCTCAGCCGAAACAAGGCGGACTTCGAAAAAGTCCCCGGCTTGCGATTTGAAAACTGGCTGGACTGATTTCATCACTTTGAGTAGCTCTGCCACTGCGCGTCAATCCACTTGGCATCGGGTTTGCCATCGAAAATGAGGAGACGGTATTTGGAAATGTAGGGTTTGCCGGACTCGATTGACCAGTCGCCGTCTTGGGATGGGGCGACGCAGAGTTGGGGGTTCTTGGGATTGAGGCGGAGAGGCTGGGGGAAGCGAAAGTTGGAGGGATGGATGAGCACGGCGATGCCGGCGGGGGTGCCATCGACGAGGCCGCCGAGGTGGACCCATTTGGCTTTGGTGTTGTCGCCGGATTTGCGGTCATGGCCCTCGCTGGTGAGCATGGTGACGGCATCGACAGGGTTCCAGTGCTCGCTGCCGCGCACGCCGAGGCCGCCGTAGTGGTATTTGGGGAGCTTGAGCGGCGTGGCACTGGCGCAGGTCTGCGTGCTGGTGAGATCGATGATGTTCGCGAGCATGCCATCGAGTGATTTTTGAGAAACCTGCACTTCCCAGGTCTCATTCAGCACTTTTTGGTCGGGCGTGTGGCTGTGATCGAGAAAAACGTGCTGGCTGATGAAACCAGCGCCGTCAGCACCGCCCCAGGATTGGTCGAGTTTGACGAAGCGCACCTCGGCGGGCAGCGAGCTGCCGTTTTTGGCGTCGGTCTTGCCCATGTTCCAGAAATCGGGATGCGACTCGCCAAACTCGGTCTTCGTCCACGCAAGCCAGATGCCGCGCTGCCAGGGATGATCGGGCTGATGATTGCCAGTGACGAGTTTGCCGCTGGGCGAATAAACGGGGTGCAGATGGGCACCGTGTTTGAAGATGGGATTCACACCTTCCGGCACATCGCCCGGCTCCATCTGGTAATCACAGATCGTTTTGCCCTCGATGGCGAAGTGGAGGACGGTGCCGAGTTTCTCGGCGGTGATGTCGGCGGCTTTGAGCTGGCCAGCGGAACACGCGGCATACGCGGAAAGGATGAGAAGATGGAGTTTCATGATGTGGCTGGGATGGAATGAGGCATTGCAGGCTGGGAGTGAAAACGGTAAAATGGCCGCATGAATACGACGACGATTGATCCGAAACTACTGAACAGCCCGCTGTTTCAGGAACTGATGGCCGAAGGGCTTGCGATGCAGGATCGTTTCGCGGCAGAGCCTGTGTATGCCAAGACGGGGAAGGGGTATCTCAAGAGTGCGGGCGTGGAGGAGTTGAAGAAAATCAAACAAGCCAGCAAGCAGGAGGCGAAGTAAGCCATGAGCGCGACTCGTGCCTGGCTGGCGGACTACACCTGGGAAATCGTCACGGCGCAGAATGCGGTGCTCTGCGCGGCCAAGAACGCACTGCATAAGCCCACTTCGGACGGCCATGACGCCACGAAGGTGCTCTGGGAGGCCCAGCACACACAAAAGATGCGTTTGGATGAGGCGGTGGATCTTTGCCGACGCTGCCATCGCAAGGCTCCGTTCTGTTTTTACAATGGGAACACGTTTGCTTCGATCATTGCCCTTGTGATCAGGAAACTCGCTCTCCCCGCCGAGCAGGCTTTCGTCATCCGCAGCCTCGCAGGCCACATCGTGGCCGGGGTGGCGACGGAGGAGGAGGTGCGGGCGTTTCGCGCGTTTTGCGACGAGTTGGAGCAAGGGTGAGCGCATCGGGGACTTGGGGTGGTTCAGGTTTGCCTCAGAGGGGCGGAGGAGCTGAGAGGCAATCATCAAAAAATCTGCTCCTCTGCCTCTTTGCCCCTCTGCTGCTACATCGAAGGAGGTTGGACCATCGTCCCGGCTTTGATGATGCCGCCTTGCATCACGGCCAGGAGGTTGTCGCGGTTTTCGAGGATGGAGATGTCTTGGAGTACATCGCCGTTCACGACGAGGACATCGGCGAGCTTGCCTGGTTCGAGAGAGCCGAGTTCATGAGCGCGGCCCATCATTTTGGCACCGCCAAGGGTGGCGCATTGGATCGTTTCGAGCGGGCTGAAGCCGACGTAGTTCACGAAGAAGGTCAGCTCCTGCGCGTAAGTGCCGTGCGGGGTCCAGCCGAAGCCGTAATCGCCGCCAAGGCCGAGGGTGCCGCCCGCTTTGAGCACCCTGCGGGCGCTTTCGGCTCCGGCTTCGAGGGTTTCTTGATGACCGTCGATCACGCGCTGCGAGAGGCCGAAGTCCTTGCCGCGCTGGACGCTGAAAAGCTCGAAGCCGAGACCGGGGCACATGGGGACGTTGCGTTTGAGCAGGAGGTCGAGGCATTCGTCGTCCATGAAAGTGCCGTGCTCGATGGCGTCGTAACCGGCTTTGAGCGCGTTATAGATGCCGTCGCGGGCGCGGCAGTGGCCGGTGACCTTGAGGCCGTGATTGTGCGCGGTGGCGACGACGGCGTGCATTTCCTCGAAGGTCATGCACAGCGTGTGGTGGTCGTTGATGTCCGGGGAGGCCGCATCGCCCGTGGGATACGTTTTCACCCACTCGATGCCGTCTTTGACGAGTTTCCTCACCGCAGTGCGGGCGTCATCCGGGCCATTCACGATGAAAACGATGCCTTCCATGCCGATGCGGCGGTAATCGGGGTTCCAGTCCATCAAACCGCCTGCGCCACAGATCTCGCGACCGCTCGTCGAAAGGCGCGGGCCGGGGATCATGTCTTCCTCGATGGCCTTTTTCATCCACACGTCGATGTTGTGCAGGCAACCGCCGCTGCGGGCGCTGGTGTAACCGCATTCGAGCGCGGTCTTCGCGTTCACCGCCGATTGCAGCGTGACGTATTCGACCGGGAACTTGATGTCGAGATCCTGCAGCTCGGTGACATTGAAGTAGGTGAGGTGGATATGCGCCTCGATGAGGCCCGGCATGATCGTGCCTCCTTTGGCATCGATGATGCGTGCGTCCGGTGTCGCCGGGGCATCTGCGGCGGGACCGGCGTAAGTGATGAAGCCATCGGTAATGACGAGAGCGGCATTGGGGACGGCGGAATTGCCCGTGCCAACGATGAGCTGGCCGTTGGTGATGACGGAGATGCCTGGTTGGAGCTTCATGGTGAGCTCAGGCTATCTTTTTCGTTTCGCTTTGGATAGAACGAAAACGGCAGGGCTTGGAACATTCGCGGCGGTCCTGGGGACGCTCGATTTTTTGCCGCAGAGGGGCGGAGGAGCAGAGTTTTTATTCTTTGTCTCTCAGCTCCTCTGCGCCTTTGCGGTGATTCCGAGTCAGGAACGGCTGTATTGCTCCCGACACACTCTGGACGTCATCGCATTGCACGCCTATCACGCTTCAATGGCTTGTAATAGGCCGTAGTCACGAAGCTGCATAATATCCGAGAGAAATGGTTCGCTCAGTGCCCAGCTCTTTGTCTTGGTTAACAGGTTCTCGAATTTTTCGGTCTCTTCGATTCTCTTCAAAATCCACTTGGATGCATAAATGATGTCGATTTCAAGTTCGTCATGATTTTTGCCTGATATTTTCATCTCGAAATTTTTGGCTCGAAAAAACAATGCTCTAAACAAGTGGGCATTCCCGAAAAGTGGCCGGACGTAGCTGATGTGTGGTTCATCAATCTCGTCTTTGTTACGGTTGCTTCGCACTTCGGCCATCATCCCAATAAAATTCGACTTGGATGAGGCCGACTTTCCTTTGATCTGAAATAGTTCATCCAATTTGCCAAATAGTTGATCATCGACAGGAAGAGATTTCGGAGTTGCTGATCCCGGCACTTTTTCCTCGGCTCCAGCCGCCCTAAGAGCGAGCAAATCGATGTGATTGTGTCGATCTCCTTTGAGCACGGTGAAGTGAGGTAGGAGAAAAAAGCCGTTCAGACGGAGATAGGTTGCGGCGATGTTTTCGGCGAGGTTCATGAGGGTCGAGACTGAGTTAAGGTGAAAGAAGGTTACTGCGCCTGGAGGCGGAAGAAGGCGGTGTTGTCAGGGACCGTGAACTGGAACTCAAGCCTGCCCTCGCCGTTGATGCTCGTTTGCGGCTGGGGCATGGGGAAGGGATTGAATTGCGTGAGGTTGGCCGATTTCTGAACGCCTATGGTGAGGGTAAAAGTTCCTGTGGCTGGATTCCTCTGGACAAGCGGAACTCCCACATGAAGAGCCTGCACCTGGGCGGGGGTGTAAAAGCCGGCGGCATTCAGAATCGCGGGTAAACTATTCACGAGATCTGGCTGACTGACCTGCCAGTCAAAGCCCAGTCCGGACAACTGGTGTTCGGAAGCATCGTTGAGTCCATCGCCATCCGTGTCGGTGGTGAAGGAGAGGCCATTTCCGTTGAGCGTGATGTCGTAAGGACTACGAAGCGGATCATCGGTGATAATTCGCAGCGTGGTGGTACGAGCGCCCGAAGCAGCAGGCGTGAAGGCCACCTGAAAAGTTGTCTGAGCGGACTCTGGCAGTGAGTTGAGCATGCCGGTGGTGTTCACCGCAAAATCTGACGCGTTGCCGCCTGCCACTGAAATGCTGGAGACATTGAGTGTTGCCAAATCTGTGTTCTTGATGGTGAAAGTGAGCGTTGTGGTGGACGCGGGTGCCACAGGCGGGAACATTTTGACACCATCTTGTACGATTGGAGTGCCGACGGCATCTTCAACAGCAATCCCCCAAAATTGATAGGCAAAAGTGTCGCCAATGTACTGCCCTCCATTGCTGCCGCCCCAAATGATGGCCGACGTTCCTGTCCACACAGCATTCGAGTATCGGCGGGCCTCCGGCGTGTTGGTCAATNNCAATGAAGTTGCCACCCAGGAGTCTGTGGCTGGTCGATACCGGCCGCCCGAAGCAACAGGCGGCCCGCCTGGGTTTGTTCCGTTGTCAGGAGCGCCAGACCACACCAGCATCTCGCTTCCCGTCCACAGCACTGCATGGAAGTCACGCGCTGCCGGGGCATTGACCGTGGACATGGCTGTCCATGAATTAGCAGCCGGACTGTAACGTGCCCCTGAGCTGAGTTTCACACCTCCCGTGGCTGAGCCGCCCCAGATGATCATTTCTGTCCCCGTCCAGATCGCAGTGGTTTGATGCCAGGCGTTCCGCCCTTGGGGTGAGATTGGGAGCGCAGTCCAGGCATCTGTCGTGGGATTGTAGCGTCCGCCCGTGTTTAGAGTGATGGAACCGTTGCCACCGCCGAAAACGATCATCTCAGAACCCGACCAGATTGCGGCAAATCCTGCCCTCACACTTGGGACGTTTATGAGAGTGGTCGCAGACCAGGTTTCAGCCACCGGGTCATAAATGCCACCAGAGTTGAGGTACCCCGCGTTGTAACCACCCCACACAATCATCTTTGTCCCTGTCCAAACGGCGCGGTGATCGTTCCTTGCGACAGGGGCGTTTGCCACCCCTATCGGCGTCCATGTGTCATTTGCTGGATCGTATGAGGCACCGTCATTCAAAGAATTTCCCGAGGTGTTTGTTCCGCCCCACACAATCATCCGCTGTCCCGTCCATACAGCGCTGTGATTGAAGCGCTGAGAGGGAGCGTCTGCCGTTGTGACCGGCGTCCATGTGTTCGTGGCCGGATTGAAACGCCCCCCTGTGTTCACTGAGGATGTACCGTCTCTTCCACCCCAGATGATCATTTCAGCGCCGGTCCAGACCGTGCTAAACTCCTCCCTTCCCGCTGGTGCGTCAGCATTGCTGAGAGCTGTCCAAACATCCTCGGCCCAGGCAGGCATGGTGGAGAAAAGCAGTGCGGAGGCGATAGGGAGGAGCGATTTCATGGGCGCGCGCGGCTGGTGTTTTCGATAATTTCCAGGCGGTCTGCGCAAGGAGCAAACCTTCCGAAATCGGAAGCTATGCTACAGGCCGGGCCGCTACGGTCAACTTCCGAAATCGGAAGATGACCCCATCCCAAAACATTGTTGGCTCCAGGCTCAGGACGATGCGCCGTGAGAAGGGACTGACACAGGCCATGCTTGCCGCGCGTTGCGGTGTGCTTGGCTGGGACATCGGGGAAAACACCATCACCAAGATCGAAACCAATGTGCGTTGTGTGATCGATGCCGAAATCGCCTGTCTGGCAACAGCCCTGGGTGTGCATCCGGAGGAGCTTTTACCAGCTCCGGAAAAACTACGCGCAACGGTGAAAGCCTATTTTGCCTCACGCCCTTCAGCTTTGGATTGAGGATGATTCGCACAAAGGTTGCGGAACCACGAAAGAGAAAATTTCCTTCCGAATGAGCGAGCTTTCCAGCTATTTCGTGGACGGATCAGCCTCGGTGGATATTTGCGTTGTGCGCCCTGAGTCGCTTTCGGGAAGCTCGATTTTTGCCGCAGAGGACCTGAACTCAAGGCGGCTAGATTGTGGAACGGGGAGTAACTTCCTCTCCGCCTGCCGTCGGGTGAGGCGGTGCATGTTTCGGCCTCACCATTTTTGAGGGCAGTAGAATGAGGGCAGTAGAATGACTTTGAATTTCACCATTTTACTGCCCCCATTCTGCTGCCAATTTTCCCCGTGCGCAGGGGAAGTTAGTCGGGCAAAGAGGCAGTGAGAGCTGAGATTCAGGGCGTCAAAACTTTGCCACATCTGCTCCTCTGCCACTTTGCGGCAAATTCGAGCTACGAACGGCTGTATTGCTCCCGATAGGCCCCAGGAGTCGTCTTCGTGACGCGGCGGAATGCGCGGGTGAGGTGGCTTTGATCGGCGAAGCCGCAGCGTTGGGCGATGGCGGCGATGGATTCGCGGGTATCGACGAGCAGACGGCAGGCGGTCTGAATGCGGAGGCGTTTTAAATACTGCTGCGGTGGCAGACCATACTCGCGTTGGAAACTGCGCTCGAAGGCGCGGGCGGACATGCCGGCCGCCTTGGCCATCTCGGCGTTGGTGACGGGTTCTCCAAGGCGGCGCGTCATGAGCGAGATGACGACGCCGAGGCGGATGTCGCCACGCTGGTCGATCTGCGAGGCATCGAGCACGCGCGTGATGCCTGCGGTGCCGATGGCGTGGCTATTCGCATCGAGCACAGGCCGTTTGGTGGTGAAACACCACGCGGCGGTGTGGTCGTAGCGACCCACGAGTTCGAGACGGCCCTGCACGGTGTGCCCGGCGAACACGGCTTCATCGCCCTCGCGGAAATGGGCGGCGAGATGCGGCGGCGAGAGGTCGTCGTCGGTCTTGCCGAGCACCTCGGCGATGTCATGCATGCCGTAGTTGAGCAGGAAGGCGCGGTTCACCCAGAGGTAGCGGCGTTGCGCGTCTTTGATCCATGCCTGCACATCTGGCAGCGTGTCAAAGAGGCCGCGCAAAGCCTCGGCGGAGGCTGGCGGCGGCGAATGGGGGCTGGCGCGTCGGGTTTTCAAGCGGGTATCAAGAACGACCGGCGATGACACGCTGCATCACGCGGGCATGAAAAAGGCGGAGCCGCATGCCGCAGCTCCGCCTGGCGAGTGGATCAAGATTACTGACGCACTTCCTTGATGTGCTTGTCCGGCGCGGCGTCAAAGGCGGCCTTGCTGGCGGCGTCGGCAAAGGCGACCTGGCGTGAGTAATTGACGGTGATGGATGGGTCCGCCTTTTTCTTGCTGAGCGGGCACTGGCCGGTGACGGCGCCAATGATGTTGGCGAGGTAGGCCTTGGGGGTGGCGGTGAACTGGGCTTTGCACTTGTTGCAACAGACGGCGACGGTCTTGCTGTAGTTGCTGGTGATGGCCGGGCTGGCAGGCTTGCCGGAAACCGGGCAGACGGTGTTCAGCGGCTCGGCGGCGTTCGAGATGCCAGCGAACAAGGCGCAGGCGACGATGAAGGTGAGGATGTGTTTCATGATGGTCAGAGGGAAGACGAGGGAAATGCGATACGAATTCACCCGCAACCTCGCAACCAAAATTTTTCAGCCCGGAGGCCGGGCGGGCCGGCTCCCCTTGATGGTTGTTGCGTGAAATTTGCCCGCCTGATAGAAGCGATGAATGCGCACGACTGCCGCCTGCCTCTTTTTGCTAATCACCCGCATGCAAGCCACCGAACCGAACGCCGAGGCCTGGCTGGGCCAAACCAAGATCGCTTCTGCGCTGAAAGTGCCGGCGAGTTTGGAGGCTTGGCAGCAGCAGCAGGGTGCGATCCGGGCGAAGCTGAACGAACTGCTCGGCGATCTGCCGCCGCGACCGCCGGTGTCGGCGTTCCAAGTCATCGCGAAGGAAGACAAAGGCGCTTACACGCTCGAAACGATCCAGTTCGACAACGGCGCTGGCGAGATCGTGAAGGGCTTCCTCTTCATCCCGAAGACGGCGACGGCCCAGACCCAGGCTCCGGCCATTCTCTACTGCCACTGGCACGGCGGGCAGTATGACATCGGCAAAAACGAGCTGCTGGGCACGAACGCGACGCCGGTGGCACCGGGTCCGGCGCTGGCGGAGGCCGGTTATGTCGTGCTGGGCATCGACGCGCCGTGTTTTGGCGAGCGCAACGGCCAGGGCCCCGACGGACCGCAGCAAAAAGGCGGCGCGGGCGAGATGACGGCGGCCAAATTCCACCTCTGGGCCGGGCGCACTCTCTGGGGCATGATCGTGCGCGATGATCTGACCGCGCTGGATTATCTCTGCTCGCGTCCCGAGGTGGATGCGGCCCGCGTCGGCGTCACCGGCATCAGCATGGGTTCCACACGGAGCTGGTGGCTCATGGCGCTGGATGACCGCCCCCGCGCCGCCGTGTGTGTGGCCTGCATGACGCGTTACGAGGAGCTGATCCGCGCCGGCATGCTCAAATCCCACGGCATTTACTATTTCGTGCCCGGCATGCTCAAACACTTCGATACCGAGGCCGTGATCGCGCTGGGAGCGCCACGAGCGATGCTTTTCATGACAGGCGATCAGGACGGCGGCTCACCCATCGAAGGTGTGAGGCGCCTTGGCGAGATCGTAAGCCAGGTCTATGCGCTGCACGGTGAAGCAGCCACGGGTCACTTCCAAAACGTCATCTATCCCGGTGTCGGTCACGATTACCTGCCCGAGATGTGGGAGAAGACGCTGAAGTGGATGGATCAGTGGGTAACGAGCCCGTAAACTACCGGACTTTATGAACTTTCCACCCAAAGCAGTCAGCGTGTTCGCCTTGGTGCAGTGCTTGTTCCTCTGGATAGGGTTGGCACTTGCACGGAAAGGGCTTCGCATCATGGAGCAGTCTGAGCTATGGCGCAGGCACATCATTACTGAGCACGTGCCTTCGTGCGCCAGCTTTGTGCTCAGTGTAGGCTTCTGGGCATTCTCGATTCCTCTCCTCTGGACCGCTTGGGTGACCGTGCGTTCCGAAACCGCCAACGGTATTGTCAGCGCACGACCGTTGGACACTTGGATCACCATGGGTCTGACCTTGGTGATTGTGTGTGTTTGGTCTTATGCTGCGATGCAGATGATTGGTCTTGCCTTTGGCTTCCGCGGGCCTTTGAAACCGTGGTAGTCACCACGAGCTCAGGTCTTCATGAAGCCGGTCCATCTCGCGTGAGAAGACCTCTCGCTCTGGCATGTCGGGAGCGCCGTAGGGCACGATCTCGACGACATTTTTGCGCAGGGCGGTGATGCCGCTTTTGCCACTGGCATCCCGAATGGTCTTCCAGGCGCAGTCCGCAAAACGGGCGGCCAGGATGCAGTCCTGCGGCGTGGTGTGGCCGCCACGCTGAAGATGGCCGAGCACGGAAGGGCGCACTTCGAGGTCCGGGAACGGAGCCCCTGGGCGTTGGAAATACTGCTGGAAGGCGTCCATGAGCACGTAGGCGCGGTTGCGCTTCTGCGGCGGGTCAAACTGCACACCTTCGGCGACCAGCACGATGGCGTGGCCGCGACCGCGCGTCATCGCGCCTTCGATCTTCGCCGCCAGATTCTTCATGTCCTCATCGGTGAGCGCCCCCGGCTCGGGCGTGATGATCATCTCCGCCCCGGAGGCCAGGCCGGCCATGCGGGCGAGGTCGCCGCTCTCACGGCCCATCGTTTCCAGCACCATCACGCGGCGGTGGCTGCGCGCGGTGTCGATGAAATGATCCACCGCCCACACCAGCGTGTTCACCGCAGTATCGACGCCCAGCGCCATGTCGGTGAACTGAAGGTCGTTGTCGATCGTTCCGGGCACGCCGATGACCCGCAGATCGCTCTCCTCGGCGAGCAGCCTCGCGCCGGTGAGCGAGCCGTCGCCGCCCACGACGACGAGCGCGCGCACGTTGAGGTCTTTGAGAAGCTGGATGACCTCCTCGCGCACTTCTTTGCGGTGAAACTCCAGACAGCGCGCGGAACCGAGGATGGTGCCGCCCTTGCCCATGATGCCGCTCACGCTGGCGTGGTCCATCTGGATGATGTCGAGCTGCTCGTTGATGAGGCCGGCCCGGCCCGAATGCGTGGCGATGGCGTGCTTCAACCGCACGAGCGCCTCGCCATCCCCTTTCACGGTGCGGGCGGTGCGGGCAAGGCCCCGATAACCGTGGCGGATGCCCAGCACGGCGATTTTTTCACGGTTCAGGCCCAGGCGTACAATGGCGCGCAGGAAGGCGTTCATGCCGGGCGAGTCGCCGCCGCTGAAAAGCACCGCGACGGAATGTTCAGGGAAAGATGAAATCATGGAATGGATTGGGGGCGAATGCCTTAGCGAGCCCGTCCGGCATGGCAAGCAACGCGTAAGCCGCGCCGGATTCCCGGCCTTGATCGCCTGCGTTGGCGTGTTACTGGCGCGGGTGTCACCCGAATTCGCCACCACGCTCTTCCCGCTCGTCGCCGCCCTGCTTTACGCCTTTGGCGCCCTCGTCCTGAAGCGCTCCAGCGAGCTCGGCGTGGGCCTGTGGCGCACCACTTTTGTGGCGAATCTGATCGTCGCGGCCCTGTTTTCCCTGCTCTGGCTGCTCGGCGGCCCGCCGGTGGAGAAAGAACTGCTCTGGCAGCCCGGCGTGATCGCCCTGTGCCTCTTCGTCGGTCAGCTTTCGCAGTTCCTGGCGCTGGAAAAGGGGGACGTCTCCGTCGCGGTGCCGATTTTCGGCCTCAAGGTCATCCTGGTGGCCTTTTTCACGCCCATCCTGATTGGCGAGGCCGTGGGCATGAAACTGTGGATCGCCGCCTTCCTCAGCGTGCTCGGCATCACCTTTCTCAATCGCAAAGACGCCGACCGGCCGCCGCGTCATCTGCTCATCACCTTCATCGCCGGTGGCATCGGCGCGGTGGCCTTCGCGATCTTTGACGTGCTGGTGCAGAAATGGGGGCCTTCTTGGGGCGCGGGCCGTCTGCTGCCCTGCATCTTCTGGATCAACGCCCTGCTCTCCTTCGGCCTCATTTTCCGCTTCTCCGCTCCTTTGAGCAAGGTGCCTGGCAGAGCCTGGCCGTGGCTGCTCGGCGGCTCCGTCCTGTTCGGCGTCCAGAGCATCACCTTCGTCAGCACCCTGGCCGTCTTCGGCAAGGCCACGAACGCCAACATCGTCTATGCCTCTCGCGGCCTGCTCAGCGTCGCGCTCGTCTGGCTCGTCGGCCATTGGTTTCACAACGCCGAGCAGCACCTCGGCCCCAAGGTCATGCGCTGGCGTCTGGCGGGCGCGTTGCTGATGATGAGCGCCATTGTGCTGGTGGTTGTGTGAGCAGGCACGCTGTGGTAGCCTCACCGCATGAGTGATCGAACGCTCCACTCCCGCATCACCGCATCACCCGACATCTGCCACGGCAAGCCGTGCATTCGCGGCCTGCGCTATCCCGTGGAGTTCCTGCTCGAACTGCTGAGCAGCGGAATGACGAACGAGGAAATTCTGGCTGACTACGAGGATTTGGAGGCGGATGATCTGCGCGCCGCCATTGCCTGGGCGGCACGGGTGACGCGCACAAAGCGTATCGAGCCTGCCCTGGCATGAAATTCATCGTGGATGCGCAACTGCCTCGTCGGCTGGCGCGTGAAATGACAGCGCTCGGAGCAGACGCCATCCATACCCTCGACTTGCCGGCCCAAAACCTCACCGCCGACAGTGAGATTCGGCGGATTGCCGCTGCCGAGCAACGCGTGGTCGTGACCAAGGACAGCGACTTCGTGGACAGCTTTCTCATGCACGGAGAGCCGGCGAAAATGCTGTTCATCACGACGGGAAACATCCCAAACGACCAGCTTGTGCATCTGTTGAAGACCAACTGGCAGAGCATCCTGCAAATGCTGGGCCAGGGCGATTATGTGGAGCTGGGCCGCACTTCGCTGGTGCTGCACATGTGAAGTCCGGCAAGCCGCCTGCCCCACCGCACGTTTGAATGCGCATGAAAACGCTGCTTTGCTTCCTTGCGTTCCTGTCCCTCGCCGCTGCTGCGGAAATCGAGCCCCAGCCTTTCCTGGTAGCCTCACAGCGGCTCATCGAGGCGACCAGCTTCCTCGGCACACCGTTCAGCGACGACGAAATCATCACGCTGAAAGCCGCCATCGCACAAAACGACGCCGCTGCCGTCGAGAAGGCGCAAGCAGTGCTCGATGCGCATGCGCTTTTCCACGTCACCATCACGCCGGAGCAGCGGGTGAAGGTCGAGCGCGGCTCTGCGAAAGCGGTGCTCGATGAATCCGGCTGGCGGCAGTATCTCGTGCGTGTCGATAACGAGGCCGGTGTCACCGCGAAGCTCGCCGCCAGCAGTCCGCAGGCGAAAATCATGTATGTGCCCGGTTCCCCGCCCGTGATGCCGCATTCGCAGCCGAAAGACCCCGGCGAGCCCGCGCTCGCCGCCCGCTGGCTCGACATGCAGATGTTTGAAGCGCCTCCGGTGCAGCCCACGCTGAGCGGCCTCAGTCTCGAATACCGCATCATCCAGCTCTACAGCCGCGACGCGGGCAAACGCGATGCCACCTTCAGCTTCGACACCGGCCAGGGCACGCAAGATCTCGGCTTCCGCAACGAAGTAAGCGTGCTGTTCGACTGCCAGCCTGCCCGCGAGGTGAAACTGGCCATCACCGATGAAAACGGGCAGCCCTGCATCGCCGAACTGCTGATCAAAGACAAAGCCGGACGCGTCTATCCCTCGCAAATCAAGCGCCACGCGCCCGATTTCTTCTTCCACCCGCAGATCTACCGCGGGGATGGCGAATCGCTCAAACTGCCGGATGGCGAGTATGACGTCGTGTTTCGTCGCGGTCCTGAATCACTGCCCGAATCGCGAAAAATCTCGATCTCCGGCCAAAACACGACGCTGAAGTTCCAGGTGAAGCGCTGGATCGATCCCTCGCTGCGCGGCTGGTGGAGCGGGGATCATCACATCCACGCCGCAGGCTGCGCGCATTACTCGGTGCCCACGCAGGGAGTGCATGCGCCGGACATGGCGCGGCATTGCATGGGCGAGGATCTCAAAATCGGCGCGAACCTCACCTGGGGGCCGTGCTTCGATTATCAGAAGCAGTTCTTCACCGGCACGGAGGACAAGGAATCGCGCCATCCCTTCCTGCTGCGTTACGATGTCGAGGTCAGCGGCTTCGGATCACACAAAAGCGGCCATCTTTGCCTGCTGAAGCTCAAGGAGCAGATGTATCCCGGCGGAGACAGCACCGCGCACTGGCCCACGCTTTGTCTCAACACGCTGAAGTGGGCGAAGAAACAAGGCGCGCTCACCGGCCCCGCGCACAGCGGCTGGGGTCTGCAACCCATCGCGTCGAACGATCCCAACTTCAAAGAACCCTACCGTGGCCCCGGCAAATACGCCTCCGCCACCGACGAGCTGCCGAACTACATCATCCCGCCCTTCAACGGCATCGGCGCGTGTGAGTACATCGTCGATGTCACGCACATGGTGCCCGGACCCGCTGGCAAGCCGGTGCCAGCGGTCGATTTCATGTCGATGGTGGACACGCCGCACACCTGGGAGCTGAACATCTGGTATCACACGCTCAACGCCGGCTTCCGCACCCGCATCAGCGGAGAGACCGACTTCCCCTGCATCTACGGCGAGCGCGTGGGCCTCGGCCGCGCCTATGTGAAAATCGACGGCAGGCTCAATTACGACGCCTGGTGCGAGGGCATCCGCGCCGGCCGCGCTTATGTCAGCGAGGGCAAGAGCCACCTCATCGACTTCAAGGCCAACGACCTCGAACTCGGCGTGAACGGCAGCGAATTGAAGCTCGCCAAGCCTGCCAGCGTGAAACTCACCGTCCAGGCCGCCGCCCTGCTCGACACGCAGCCGCGTCCCGACATCCAAACCGCTCCCGTGGATCGAAAACCTTTCTGGGACATCGAACGCGCCCGCATCGGCTCCTCACGCCAGGTTCCCGTCGAACTCCTCGTCAACGGTGTCTCCGTGCAGACCCAAAACATCACCGCCGACGGCAGTGCGCGTGATCTGAGCTTCGACGTGCCCGTCGAAAAGAGCTGCTGGCTCGCCCTGCGCATCCGCGCCAGCTCGCACACCAATCCCATCTTTGTCATCGTCAACGAACAGCCCATCCGCGAGAAACGCAGTCTCGAATGGTGCCTCAAAAGTGTCGATCAATGCTGGTCCCAAAAAGAAGCCCTCATCGACCCAACGGAGCACGCCGATGCCGTCGCCGCGTATGAGCACGCGCGAAGGGTGTATCGGGAGCGGCTGGCGGAGTGACATGCCAACAACGTTCCCATGCATGTCGTGCGGCGCTACTTTCCAGTGACTTGCCTCATCAGTTCAAAAAATCCCTTCTTCCTCTCGCTGGAGATGCCCCAGTTGACCGGGACGCTCTGGTAGCCGTCGTCAAAGCCCTCGCCCTTCATGCGGAAGTCGAAGAAGCCCCAGGAAACGTGTTCCTTCACGGCGGCGGTGAAGTTGTTGTCGGGCTGGTCGAAGTCGAAGTGATCGTCCTCGTTGTTTACGATGGGGATGTTCCGGTCGCCACGCGCGGCTTTGACCTTGGCGATGAACTTCCGCATCGCGTCCGGTCCTTTGACGCCATTGCCGTGGATGAGCAGGAAGTCGGAATGCTCGATCACATTCGGCGTCGGCACGGCACCACCGCCGAACGACGTTCCGACGAGCAGGCGGCGGCCATCGGCCGTCGTCATGCCTTTCACCCGCTGGATCAGTTCATGCACGCGGCCCGGCTTCAGGATGGCGTGATCGTACTTCACGTTGGCTTCGTTGTTGACCTCGATGAGCACGTTGCGCCATTTTTTGCCGAGAACCCAGAGCGCGGTGGCATCGACGGCGGCGATGACGGCTTGTTCGTCCTTGAGACGCTGATCCTGGCCGAAGTAAAAGAGGCCAAGAATCACGACCATGCCCAGTTCATCGGCTTTCTTGATGATTTCCTCCGCACGCATGAGGTAATCGCCGCGCAGCGTGCCGTCGTCGTTGATCGCCGAGTTGTGCCAGGGCTGGTCCTTCGAGTAGCCGTAGGGCGAACCGCCTTGCAGGTTCAACGTGAAGGCCAGCAGTCCATGCGCGCGCCATTCCGGCATCGCGGCGATGAATTCGCGCGTGTTGCGCCCCGCGTCCCATTTTCCCGTGTCGGGATAAGCCCAGTTCTTCACCGTCTCCGGGTTCTGGTCATCAAAGATGCCCTGCACCATGCGCGAGTTCATGAGCAGGCCTTCGATCCGATGCCCCTGCCACTCGCGACCCTCATAAGTCGGCCTGCCGTTGAGATGAAAATCCTCACCTTGGATGGAGACGATGGTTTCAGCCTTGAGCAAGCCTGCGCAAAAGAAAAACAATAGGAGACGCACCGGTCTGTAGATCATGTGAGGTGGTAGTAACGGCGGTTCTTTGTCTCAAAAGCGAACCAGCAAAGAATCCAGGTCACAAGAGCCATGAGCGTCAATTGGCTGGCGAGTGGACCAACGTTCTCGCGGTAGGATTCTCGCAGGAGGACAAACCATAATTCACCCAGGCTGCCGATGACAGCTACGCCCATCCAAACAACCACCAACCAGTAAACCCAAGGCTTGCGGACTTTGTGCAGCATGGCTCTGAAGGCCATCATGGCGGCCAGCAGCCATGCGATCATGGGTAAACCTCCGATCATGAAGCCCGGCCGCAAGTATTTCCGGGATTCACCCATACCGCTCATGGTGCTGTCGTAAATCCACATGCTGATGGCGAAAGCGATCAAAAACAGTGACACTCCTCCCAGCACGGCCGGTAGCAGGAGGCATCCCATCGCAGTCCGGCTGGAGCTTGGCATGGGCATATAAGTGTGTGCTGGCGTGTCGGCTTTTCTTTCGTGAGCTGCTGACGCAGGTTTTGGCTCGTGGTTGTCCATTGCGCCACACAGGCTATCGAAGCTGCCGCGGCAGAACAAGCCAAACCACGACAAAACAAATCCTTGCCAGAACGTTGGCTTTTTGGCGATATGAGATTCGCCATGCGCATACTTCCGCTTCTTTCCATCCTCCTTGCCGTCGTCAGCCTGCGCGCTGAATCCCTGCTGCCTCCGAACGCTCGTGTTGCCGTGATCGGCGACAGCATCACGGAGCAGAAAATATACTCCAAATACATCGAGACCTACCTGCTGGCCTGCACGGGTCGCAGTGACATCAAGGTGTTCCAGTTTGGCTGGAGCGGAGAGCGGGCCGGTGGATTCGCAGCGCGGCTGGAAAACGACCTCGCGGTGTTCAATCCGAACGTGGCAACGACTTGCTACGGCATGAACGACGGCAGCTACAAGACTTATGTGCCCGAGATCGGCGCTGAGTATGAGAAAAACATGCGCGCCATCCTGGCCGGGTTCGGCAAGGTCGGCGTGAAGGTGGTGGCGGTGGGCTCGCCGGGCGCTGTCGATCCTGATTTCTTCACGCGTCCGACGGTCAAGGGCGAGATCTACAACGAAAACCTCGCGCAGCTTCGAGACATCGCGAAAAAGCTCGCGGAGGAGAACAAGCAGCCCTTTGCGAACGTGCATGACACGATGATGAGCGCTCTCGCCAAGTCGAAAGCCGCGCTCGGCAAAGGCTACGGCCCCTTTGGTGGCGATGGCTTTCATCCGGCCCCTGCGGGCCAGCTATTGATGGCGCAGGCGTTTTTGCAGGCGCTGGGTTTTGATGGTGAGATCGGCACGATCACGATGGATATGAAGGGTCAAGGCACTGCGAGCAGTGGACATGTGGTCAAGAGTGGTCAAGGCGGCAGCGTGGAACTGGAGAGTTCGAAGTGGCCGTTCTGCTTCGACGCTGATCCGAAATCAGCGGGCAGCAATCGCAGCATCCTGCCCTTCACCAGCTTCAATGAAGACCTCAACCGTCTCACTTTGCAGGT
>DNXB01000436.1 GCA_003506995.1 Verrucomicrobiales bacterium
GCGCTGGAAGGCAGCGTGTTCATTGCTGGCGCGGCGATCCAATGGCTGCGCGATGGTTTGGGCATCATCAAGAATTCTGCTGATGTCGAAGCGCTCGCCGCGAGCGTGCCTGACACTGGTGGTGTTTATCTGGTGCCTGCGTTCGCCGGTCTCGGCGCTCCGCATTGGGATGCGTATGCTCGTGGCACGCTGGTGGGCATGACTCGCGGCACCACGGCGGCTCACATCGCGCGTGCGGCGCTGGAAGGCATCGCCTTGCAGGTCATGGACATCTTGAAGGCCATGGAGGCCGACGCGGGCATCAAGCTGAAGGAACTCCGCGTCGATGGCGGTGCCTGCGTGAACAACCTGCTCATGCAGATGCAGTGCGATCTGCTCGGTGTGCCTGTGGTGCGTCCCAAGGTCAATGAAACCACCGCGCTTGGAGCCGCCTGCCTCGCGGGTCTCGCCGTCGGCTTCTGGAAGAATGTGGCCGACATCGCGAAGCACTGGCAGATGGATCGAAAGTTCAAACCGGCCATGAAGGCGGCGTCACGCGCCAAGATCACTGCGGGTTGGAATCGTGCGCTGTCACGCGCGAAGGCGTGGGAGTTGAAGCAGGAAGGATGATGTGCCAGACTCCTGCCATGAACGCCTTGCTTTCCATCCCGAAGGTTAAAAACCAGACGGTCTTCAACATTGACCGCTGGGAGAAGATCGGGCGCGATCCAATGGTGCGAAACTGGCCGGGCAGGGTGGAAACCGACCGCTACGGCAACACGATTATGATGTGCTACACCGAATTCTCCCACGGCGGCAAACAATACGACCTCGCCAAGCTCATCGAGATGCATGCGCCCGTCGGCAAAGTCACTGTCGAATGCCCCATCTCCACCAGTGAGGGCATCAAGGTCGCAGATGTGGTGTGGCTCTCGAAGAAGCGGCTCGTGCAGGTCGGCGGACGTGTGGCGCTCAAGGGTGCGCCGGAGATTTGTGTTGAGGTCGTCTCGCCCGGCAACAAACGCGGTGAGATCGAGGAAAAGCGCCGCCTTTACTTTGAGGCGGGAGCGAAGGAGGTCTGGGTGTGCGACCGTCGCGGACGGCTGCTGTTCTTTCTCAAAGACGACCCGGAAACAGCCGCCGCATCCCTGCTATGCCCGAAGATGCCCCGCAGCGTGAGCGTTGACTGACCATGCGACACACCGCATGGATCAATCCGCCCTGTCCGTTGCTGCCGGAGGAAAACCGGCACTACGATCACACGGACGTTGAGGCGCTGAATCACGAGCGCGGGCCGCTGTTCTATGAAACGGCGCTGCATTACGCGCAGAGCCTCTGGCGCGAGGGTTTTCCGGCCAAAAGCATCCTGCTCATCAACCGCGCGCTCTCGCTGCCGTTGAAGGCAGACGAACCGATCCTCGCGAAATGGCCGCTGCCGTATCAGGCGCTCGTGTGGATCATGCAGAACCGTGTGGAGGGCCAGTTCATCGGCAATCCGCGACGTCACTGGCAGCATCTGGCCACGCGCATGGTCGAGCCGAACAAGGAACTGCGCACCTGGCGCGCCTGGGCCTGCTGGTATCTGGCCAAAACCGCGCTGTTGGAGGCGGATTTCCCCTCCGATCAAAAACAGATCATCAAGGAGCAGCTCGTGGAGCCGATGCAGGCTCAAATCGTCGATCATTTGCGGCGTCTCTCACCGGCCAACGACCTCGAAGTCTGGCAGCGGGCGCTGGACTCGATCATGGGCGCTAGGCAGCCGCTCACCACGCGCATCCGCCGCATCAGCGCCGATGAACTGCCCATGGTGCAGAAGCTCGGGCATGCCATCTGGTTCGCGTATTACCCCGGCATCATCAGCGACGCGCAGATTCGCTACATGCTCTCCATCTGGTATCAGCCCGGCAACATGGCGCACGAGATGCAGGCGCGGGAAGTGTGGTATGCGCTCATCGAGGTCGAGGAGCGCGGCGCGGTGGGCTACATCTCGTTTGAAAAGCTCGCCCTGGAGCCCGTGCTCTTCATCAACAAGCTCTACCTCCTGCCCGAGGTGCATGGCCACGGCCTCGGCGGCCTCACCCTGCGCTGGGCCGAGGACCGCGCCCGCGACCTGCGTTGCAAAACCGTGCGCCTGCGCGTGAACAAGCGCAACGCCCCCGCCATCCGCGCCTACCTCCGCCACGGCTTCCACTTCACCGAGGACGTCGTCAGCGACATCGGCAGCGGCTTCGTGATGGATGATTATGTGATGGAGAAGGCGGTGGCTGCCGCGCGGTGAGCACGGTGCTCCGGTCCATCACGGACATTGCGCCACACGCGGTCTGGTTTAACAATCGCACTACCACCCTCCAGCCATGCCCATCGCACCACCGCTGCTGCCCATCACCTTTCCGGTTTTTCTCGATGACCGGCCTGCCATCGTGACGCTTGATCTCGCCGACAATACCGATGTCCTCTCCGCCACGCGCTGGCGCGTGCCGCGTGAGCTGGAACACGATCCTGCCATGCAGGCCCGTGCTGCCGATGCACGCGAGTTTGCGTTGCTAGCTGCCAAGCGCTGGCGGCACTACCGCGACACCACGGCCATTGCCCAGACGCTGCCCGAACTTCGTCAGATGATCAAAAGCGATGCGCGCGGTGAATGCTGCTTCCACCTGAAAGTCACCGCCGACTGGTTTCCCACCAGCCTCGGCGGCGCGATGGTCCGCCGCACCTGGTGCCATCATCTGGTGATCGATTTTTTGTTCGTGCATCCTGCCATTTGCGGGAAAGCCGTGAACGTCAAGGGAGTTGGCATCAGCATCCTTCAGGCCGTCTGCATGATTGCCAGATCGCTGGGCTGCAAGCGTGTCTGGGGTGAGGCCACCTCCGACTCGGCTCCCTTCTACGCGCAACAGCTTGGTTGCTGTGTCGAAGACCAGTTCGCCCTGGAAGCGACGGAGATCACCGCCTTTGCCTCAAGGCTCGAAACCAAGCGCCGAACCATTTGATCTGGCTGGCCAGACGAATTATCTTAAAGCATGAACAAGCCCCTCCATCTCCTGAACCCGGCAGAAATGGCTGAACTCACAGCCCGGCTCAAAGCCGAGTTCGAGTCCGAAGGCGATCTGCCCATGATCCTCGGCAACCGCAACAATCTGTTCTTCGCCCGACCTGCTCGTCGGAGAAAGCCAGCGGCACGAAAGAAGACGAAGGCCACGGCTTGAACCGTTGGGAGTTCATTCGGCTCGATGACCTTACCCCTGCGCTGCAAAACCCTGCGCCTGCGCGTGAACAAACGCAACGCCCCCGCCACGGCTTCCACCTCACCGAGGACGTCGTCAGCGACATCGGCAGCGGCTTCGAGATGGATGATTATGTGATGGAGAAGGCGGTGCGATGACCGTATATGGTCCGATGTGCATAGAGGCTCAAGAACCCAAAATCGAAACGTTCAGCGACCTGCTGAAAGAGGCATCGAAGAAAGTTACCGAGGATTATTTCAAACTGCCCATTGCCAGCAAAGTCGAGGAAGACTATCGCGAGCGTGTCTACTGTTACGAGTTGTATCATCAGATGCGTTGCCTTTGGAGTCGGTTTCACAACCCTGATAAACTGACTTTAACTGCTGAAGTGGACAAAAGAGGGCATGAGCACTTCATCAAAACACTTCTCGACTCCAAGATCCCTGATTTCTTGGTGCATGTTGCGGGTGGCATGGGCAACAATCACACTGTCATGGAAGTTAAAACTGCAAAAGCTGACAGCGCGAAACTCTCACAGGACTTGATCAAATTAAACGACTTTATGAACATGCGGAGTGGCGCTTATCAGCATGGAATTCTTCTCATTTTTGGTGATTCAAAAAGAATCAAAGAGGAAGTCATTAAGGCTCGCGAAAAGGCAGAAGAAGCTCGCAAGGGGCTTAAACCGATTGATGTTTGGATTCATGACAAAGTCGGTATTCCTGCCTATGAGGTAACTTCAGTGTCCGTTTCGAAGGCTGTTACTGAACATTGAATTAGCAGACGATCTTCCTCGGACGTTTTCCCGCAAGGACGCGGGCAACGGCACACGGGACGCGTGCGCTCCCTTCAATCCAACCAGTTCTCGACGCGCAGGCCGGGGATTTTCTCGAAGTCCAGCAAGTTGCGGGTCAGCAGCGTGGCATCATGCTCCAGGCAGATGGCGGCAATCTTGAGGTCCATTGTGCCGATGCGAGGATGGGTTTGGACGAGTTCGTGAAAAATCATGGCGGCCTCGCGATCAAAGGGCAGCAATGTGAGCTTGCCGAGGGTTTCGATGCAGGCATGGAGCCGCTCGTAGCCCTTAAGCTGATCAATGCCTGCACGGTGCTGGCGAACAAAGGCGATCCAGCCGCTGAGCGATTCTTCCGCTGCCACGATGCAGGCAAAAAGGTCAGGCTTCTCCGCTTCGATTTTCGCCATCAACCTGCCGCCCGACACAGAGGCGTGGGAGTATTCCCGAAAGTGATTGGTGTCGAGGACAGCAAACATGATGGCACTACTCGACCATTCCCTCGCTGCGCCGCCATTCCTCGCCCAAACGGGCTGCCTCCCGCGAAAGCTCGTCATCGGGCATGGTGCCGAAAGCCTCCCGCCACGTCTTCTTTGCGATGGGTGGGTTCAGCTTTTTCTTCGCCTGGATCTCACGGACCAGGGCCATGAATTCTGTGTCAGCAGCGACCGTGCTCATAAGATAAGGTTTCCACACGCTGCAGCGCATTGCAATCATCGCTTTGGTCCAGGCTGCCTCGATCATAGCTGCCATGTCGAAGCCGGTGCCCAGAGTTCGCCTTTGACACGCTCACTCACGCATTCCATCTCACGCGGTGATTCCACTCGATCTGTCTCTNNTCAAGACGGTGGCGGATGTGGTGTGGCATCTGCCGTTTCGGCATGAGGACCGGCGGCAGATGCAGGCGCTGGCGTTTCAGGCGGGGCCGCTGCCGTCGTGCCATCATGTTTTGATCACGAAGACGGGGAATAAGTTCTTTGGCGGCCGATCCGGGGTGTTTGAGGCGGTGGTGCGGCATGCGGTCGGGCTGCTGGGGCAGCAGCTCACGCTGAAGTGGTGGAACATGCCGTTCATGAGCCGGGTGCTGGCGGAGGGGCAGGAATTGATCGTCTATGGGGTGATCAAGGACTCGAAGGGCCGCCTGAGCATGTCGCACCCGGAATATGAGATCGTCAAAGGCGGCGCGGATGAGGACGCGGAGCAGATTCACACCGGGCGCATCACGCCGATCTACCGCCTGAAGGGCGCGATGACGCAGAAGGCGCTGCGCGTGGCGGCGTGGCATGTGTGCCAGGCGCTGCCGGGGGCGTTTTGCGAGGATCTGCTGCCGACGCCGAGCGCGGAGGGCGAGTTTGCAGGACTGACGCGGTCGCTGGCGCTGCGTGAGGTGCATTTTCCTTCGAGCATGGAGAAACTGGAGCAGGCGCGGCGCTATCTCGCGCTGGAGGAGTTTTATGGCTACCAGCTCCGCGTGGCGCGGCGGAAGCGGCGCGTGATTGAATCCGGTGGGCGCAAACAAATCGGCACAGGCGAGCTGCTGCGCGATTTTTTCAACGAGCTGCCCTTCCAACTCACGACGGCACAGCAGCGCTGCTTGGAGGAGATTCATCGCGACATGGCCTCCGGCGCGCCGATGAACCGCCTGCTGCATGGCGATGTGGGCAGCGGCAAAACGGTGGTGGCCTTTGCGGCGATGCTGCGCGCGGTCGAATCCGGCCGACAAGCGGTCCTGATGGCACCGACGCAGATTCTGGCTGAGCAGCATGCGCGCAATGCGCGGAAGTGGCTGGAACCGCTGGGATTGCGCGTGGCGTTGCGGACGGGATCGAAGCGCGAGGATGGGGATGGCTTGGAGTTGATGCGCGGAAAGAGCAGCTCGGATAAACCGGACATCGTGATCGGCACGCATGCGCTGCTGCATGACGCGGAGCTGATGCACAACACGGGGATTGTGGTCATCGACGAGCAGCACAAGTTTGGTGTGGCGCAGCGGGCGAAGCTGATCCGCAAGGGGGACACGCCGGATGTGCTGGTGATGACGGCCACGCCGATCCCACGCACGCTGACGCTGACGATTTATGGCGATCTGGAAGTCTCGACGATTGATCAAAAGCCACGCGATGGCGTGAAGATTGTCACGAAGGTGCGACCGAAGACGAAGCTGAAGGACGCGGCGAAGTTTTTGCGCGAGCAGATCGAAGAAGGCCGTCAGGGTTACATCGTGTACGCGCTGATTGATGAATCGGAGAAGCTGGAGGCGGGTGCGGCTACAAAAGGGCACGAGGAGTGGTCCAAACTGCTCGCGCCATGTGAAGTCGGACTGCTGCATGGCCGGTTGAGCGCGGAGGAGAAGGAGGATGTGATGAAGCGCTTCCGCGCGGGCAAGCTGGACGCGCTGGTTTCGACCACGGTGATCGAGGTGGGCATCGATGTGCCGAACGCGACGGTGATGTTCATTCATGACGCGGGCCGGTTTGGTCTCGCGCAGCTTCATCAGCTCCGCGGGCGCATCGGACGCGGGGCACACACGAGCTACTGCGTGCTGTTTGTGGAGGACAAGGACGAGGAGAACCGCCAGCGCCTCGCCATCATGGAGGAGACGAGCGACGGCTTCCAGATCGCCGAGGAAGATCTGCGGCGGCGTGGTCCGGGCGATGTTTTGGGCCATGCGCAGAGCGGACAGGCCCCGCTGCTGTTTGGCGAACTGCTGGCGGACACGCGACTCGTTCGATTGGCGCGTCAGCTTGCTGAAAAGACGCTGGACGAGGATCCGCATCTGCAACGACCGGCTTTGGCGGCGTTCCGTGATGAGCCAGTGGTGGCGGAGAAGGCGCAGGCGATGATGCAATGAGGCGCGGGCCTTGAGGCACGCTTTGGTTAAGAGAGCTTGACGACTTGAGCTTTTACCCGGTCAGTACCGTGTGTCATGCATCCACACGCCGCCATGCGCCCTCCTGGCGCGGCTGAGTCACCAACTGAAGTCGTTCGCAAACGACATCGGCGTGGAAAGCCACGTCTCAAAACGATGGTGCGAGTGAGCGTGGTCATGGCTGCGTTGATGAGCATCACGGCCGGAGTGCTCTGGTTGAAACGTGAGATTCCGAACCCGGAGCCAGCTTATGCCGAACGTGAATCCCCGCTGGTCGAAGCGCGCGGCCTCAAACCGCTGCTGGAGACGGCAAAACCGGCAGAAATGACCGCGTATGCGGCCCAGAAGGAGCTTGTGCCTGTGAAGGTGGAGCCACAGCCAGACAGCGCCGCATCAGCAGCGGACGCGCTGCCCGTGTGGCTGGCGACTGACGCCCCGGGCTCCATGGACCGGCTGAAGGCGGAACTGCGCGAGCGTGGAGCGCGGCAGATGGGAGACGCCGTTCGTTTCGGCATGCTGAAGCTGGCCGAACTGCTGGCCATGGACGAAAAAGCCTGGGCTGCCGGCCAGAAGACGCCCGCCGCGAATGAGAACGAGGCCTCGGCGCTGCTGCTGACCTATTATCTGCAACAGCTCGACCGCGCAGGCGACGCGGCAGGCTTGACGGCTTTCATGCGGGCGCTGGCGAAAGGGATGCCGCAGAAGCGGGCGGTGAGCGAGTTCATCCTGGCAGGGCGGAGCCTCCCGGAGTTCGAGCGCGAGCTGGGGCTCGCGTTTGAAGGCAACGGCATCGGGCTGCAGTTCACACGGCGCGGCGGCGCGGTGTTCGCACCATGATGAAATCCGGGGAGATTCCTTTTGCCCGGCGGATGTTTCGCTTTTAATCCCTGCCTCACCTGATGAAGACTTCCTGGCCCATCCGCCTCGTGCGCGCGCTGTTTTTCGCGTTCTCCGTGTTCATCGGCATGGCGATCGCCGTGGGCCTGCAGCAGGAGGCGTGGGTGGGCGCGGTGAGCGGCGCGGCCTTCATGGGACTGCTGATGCTGCTGGACGCGGTGCTGGCGCACTTCACGCTGCGTGACTTTTCGCATGCCACGCTGGGGCTGGCGGTGGGTCTGTTCTGCGCGTGGCTGATCACGCGTGTCGGCGTGTTCCAGCTCGCCTATTTTCAGAACCACACGGACGGCGAGACGATCCAGAACGTCGTGGAGGTCTGCATCTACGGCACGCTGGCGTTTTTCGGCGTGACCTTCGCGCTGCGCAGCGACCGCGACCAGTTTGCCTTTCTGATCCCGTATGTGCGCTTCCGCCGTGACGGCTCGGAAGGGGAGCCGATGCTGCTGGACACGAATGTGATCATCGACGGCCGGCTGCCAGGCGTGTTTGCCACCGGATTTCTCAGCGGAGCGATGGTGGTGCCGCGTTTTGTGCTGGATGAGCTGCAGCGGCTGTCCGACTCCGCCGAGCCGACGAAGGTGATGCGTGGAAAGCGCGGCCTGGAGATGATGGAAAAGCTGCGCGCCACGCCGGACATGAGCGTTTCGATCCACGAGGACGCCGCGGGCGGCGCCGACACGCCGGTGGACACGCGGCTGGTCACCTTGGCGCGGGAGCTGAACGCCCGGCTGCTCACCAACGATGACAACCTCGTCAAAGTGGCGCGGCTGCGCGGCATCACGGTGCTGAGCTTCCACGAGCTGGCGGAGGCGCTGCATCCCGAACTGAGCGTGGGCGATGAGCTGCGACTGCCGCTGACCAAGGCGGGCAAGGACAAAAATCAGGCTGTGGGCTACCTGCCGGACGGCACGATGATCGTGGTGAACAACGCCGCGCCACAAATCGGCCAGACCGTCGATGTGGTCGTCTCCGGCACGCTGCCAACGAGCGCGGGCAGGCTGATTTTTGCCGAGATCAAGGCTGCGGCGTGATGCGGCGGCGCTGACAGACGCCGCAAAGCGCGGCCAGCATCACCAGCAGCGCCGAATGCGGCTCAGGAACCACCGCGATGGACATGATGGCCGCCGCATTGGTCGAAATACGAGAAGCATAGAGGTTGGAGGGATTGTCCAGCGGCAGATCGGGATTGTAGGACCAGCCAAACGCGTCGGAACCCTGGTACAAACCGCCGCGGTCAAACAAGGCGGCGTCAAAGTCGGAACCGTCGCCCGTGGTGTTGTTCGTGTCGAAGCGGCCGTCAATGCTGTAATTCACCCCCGCGAGTTTCCACACACCGCCATCATTCACAAACACACCACCGCCGGAGTCGCCGCCAGAGAGCGAGGCCTCATGCAGGGTGCCGCTGGCGCTGAAGCTGGCCGTGAGCAAGTCTCCGAGCGCGGTGGAATAGATGCCGCTGACCGTGTTGGTGCCCCAGCGGGCGGTGGCGTCGCTTCCCGTGTGCTCCCAGCCGTGCAGATCACCGCCCACCAGTACTTCATCGCCACGCGGCCCGCCCATGCCGTGCGTCACCAAGGTCAGGCCGACTTCGAGAGTGCCGGTATAAAGCGGGGCATAATAAGGAAAGTATTCCTCCACCTTGAAGATGCGCAGGTCCGTGCCCGCGATGTCCCAGTAGCCCGCGCCGCCGTTGGCGGCGAGGTCGATGTTGTAAATCACGTCCGAGCCGCCGTTGAAGATGCCGCTGTGCGTGAACGTGCCCCCCTGCGTGCCGTAATGCTGCGCGGTGATGAAGTACTGCGGCGCGATGATGGTGCCCAGATAGGAGCCGTATTTGCCCTCATACTGCCAGCCGGAATCCTCGAAGGTGCCCGTGGGCGCTGTCGTGTTGTGATTGGCATCACCCGTGTCGTAAAACAAAATGGCCTGGCTCGGCACGGCGCTCAAGCACCACAGTCCCAGCGCCGCAGCCAGAAGGCGCGGACCGGTGAGCAGCGCAGCAGCATGACGCGGAAACATGAAAGTACGATCCCATGTGACTTCTGAATTTCCATAATTTTCTGCCAACACACCCAAATAAAAGAAACCTGAGCACGGTTTGGTGCATGCCTCGGGAAATCGCCGCTCGACACACCGGTCATTTTTGTTATCGGTGGCGGCTTTGTGACGCAAAAATGAAAAATCGCTGGCTCAACATGCTCAGTGCTTGCGTGCTCCCGCCCATCGTCGGCGTCGGAGTTTGCGGCGGCATCATTCATTTGCTCAAAAATCACGACCTGTTTCGGGCGGCGGCCGGTCTGCCCGCTGCCTCGGCGAGCCAGCCGAGACAGGGACGATTGTCTGAAACTGCCGCCGAAATCCGCGCCGCGCTGCCGATGGACAGCACTTTCGACTTGGTGCCGCCCCGCATGCCTGTCAGCGAGGAAAAGACCGCGCTGCAACGAGCCGCGACGAGCCCGAAACGAACACCAACTGCCAAGTCCGAGCCGGCTGAGCTGGCTGTCAAAAAAGCCGCTCCGAAAACAGTTCGACCGCGAGTCTGGCGGCCGCTGATGGATCCGGTCACCGAGTTCTGGACCACCCTGATGCCGCGCACCGACGCGCTGCCGCAGGCTTATCAGGCGGTGCTGAATGACGATCCCGCTCATCTGGCCCGAATCATCGCCCTGGGCCTCTCCCCGCATGAAAAAACCCCGGGGGGCGACACCCCCTTGTGTGCCGCCGTGCGCATGGGCCGCGCCGAGTGCGTGCGGGTGCTGGCACTGGCAGGCGTGAACCTCAACGAGCCCGCGCACGAGCAGCAGCCGCCCATTGTCATCGCATCCCTGCGCCGCAACGCGCCGGTGCTGGAAGCGCTGCTGGAATCAGGCGTCGATCCCAACACCCGCTTCAAAACACCGGTGCAAAAGTCCGTGATTGAACGCTGCACGATCAAGGATCTGCGCAACGCGCTGGAAAGCGACCGTGGCATCACCCCGCTCATCTGCTGCGCCGCTCGGGGGGATGTCGAGGGGGCCATCGCATTGATGCAGGCAGGCGCCAAGGCCGGTGTCTGCACCACGCGCTACCATCGTTACCCGATCAACTTCGCCGCCACGCAGGGCTACCTGTTCCTCATGCGCGTGCTGCTCGGGCGCGATCCTGAGTCCGAGCCGGACACCCTGGTCACCGTCCACCTTTCCAGCCAGCGCGCCTGGGTGATGAAACAGGGCCGCATCATCAACAGCACCAGCGTTTCCACCGGACGCGCAGGTTACAACACACCCGCCGGACGCTACGTCATCACGGACAAGCACAAGTCACACACCTCCACGCTCTATCACGTCGCCATGCCGTGGTTCATGCGCCTGAACTGTGGTGCCATCGGCCTGCACAGCGGCTACGTCACCGGGCGTCCGGCCTCGCATGGCTGCATCCGCCTGCCCTATGAAAAGGCCAAGGAGTTCTTCCACCAGGTCACCGTGGGCGACGAGGTGGAGATCGTTCACTGATGGGGGAGTTGACGGTGGTTTGCAGTGGTTGACGATTGTTGACGGTCGTTGTCCAAACCAAAATCGCCGCCGCCTTGGAAACCACCGTCAACCATCGTCAACAACCGTAAACTTCCCTATCAAAGCGTCCCCAGCAGCTTGTCGTGGATGCCGTCGAAGCCGCCGTTGCTAAAGACGACGATCACATCGCCATCCCGGCTTTCACTCTTCAAGCGGTTCACAATGGCGTCGGTGTTGATCTCAAACCAGCATGGCCTGCCACGCGCGGTCACGGCGGCGGCCACCTTCACGGTGTCCAGGCGTTGATCAGCGGCGACTTTTTCAGGATTGGCCACGGCGGCGATGACGGAGGCATCCGCCTCGGCCAGCGCCTCGATCAATTCGTTTTGCAGCACATTGCGGCGGCTGGTATTCGAGCGCGGCTCAAACAAGGCCCACAAGCGGCGGCCGTTGTAGCGCTGACGCAGGCCGCGCAGCGTCTCACGGATCGCCGTCGGATGATGACCGAAATCGTCAATCACCGTGATGCCATGCGTGGTGCCGCGCTCCTGCTGGCGGCGGCGGATGCCACGGAAGCTCTGCAATCCGGCGCGAATCTCAGCATCGCTCAGTCCGGCGAAACGGGCCGCGCACACACACATCGCCGCGTTGCGCGCGTTGAACTCGCCCACCATCGGCACTTCAAACGCGTCGCCATTGATCTCAAAGGCCGTGCTCTCCGGCGTCACGGCCGTGATCTTGATGCGGAAGTCGCAGGTCGGTCCCAAACCAACCGTTTTCAGCGGCGCGGGGCACTTGGCGCGGAGCGTGAGGCAGTTCGCATCATCGCCATTGATCAGCACCAGCCCGTTGCGCGGCACGGTGTTCAGAAAACGCTGAAACGAGAGCAAAATGGCGTCCAGATTCTCAAAGATGTCCGCGTGATCGAACTCGATGTTGTTCACGATCGCGCACTCCGGCAGGTAGTGCAGGAATTTGCTGCGCTTGTCGAAGTAGGCCGTGTCGTACTCGTCTCCCTCGATCACGAACAGGTCGGAGTGCGTGAACCTGGCGCCCGATTCAAAATTCTCCGGCACGCCGCCGATCATGAAGCCCGGGTTCTTGCCCGCATGCTCAAAAATCCACGCCAGCATCGTCGTCGTCGTCGTTTTGCCATGCGTGCCGGTGACCACAAAGCTGCGCTTCCCCTGGATCACCTCGCGCTTCAGCATCTCCGCCATCGAAACGTAGGGCAGCTTCTTTTCCAGCAGAGCTTCGAGTTCCGCGTTGCCGCGTGAGATCGCATTGCCCACGACATAGACATCGGCCTTCAGCGGCAGATTTTCCGGCAGGTAGCCTTCGGTGACGCTGATGCCCGCGTCCCGCAGCACATCGCTCATCGGCGGATACACTTTTTCGTCCGAGCCGCTGATGGGATGCCCCAGGGCCCGGAGCGCGACCGCCGTCGAACCCATCGCGGTGCCGCAGATGCCGATGAAATGAATGTGCTTGGTGCTGGATGCCATGAGGAAAGTAGGGGGCCGGATTTAAGCCCGGCTTTCCGCCCCCGCCCGCGAAAAGTTTGGGTTTCCGGCAATAATCCAGTTTCAAGGCTCCAAGGCCGCCCAGCCAGCAATCTCTTGCCATCCCCGTTCCCAACCGCTTCCATCGCCACTTCATGGCCGTCGAAACCAAGCCCCTTTTCAATCCCGAGCTCGTCCGCCAGCAGGTTCATCATTTCATGCTGCCAGATTCGGTGGAGGCCGCACGGCCCCGCCTCCAGCACTGGGCGGACCTCATCGCCTCCGGCAAGGCGGACACCTTCAAGGAAACCGCGCTGCTCCCCGAGTTCCTCACCGACATCTTCGGCCAGCTCCTCGGTTACACCGGCCCCGCTGGCCCCGGCGACAGCTTCACGCTGCTGCGTGAGACGCACGTCGAGGTGGACAGACAGTTCGCCGATGCGGCGCTCGGGCGCTTCACTTCCGAGTCGAAGAAGTTCATCGTCGCCGTCGAGGGCAAGGGCACGCGCGATCCGCTGGAGCGGCCGTTTGCAGGCCGCCGCATGTCCGCTGTCGATCAGGCGTATCGTTATGCCATCAATCTACCGTGCGACTGGATCATCGTCACCTCCATGCGGGAGACGCGGCTGTATCACAAAGGCTCCAACCAGCAGACCTACGAGCGCTTCGAGACCACGCGACTCGCCAGCGATGCCGCGTTGTTGAAGCGCTTCGTCTTCCTGCTCGGCGCGGCGCGCGTCGTGCCGGGAACGGGAGCCTGCCATCTCGATGCCTTGCTGCGCTCGTCCGAATCCGCCGGGCGTGAGCTGACGAATCAGTTCTACGCGCTCTACGCCGACATCCGCCAGCAGGTTTTCGTCCAGCTCCGCAGCGCCAATGCCACGGTGCCGCCGGAGGAAATCCTGCGCTGCACGCAGAAGCTGCTGGACCGCATCCTGTTCTGCTCCTTCTGCGAAGATCGCGTCCTGCTGCCGCCGAACACCGTGCGCTGTGCCTTCGAGCACAACGATCCCTACCATCCCCGGCCCATCTGGGAAAACTTTCGCGGCCTGTTCCGCTCCGTCGATGTCGGCAATGCCGGGCTGAAGATTCCCGCCTACAACGGCGGCCTCTTCGCGCATGACGCGGGCCTCGATACGCTCGCCGTGCCCGATGAAGTCTGCGCCCTGTTCCGCGACCTCGCCGAATACGATTACCGGCCCGCGCGTGAGATGGCGGAGGCCGACGACACGCAGGAAATCCGGCCCGTCATCGACGTGGACATCCTGGGCCACATCTTCGAGCAATCCATCACCGACCTCGAACGCCTGCGACAGGATTTGACGAGTGCTGACAGCGCCGTGGATGAAAAACAGGCGAAGACCCGCCGCAAAAAGGAAGGCGCGTTCTACACCCCGGCGTTCATCACGCGCTACAACGTCGAGCAAGCGCTGGGCGGCGTGGTGAAATTCCGCTTCGAGGCCTTGCGCCAGAAACATGCAGATGAGGCCGTCGCCACGGCGCGGAAGGCGCTGGCCGATCCCAATGCCTATGACCTCGCCGCGCTCAATGAGCCGCAGCGCAAGGCGCTCATCCGCTTCTGGGAAGCCTGGCAGGAAGTGCTCAAGACCCTCCGCATTCTCGACCCCGCCTGCGGCAGCGGCGCTTACCTCATCGAGGCGTTCGATCAGCTCCACGCGCTCTACGAGATCTCCAACGCGCGCCTGGAGGAGTTGCGCGGCCACCGCACGCTCTTTGATCTCGACCGTCAAATCCTCCAGCACAACCTCTACGGCGTTGATCTCAACGCCGAGGCCATTCAGATCTGCCAGCTCAGCCTGTGGATCAAAACCGCCGCGCATGGCAAGCTGCTCACCGCTCTCGATCACAGCATCCGTGAGGGCAACAGCATCATCAGCGATCCCGCCGTGCATCCGAAGGCCTTCGACTGGCAGATCGTCTTCCCTGAGGTCTTCGCGCAGGGCGGCTTCGATGTCGTCGTCGGCAATCCGCCGTATGTGCGGCAGGAACTGCTCACGCCCTTCAAGCCCTGGCTGGAGGCCAATTACGCCAGCTACCACGGCATGGCCGACCTCTACGTCTATTTCTACGAGCTGGGCCTGCGCGTGTTGAAGCCCGGCGGCCTCATGTCCTACATCGTCACCAACAAATGGATGAAGGCCGGCTATGGCGAGCCACTGCGCCGCTTCTTCCGTGATCAGGCATGGGTGCGCAGCGTTGTCGATTTCGGCCACGCCAAGCAAATCTTCGAGGAGGCCGATGTCTTCCCCTGCATCATCGTCGCCGAGAAACCCACCAGCGAGGACAAGCCCAAGACCGCCCGCCTCTGCACCATCCCGCGTGAGCAACTCCGCATCGACGATCTCAGCGTGCAGATCGAGAAGGAAGGCGCGGAGATGGATGTCGAGCAGCTTGGCGTTGAGAGCTGGCAGTTGGAACCGCAGGCGGTTTCCGGCTTGATTCAAAAGATACGCAGCACCGGCAAGCCTCTCAAAAGCTTCGCAGGCATGAAGCCTCTTCGCGGAATCGTCACGGGATGCAACGAAGCCTTCCTTATCGACTCCAAGACTCGGAACGACATCGTCAAAGACGATCCCAAGAGCAATGAAATCATTCATCCCTACCTGCGCGGCCAAGACGTGAACCGCTGGCAGTCAGAATGGGCAGAGACTTGGATCATCTTCACCCGCCGAGGCATCGACATTGATGCTTATCCGGCTGTGAAGACGCATTTGAGCAAGTTCCGCGAACAACTCGAACCCAAGCCAAACGACTGGACCGGAGGAGAATGGCCCGGACGCAAATCAGGCACCTACAAGTGGTTTGAGATTCAAGACTCGATTGATTACTGGCGTGAGTTCGAGAAGCCGAAGATCAGCTATCAGGAGATTCAATTTCATCCGTGCTATGCCTTGGACACGAAGGGCTTCTATGGGAACAACAAGACCTTCTTTATCACCTGTGACGATCTTTACCTCCTCGCCGTGCTGAACTCGCCGCTCATGTGGTGGCACAACTGGCGTTACCTCCCGCACATGAAGGACGAAGCGCTCTCACCGCTTGGCTTCCTGATGGAAGCACTGCCCATCGCCGAACCCACCGCAGCCATCCGTGCCGCCGTCGAGACCGCCGTGCGCCGCCTCATCGACATCACCGCGAGCCAGCAGCAGATACAGCGCACCGTGCTCGACTGGTTGCGCATGGAATACGCCATCGAGAAGCCCAGCCAGAAACTCCAGGCCCTGACCGACCTCGATTCCGACGCCTTCATCACTGAAGTGAAAAAGCTGCGCGGCAAAAGCCAGCCGCTCACCGCCGCCAGCCTCGCCGCCCTGCGTGCCGAGCACACCCACAGCATCGACCCCGCCCGCACCCTCGCCGCCGAAACCCTCCACCTCGAACGCACCCTCAGCGACCTCATCAACCAAGCCTACGGCCTCACACCGGAGGAAGTGCAACTCCTGTGGGCCACCGCGCCGCCGAGGATGCCGTTCTGACGGAGCGCGGATTTTTAATCCGCAGCACAACGCCAACACCCACGACACCGCTCGTCCTTCCCAACGCCACTCCTCCGAGAACCTGCTGCGGGCTAAAGCCCGCGCTCCCTTTCTCGCAACTCCTCCGCCTTGGACTCGACATATCACTTCTCGCTCGACTCAATTTCGGTCTTCAGTTCAGGTTCCCACAGGGGATTGAACTTCTCATAAGCTTCGGCTGGCAGAGGCAGCGATTCCCCGTCCTCAAGCGCCTGGGCGATGAAGGATCGGTCCTCATCCGTGAAGGGTGGCAGGGTGTCGAGGAAGTCCATGCCCAAGTTTAAACACAGCAGGGATCATTTCAATCTCTCAGGCGACGAGTCGGCTCCGCTACACAGGCTGCCCGAACCTTACTGAATGAACACCGCGAGAGAGGAGAAAACCGCAGAGATGAATTCCAATGCCTTTCTCTGCGGTTTTCCAAACTCTCGCGGTGTGCGCAGCCTCGCTCCCCTTGACGCCGTTCCTGCTTCGACGACTCTGCCGCCGGAGTCGCTCCCACCGGCGGACGCAAGATGTACAGGCCGCCGGTGCGTAGGCAGCACTGAACCAGGATCTTCACGCTGTCACCGGCTCCACCTTTCCCCGCCCGCTCATGGCCCGGTTTGAATACATCGTGAAGAATCTGAAACGGGCGAACCCGCGTTCGGTGCGGCGGAGTGTCATGCTCAGGATCGACGGCGAGGTGCTCAATCTTGGTTATGTGCTGAGCGAAGACGTATTGGTACAGAGCCTTGAAGAACCCGGTGACTACTGGCTTCTCACCTGTGGCTGTGGTGAGCCGGGCTGTGCGGGGCTGTTCACGCCTTTCGAGGTGGAGCATCTGGAGGACGGCATCATCCACTGGCACGTCACCGATCCAGGCCCGGAGCGGGATTTTTACTTCTCGCGGGATCAAGCCATGCGGGAACTGCAAAAGGCCGGGCTGATCCCCACGCCTCCCAAGCCGCTGCCACCACCCCTGCCGCCGATGGAGAACAACAACGATGATTGAGATCACCTTTGGCAGAATCGAAGCAGGCTGGGCGGAGACGAGATTCGATTTCGGCCATGCGAGTCTCACGGTGGACATCTCCTATGTGGACGATCCATTCCGTGACTTGGCTGAACTAGGCCTACGACTGCTGAAGCGGGAATCGCCTCTCGAATTGCATTTCACCGATGAGGAATTTACTTTCGCCCTCCACTGCGAGCTGCGTGCCTGGAAATATCACGTCACCTTGGAATGCGATGGTGCCTCCAATTTTGACCGGCCCCGTGATCCACAGTGCCTCACCTGTGAAGAAGACCCAAGGGAGTTTGCCACCATGCTCTGGCGTGAGCTGTCACGTATGAGTCAAAATCCCGAAGCTCGGAACTTCTTGGTGTTCGAAGGCTGTGAGGAACGCTTCCGCTGGCACTTCCCGGATGACAAGATCGCCGAACTGGAACAGGCGCTCATGGGCTGATCACAGCAGTCCCGAGATCGCGTCCGTGTGGAGAAACTCAGCCTCTTTGGCCGAAGCATCCTCAAGCACGCACGAAGCCGGAGCGATCATCGTTGAGTTGATGATGCGCGAAGCGTTCGGATCAGGCCGCAGAATGCTGGCTCCATGCATGACGCCTGCGGTATGACGCGGGCTGGCAGGCGCGGCATGGCTGTTGTTGATCAGCAGGATGCGGGGTCTCTCCTCATGCCAGTCGGTGAGGCGTGTCGTGTATGGCTCAAGCAACTCCTGTCCGGCAATGAACATGGGATTGTGCTCTTGCAGAAACTCGGTGGGCGTCAGTCCCAGATCACAGGCGCAGCGGGTGTAATCGGCGATCTGCAACTCGCTCTTCACCGAAGTGGGTTCATATCCCAGCATCAGCAGGGAGATCTCAGGAGCACCGTCGAGATGCAGTTTTGTCGTGGTCTGCTGGTCGAAGCGTCCGAGCGACAGGTATTTCAACGGCTCTCCCCAGCGCGACGCGTGGCATGCCGAGAGAGCTTGCTTCAGTGCCACCATGAATTGACGCAAATCCTTGGAATCTGTTTCCCCGGGCAGGGCGAGAATGGCAAACCCAGGCTCGCTCCAGTCCGCACGGAAGACCTTGCCGAAAACGGCCTCAGCAACTGCCGACGCATCTTCCCTCGCCACCTGAAGACAGGGCGCAGGAGATTTGCTGGCGTTGGCAAGAGGACTCATGATCGCTTGAAGCATGTAGAACCGGGGACGACGGGCAACCAGAGGCTTGAAAAAGTGACGGACGGCATTTTGAACCTGTGATACGCTCCCGGCATGACCACGACCTTCGATGACATACGCGACGCGGTGCTGCACCTGCCCAAAGGGGACCAAGTGCGCATCCTCACGCTCGTGGCGCTGGAGGTGGCGGATGCGCATCCAGGCATCGACTTTCAAGACAACGTCTGCGGCGGTGCCGCGCGCATTATCCGCACGCGCATCCCGGTTTGGCTGCTGGAAGCGCTGAGGCGGGGTGGCAGGACGGATGCGGAACTGCTGGCCGCCTACCCCTCGCTGACCGCCGAAGATCTCGCCAATGCGTGGAACTATGCACGGACACACCGGGAGGAGATGGAGCGGGAGATCGCCGCGAATGGAGATGACGCATGACCGCCCGGCTGTGCTCCAGCGAAAACTTTCCACGCATCCATGAAATCCAAGCCCGCCGAATTCAATCACCGCATGAATCAGATGCGCCCAGACGGAACAGCGGCGCTGCGCGTGTGGTCCTACCCCGCCAAAGGAACCAAGATGCCGCGCCTGCGCATCCGCTGCGGCTGCTGTGAGCAGCAGGTGGTTGTTTATCACGATGAAGAGAGCCTGGAGATCAACGGCGTGAACGGCTCGATCGAGAACTGGCGGGAAATTCTGCTGCCCTTGCTGGAGCGCAAGCCGTTGCAGAAGCGAAAGTGAGGCCGCCGGGCGCGGAGCCGCTCTGATTGATAGTGCCTCCACCTCATCGGTGCACCCGTGCAGCTTTTTCTACTTCGCGGGAATAATCGCACCAGCCGCCGCTCTCACTTCGCAATGGCCCGCCCGCCCTCATGGAACTCACCCTCAATTTCGGCATTGAACTGCCCGCGTACCGCCCGATAGCACGCCGCGTGACCGATTCCCCGCCCAGCTTCGAGCAGATCGTGGACGCCCACTACCAGGGGCTCCACCGGTTCGCCCTGAGCATGTGCCGGAGCGATGCGACGGCGCAGGATCTCGTGCAGCAGACCTTCCTGCAATGGGCGCGGAAAGGCCACACGCTGCGGGATGCCTCCAAGGTGAAGACCTGGCTGTTCACCACGATCTACCGCGAGTGGCTCAGCATCGCCCGCCGGGAGAAAAAACACGAGCAGGTCGAGTTTGAGCCGGACCTGCATGGCGCGGCCCAGCCTCACGATGAAGGCGAAAATCCGCGCGTGGACAGCGCCACCCTGCAAACCGCCCTGGAGCAGCTCGATCCCCATTACCGCGCCCCGCTGGTGCTGTTTTACCTCAAGGAGCTGTCTTATCGCGACATCGCCGAGACACTGGGCCTGCCGATCGGCACCGTGATGTCGCGCCTCTCCCGCGCCAAAGACCGCCTGCGCTCCATTTTGCTCCGCCTCGAAGAATCCGCCGCCGCCAACATCATCCCTGCCCCATTCACCTCGTGAACCGCGAAGAAGCCAGACTCGAACTCGACGCCACGACGCTCCGCCCCCAGGACGCGTCGCCAGAGGCGCGTGCGCAGGCGGAAAGCGATCCTGAGCTGGCCGCGTGGCTGGAGCAGCGCACCGCCTTCGATGAGAGCGTGGCCGATGCGTTTCAAAACCTGCCCGTGACGCCCGGATTGCGCGAAAGCATCCTCAGCGCCGCCTATGCAAGCCCCAAAAAAAGCACGCGCTGGGTGACTCCCACGCTCATCGCTGCCGCAGCTTGTCTGGCCTTTGGCTGGACCCTGCTCTGGCCTGGAAACTCCGCCATGGCCGCCTGGGAGTCCGAATCTCTCGCCGCCGTCGCCAAAGTCGAATACGGCGTGATGAAGCTCGATGAGCGCGCCGCGACCCTGGAGGCGGTGAAGAAGCACCTGACACTGGCCGAATGCCCGTGCCCGAGCGCACTGCCTCCCGCGCTGGCCGACCTGCGGACCTTTGGCTGCAAACGCGTCCAGATCGACGGACATGCCGCCACGATCATTTGTTTTGAACTCCAAAACGGTAAGGAGGCCCATCTCGTCGTCCTAGACAACACGAACCTCGGCGATTGCCCCGCCGCCGACGCCCCCTGCTTCAAATCCGCCAAGCACTGGCGCTACGCCTCCTGGAGCCATGGCTCCCATGCCTTCATCCTTGCCACCACGGCGGACGAAGCGGCTTTGAAGAAGCTGTTCGGACTGGTTTGAGCGGAAATCGCCGCATGACAGAATTTGTCATGAGCCAAGCGTCATTTGCGGCGCGTTCCGATCCGCGTTTGAAAGCCCGGACAGGCTCGGTATGGTTCCGCCCCTCAAAAACCAACCGACCCTTTTATGAACCTGACACGGACAGCCTACGGAACCTGGAGCGGCGGACGCTTCATGCATTATGGAGAACAACTCTCCGAAGAGCATTACATGCAGTTGATGCGCGATGCTTTTAACAAGGGCGTGCGCACCTTTGTCACGGCGGACGTGTATGGCGTGGGCCGGGCCGACTCGCTCCTGGGCGAGGCTCTGAAGGACATTCCGCGTGAGGAGTACTGCCTCGCGAGCATCGTGGGCCACGACATTTACGAGGGTATCCGCCAGGGTTCACGCGGCTACCCGCGTTTCACCGATCCCACGCTGCGCGGGCCGGAGAAGTACTATGATTACCTCAAAATGGCGACGGAGAAGAGCCTGGAGCGCTGCCAGACCTCCAAGTTTGACCTGCTCATGCTGCACAACCCGGACAGCATCGCCTACACCAGCGAAAAAGTGTGGGATGCCTTCACCGCGCTGAAAACAGAGGGTCTCACGGACCGCCTCGGCATCGCCCCAGGACCAGCCAACGGCTTCACGCTCGACATGATCGAGTGCTTCGAGCGTTTCGGTGACCGCATGGACTGGGCGATGATCATCTTGAATCCGCTCGAGCCCTGGCCCGGCCAGCATGTGCTCGGCGCGGCGGAAAAGAACGGCGTCGATATTCTGGCCCGCGTGGTCGATTACGGCGGTTTGTTCCACGATGACGTGAAGCCCGGTCACAAGTTCCGTGATGGTGACCACCGCACGCATCGGCCGGGCGACTGGATCGAGCACGGCGTCGAGAAACTCGAAAAAGTGCGGCCCTATGCCGAAAAACACGGCCTGACCATGCTGCAACTGGCCTGCCAGTGGACGCTGGGGAACAAAGGCGTGAAAAGCGTCGTCCCCACGCTGATTCAGGAGCACGGCGAAGGTGCTCGAACCATCGAAAGCAAGCTTGATGATCTCGCCGCCCTGCCCGAGCAGCGTCTGACCGCCGAGGAGGTCGAGGCGATCCGCCAGATCGGCGACAACACCGGCTGCATGGCCCTCAAAGGCGCCAGCCAGCGCCACGAAGGCCAGGAACCCCGCGCCGACGAATGGCCGATGCGTCCCGACCTGCTCGACCTCGCGACGCGCTGGAGTCTGGGCACGACGTGGTGATTTCCTGCCTGAACTGGCATCGGCAGGCGATGCGGGCACAAGTCGCCGCATGACAAAACCACAAGCCAGGAATAAACTCGCCTCACGATGAAACTGACTCTTGTGCTCGAACCTGATGATGAGGGGGGCTACACCGCGCTTTGCCCGGAGCTGGATGTCGCCAGCCAGGGTGAGACCGAAGATGAGGCCGCCGCCAATCTGCGCGAAGCCGTGGATCTTCTGCTTGAGACCGCTCCCCGCTCTGAAATTCAGAGGCGCTACCGCCCTGGGGTAAGCGTTCGCAGCATGGAGGTCGCCTATGCCTAAGCTGGGCGTGTTTTCAGGCCAGGAAGTATGTTCCATCCTTGCGACCGCAGGTTTCGTGCTTGTGCGCTCACGCGGCAGTCATGCCGTGATGCAGGGCATGGATGCCGACGGAGCCAGCCATACCGTGCCAGTGCCTTTGCACAGCGAAGTTAGGAAAGGGACCCTCAAATCCATCATCCGCCAATCCGGCCTCGACCAGGCGTTGTTCATGAGATGACTGCCAGACCGCTCAATTCACTCTCAAACTCATGATCGAATCCGACTTCATCATTATTGGCACCGGCGCAGGCGGCCTGGTGGCCGCCTTGCATGCCTCGGAGCATGGCAGCGTGGTGATGGTCACCAAACGCGGTGCCTTGGACTCAAACTCGAACTGGGCGCAGGGCGGCATCGCCTGTGTCACGGCGGAGACGGATTCCATCGAGAAGCATGTGAGCGACACGCTCATCGCCGGAGCCGGTTTGTGCAAAGAGGCGGCGGTGCGCACGATTGTGGGCGAAGGACCGGCCCGCATCGCCGATCTGGTGAAGTGGGGCGTGGATTTTGACCAGCGTGAGTCGGTGGGCGGCCATCTGGAGTTCGATCTGACCAAGGAAGGCGGCCACACCGCCCGCCGCGTGCTGCATGCGGCCGATGCCACGGGCCGTGAGATCACGGAAAAGCTGCTCGCTGCCGTGCGGGCGAAGCCAAACATCAAGATCTACGAAAACCATTACGCCATCGACATCATCACCACGGCCAAGCTCGGCCTCGTGTCCGAAGACCGCGTGCTCGGGCTGTATGTGCTCGATGAGACCAGCGGCGACGTCCACACCTTCCGCTCGGACCGCGTGATCCTGGCCACCGGCGGCTGCGGGCGTGTGTATTTGTACACGACGAACCCCATGGTCGCGACGGGTGACGGCGTGGCGATGGCCTGGCGCGCCGGGGCGACGATCTCGAACATGGAGTTCATCCAGTTCCATCCGACCTGCCTCTACCATCCGCAAAAGCGCTCGTTCCTCATCACCGAGGCGATGCGTGGCGAAGGCGCGCGCCTGATCGGCAAGGACGGTCAGGAGTTCATGCAGCGTTATGACCCGCGTGGCTCCCTCGCCCCGCGCGACATCGTCTCACGCGCGATCGACCACGAGATCAAGCGCACCGGCGGCCCCTGCGTGTATCTCGACATCAGCCACAAGCCGGCGGACTTCATCGCGAGTCATTTCCCGAACATCCAGAAGGCCTGTCTCGAAGTCGGCATCGACATCACGAAGGAGCCGATCCCCGTGGTGCCCGCCGCGCATTACCAGTGCGGCGGCGTGCTCACGGATGTGAACGGCGCCACCAACATTCGCGGTCTCTGCGCCGTCGGAGAGGTGGGCTGCACCGGACTGCATGGCGCGAACCGGCTGGCGA
>DNXB01000245.1:0-2336 GCA_003506995.1 Verrucomicrobiales bacterium
AGGTTGATTTCACCGACCTGCACGCTTGGTGCGAGGTGTATCTGCCGGGAGCCGGCTGGATCGGATTCGACCCGACTTCAGGCCTGCTGGCCGGTGAGGGCCACATCCCACTCGCCGCGACACCAGATCCAGGAAGCGCCGCGCCGATCAGCGGTATGGTGGAGCCGTGCGAAACAGAGTTTGAGTTCGAGATGAAGGTGGACCGCATCTTCGAGTCGCCCCGTGTCACGAAGCCCTACACCGAGGAGCAATGGGCGGAGATCGCCGCGCTCGGCCATGCCCTGGACAAGGAGATCAATGCCGCCGACATCCGCCTCACCATGGGCGGTGAGCCGACCTTCGTCTCCATCGACGACATGGAAGGCCCCGAGTGGAACACGACAGCGGTGGGGCCGATGAAGGCCCGCCTTTCCGACGAGCTCATGAAGCGGCTCAAAGGGCGCTTCGCCCCCGGTGCCTTCCTGCATTACGGCCAGGGCAAANNCGGCTGCTACTGGCGCAAGGACGGCCAGCCCGTGTGGGCGCATCCGCAGTTGTTCGCCGACATGCAAACAGACTACGGCGTGAATGAAACGCACTCCGCACGCTTCATCCATGCGCTGGCCGAACGCCTCGGCTGCGGCGGGAAATGGATCATGCCGACGTATGAGGACGCGTTCTATTATCTCTGGCGTGAGCGAAAGCTGCCGGTGAACGTTGATCCACACAAATCGAACCTCAAAGAGAAGGAGGAGCGCGAGCGTCTGGCCAAGGTCTTCGAGCAGGGCCNNACCTCGTGCCGGGCGATTCGCCCATCGGCCTGCGCCTGCCGCTTGATTCGCAGCCGTGGGTCAAATCCACCGACTATCCGTATCACCACGAGCTCGATCCGCTGGAGGATCGCGATCCCCTGCCCTCGCGGCAGCAATTCGTGCGCGGCATCGCCGGTGTGCCGCCCTCGTTTTGGAAAAAACTCGCGCAACGTCGCGGCCCGCCCGGTTTGGAGGAATTGAGCGCGGAAGAACGCGCCCAGCTCATCGATCCCGCCGCGCAACCGCCCGCGCTGGGGCAGTCCGCCGACACCATCGTGCGCACCGCGCTCTGTGTGCAGCCGCGCGATGGCAAGCTGTTCGTCTTCATGCCACCGACGAAGACGCTGGAGGAGTATTTGTCCGCGCTCGGTGCGGTGGAGGATGTGGCGCTCGCTCTGGACCAGCCGATTGTCATCGAAGGCTACGCTCCGCCCTTCGATCCGCGTGTTCATGCGCTCAAGATCACGCCCGACCCAGGCGTCATCGAGGTTAATGTGCATCCGGCGAAGAGCTGGGACGAGATGGTGAACATCACCGAGACGCTTTACGAGGAAGCGCGGCAGTCACGTCTCGGCACGGAGAAGTTCATGGTCGATGGCCGCCACACCGGCACCGGCGGCGGCAATCACATCGTCATGGGCGCGGAATCGCCAAAGGACAGCCCCTTCCTGCGTCGTCCCGATTTGCTGCGCAGCCTCGTGAGCTACTGGCAGAACCACCCGTCGCTCTCCTACATGTTCAGCGGCCTGTTTGTCGGCCCCACGAGCCAGAGCCCGCGCATTGATGAAGCGCGCAACGATTCGCTCTACGAACTCGAAGTTGCCTTCAAAGCCGCCGAGCAAACCGGCCATGTGCCGCCGTGGCTGGTGGATCGCCTGTATCGAAACCTGCTCATCGACGCCACCGGCAACACGCACCGCGCCGAGTTCTGCATCGACAANNNCGCCGCATGCGCGCATGAGCCTCGCGCAGGCGCTGATGCTGCGCACACTCATCGCAAGGTTCTGGAAGGAGCCGTACGAAGCACCACTCGTGCGCTGGGGCACCGACATCCACGACCGCTGGATGCTGCCGCACTTCTCGTGGAGCGACTTTGAAGACGTGTGCGATGAAACCCAGCGCGCTGGCTACGAATTGAAGCCCGAGTGGTTCGCCCCGCATCACGAGTTCCGCTTCCCGCTCAGCGGCGACTGGTCCTCACGCAACGTCCACGTCGAAATCCGCCAGGCGCTCGAGCCCTGGCNNTGCTCGGCGAGGAAGGCGCTCCCGGTGGTGCGGTGCGCTACGTCGATTCGTCACTCGAGCGCATTCAAATCAAGGCCCAGGGCCTCGTCGAAGGACGCTATGCGATCACCTGCAACGGCAAAACCGTCCCGCTGCATCCCACCGGCACGAATGGTGAGTATGTCGCCGGTGTGCGTTACCGGGCGTGGCAACCGGGGAGTTGTTTGCAGCCAACCATCGGTGTGCAATCGCCGCTCACGATTGATCTCGTCGATCTCTGGAATCAACGATCCCTCGGCGGTTGCACCTACCACGTCGTGC
>DNXB01000245.1:2343-27365 GCA_003506995.1 Verrucomicrobiales bacterium
GCCTACGAGGCCGAAAGCCGCCGCCTCGCCCGCTTCTTCCGCCACGGCCACACCCCTGGGAAGATGAAAGTCGCCCCGGCGGTGCCGAATCCCGAGTTTCCCTTCACTCTGGATCTGCGGCGCGGCTAACCTTTGGACGGGATGCCAGTCGAGGCCACGGCATTGCAACATGCCGGAGGTTTCGGCGTTCATGCGCCTCGTCATGCGCATCTTCCTTCTTTTCGCCTCCCTGTTGCTTGCGTCGCCCGTTTGGGCTGCCAAACCCAACGTGCTCGTCATTGTGGCCGACGATCTCGGCTACAACGACGTTGGATTCCAGGGTTCCAAGGAAATCCCGACGCCGCACCTCGACAAGCTGGCCGCCCAAAGCCTGCGCTGCACAAACGGCTACGTCTCGCATCCCTTTTGCAGCCCGACGCGGGCGGGTTTGATGACCGGTCGCTACCAGCATCGCTTCGGGCATGAAAACAATCCCGCGTGGCTGCCGGAGAGCACCTCAGCGGGCCTTGCGCTGAGTGAGACGACCTTCCCCTCGCTCATGAAGCAGGCGGGTTACGCCACGGGCGCTGTCGGCAAGTGGCATCTCGGTGCGCATCCGCAGTTTCATCCGATGAAGCGCGGCTTTGACGAGTACTTCGGCGCGCTCGGCGGCGGCCATGTGTATTTCCCGGGCGACAAAGGCGGCCCGGAATATCAGATCCCGCTGAACCGCAACGGCAAGAACGAGGCACAAACAAAATACCTCACCGAGCAGTTCGGCGATGAAGCGTCGGCCTTTGTCGAGCGGCATGCAGACGGGAAACCCTGGATGCTGTATCTGGCCTTCAACGCGCCCCACACCCCGCTCTCTGCGCCGCAAGCGTGGCTGGAGAAGCTGACGCACATCGCCGACGAAAAGCGCCGCACCTACGCCGCGATGGTTTGCGCACTCGACGCGGCTGTCGGCGACGTTTTGAAGAAACTAGACGCGACGAAGCAGCGCGAGAACACCTTGATCTGTTTCGTCAGCGACAACGGCGGGCCAAACCTCGAAGCCAAAAGCGGCACCAACTTCACGGACAACTCACCGCTGCGCGGCACGAAGGGCGCGGTCTATGAAGGCGGCATGCGCGTGCCGTTTCTCGTGAGCTGGCCCGCGAAGATCAAGCCGGGCGTTTATGATCAGCCGGTGATCGCGCTCGATTTTCTGCCCACCTCGCTCGCGGCGGCGGAATCGGCTGATCTCACCCCCAAGAACCTCGATGGCGTGAATCTGCTGCCGTTTCTGACCGGCAAAAAGAGCGGGGCACCGCATGAGATGCTGTTCTGGCGCTCCGGTGGCCCTGGCGGCAACAACGCGGTGCGCCGTGGCGGCATGAAGCTCGTGCGACTCGGCCAAGCAGCGCCCGAACTCTACGACCTGACCGCTGATGTCGGAGAAACGAAGAATCTGGCCGCTGAGAAGCCTGATGTCGTGAAGGAACTCACCGCCGCCATCGCCGAATGGGAGAAGGGCACCATCGCGCCGACCTTTGAAAGTCCGAGAACCGGCAAGCCGACGGCCAAGAAGAAAAAGGTAAAATGATGGGTGATGGAGCTTCGATCTTTTGATCTGATTCGATCCACCATGCCCTTTCTCCGCATCATTCTACCCGTCATCATTTTACCCCTGCTCGGGAGCTTTGCCCGCGCGGACGAGTTTGATCCCGTTCGTGAGGTCGTGCGCAAAGCCGTGGCGAAGGGCAATCCGCCGGGGGCGGTACTGCTTGTGGAGAGAGATGAGAAGAAGATGACGCTGGTCGAGGGACAGCGGGCGATGTCGCCGGCGAAGGAGGCGATGACGGAGTACACGGTGTTTGACGCGGCATCGCTGACGAAGGTGGTGGCGACGTTGCCGAGTGTTTTGATCTTGATGGAGCAGGGCAAGATCGAGCTGGAGGCCGAGGTGCGCCGCTACCTCCCGGAGTTTCGCGCTGGAATCACGGTGAGGCATCTGCTGACGCACACTTCGGGTCTCAGGCCGGGGATCCCGAAAGAGCCGGAGTGGACGGGCTATGACATGGGAATTCGGCGTGCGGTCGAATTGGAGCCGGAAGGGCCGCCGGACCGGCTTTTCCGTTACTCGGACATCAACTTCATCCTGCTCGGCGAAATCGTGCGGCGCGTGAGCGGGACGGCATTGAACGAGTTCGCAGTGAAGAACGTGTTTGGGCCGCTGAAGATGGATTCCACGCGTTTTATGCCTCCCGACGACTGGAAACCGCGAATCGCGCCGACGGAGAAGGATCAAGACGGCGTGATGCTGCGCGGCGTGGTGCATGATCCGACCTCGCGCAAGATGGGTGGAGTCACGGGGCATGCGGGCCTGTTCACGACGGCGGGCGATCTCGCGAAGTATGCTCGCATGATCCTGAACAACGGCGAAGGTGTGCTGAAACCGGAGACGGTGAGGCTCATGACGACACCGCACACCATCGCGACGGTGTTTGAGCGGCGCGGCCTCGGCTGGGACATCGATTCGACCTTCAGCCGGCCGCGTGGGAAGCTGTTTCCGATTGGATCGTTCGGCCACACCGGTTTCACGGGCACGAGCCTGTGGATCGAGCCGCAGACGAAGACGTTCGTCATTTTCATGAGCTCCCGGCTGCATCCCGACGGTCAGGGCAGTGTGCGCGACTTGTATGAGGAAATCGGCACGACGGTGGCGCAGGGAATGCGATTCACTTCAAGCGGACCGCCTTGGCCGCGTGATGAGAAAGAAGTGCCGACAGTGTTAAACGGCATCGACGTGCTCGTGCGGCGCAAGTTTGCCGATTTGAAGGGCTTGCGGATCGGTTTGATCACGAACCAGACCGGCATCGACGCGCAGCGGCGCAGCACGATTGATCTGCTGGCCGCAGCGCCCAACGTGAAGCTCAAAAAACTCTTCAGCCCGGAGCACGGCATTCGTGGGGAGCTGGATCAGGAGAAGATCGGCGACACGAAGGACAAGAAAACCGGCCTGCCGGTGCTGAGCCTCTACGGTGAGCGTCGAGCGCCTTCGCCGGAGCAGCTAACCGATCTCGACGCGCTGGTTTTCGACATCCAGGACATCGGCTGCCGCTTTTACACCTACATCGGCACCATGCGGCTGTGCATGGAGACGGCGGCGAAAGCGCAGAAGACGTTTTATGTGCTCGATCGTGTGAATCCCATCGGCGGACTCGCCGTGGAAGGCCCGGCGGTGCTCGACGAGGAAAAGCAGACGGCCACGCATGCCATTCCGTTGCGCCACGGCATGACGGCGGGTGAGCTGGCGACGATGATGAACGCGGAACGCGCCCTGGGTTGCGATTTGAAGGTGATTCCAGTCGAAGGCTGGCGGCGCGGCATGCTGTTTGATCAAACCGGCCTGCCATGGATCAATCCATCGCCCAACATGCGATCATTGAATGCGGCACAGCTTTATCCCGGCATCGGCCTGCTCGAATTCAGCATCAGCGTGGGCCGTGGCACCGATTCGCCGTTTGAGGTGTTGGGAGCGCCGTATGTGAACGATCTGCGGCTGGCGCATGAATTAAACAAGCTCGGCCTGCCGGGCGTGCTGTTCACGCCAGTGCGCTTCACGCCAACGACGAGCGTGTTCAAGAACGAGGCCTGCGGCGGCGTGCGCATCGCCATCACGAATCGCGATGCGTTGCAGCCCGTGCAGACGGGCATCGCCATCACCACGGTGCTGCAACGGCTCTATCCGAAGTCCTTCGCGCTGGAGAAGGTCAACACGCTGCTCAATCACGACAAAAGCGTGAAAGCCATCCGAGCGGGCGAGCCATGGAAGAAGGTGATTGAGGGCTGGGGCGAGGAACTGACACAGTTCACGCAGCGCAGGAAGGCCTTCCTGCGCCACACGGAGTGAGCTTGATCAGCGGAAGAACTTCTTCGCCTTCTCGAAGAAGCTTTCTTCCATCGGCGAGGTCTGCTCGCCGAGGGACTGGGCGAAAGCGTCGAGCTTCTCGCGTTGCTCGGCGCTGAGCTTCGTCGGCACGGCGATCTGGACGTGGACGTAGAGATCGCCGTGGCGGTCTTCGCCGAGGACTTTCATGCCTTTGCCGCGCAGACGGAAGGTGGTGCCGTTTTGCGTGCCGACGGGTATTTTGACGGCAGCCTTGGCCTCCATCGTGGGCACGGTGATCTCGCCGCCGAGCGCGGCGGTGGCAAAGGAGAGCGGCAGGTCGCAGTGCAGGTCGTCGCCCTCGCGCTCGAAGATCTCGTGCGCCTTGATGCGGATCTCGATGTACAGGTCGCCCGGCGGGCCGCCGTTGGTGCCCGGCTCGCCGTTGCCGGNNCGCTCGAAGATCTCGTGCGCCTTGACCTGGATGACGATGTAGAGATCTCCCGGCGGGCCGTTTTTGACGCCGAGGTCGCCGTTGCCGGTGGAGCGCAGGCGGGAGCCGTCCTCAATGCCCGCAGGCACCTTGACACGCACCTTGGTGCGTTCTTTGGAGCGCCCGGTGCCGCTGCAAACGCGGCAGGGATCGCTGATCATCTCGCCGCTGCCATTGCAGTCGGGACAAGTCTGCTGGATCTGGAAAAAGCCGCGCGAGCTGATGACCTGGCCGACGCCGCCGCAGGTGCGGCAGCCTTTTTTACCACCGCCGCTGGCAGAGCCGGAACCGGAGCAGGTCTTGCAGGAGGCGCTGCGCTCGTACTCGATCTCGCGCTCCACTCCGTGCGCGGCGTCTTCGAGCGAGATCTCCATGCCGTAGCGCAGATCGTTGCCACGCTGCGGACCGTCGCGACGACGGCCTCCGCCGCCGCCACCACCGCCGAAAAATTGCTCGAAGATGCCACCGCCGCCGCCACCAAAGACCTCGCGAAACACATCGAAAGGATCGTGGAAGCCACCACCACCGGCGGAGGGGCCGCCCATGCCACCGGCGAAAGCGGCGTGGCCGTAGCGGTCGTAGGCGGCGCGTTTTTGATCGTCACTGAGCACGTCGTAGGCCTCACCGACCTCCTTGAACTTGCCTTCGGCGCTCTTGTCGTCCGGGTTTTTGTCCGGGTGAAATTTCACCGCGAGCTTGCGGTAGGCTTTTTTCAAGTCCTCGGCGGAAACGTCGCGTGGGACGCCGAGCACTTCGTAATAATCGCGTTTGTCTGCCATGAGGGTGTGAGAAGAGGGTTACGCCTCAGGGGTGGGAACGGGGCGGCTGGAAACGATGACGCTGGCGGCGCGAAGAAGGCGGTCCTTGAGCTTGTAACCACGACGCGTGACACGAAGGATGGTCCCTTCGGCAATGTCGGCGCTGGCTTCCTGCGAGACGGCCTCGTGGAGGTTGGGGTCAAAGGCTTTGCCCAGCGCTTCGATCTCCTGCACGCCGCTTTCACGCAGGAAATCCTGAAGCTGGCGGCCGACCATGCTCATGCCCATGAAAATCATGGACTTCTCCGACTCGGCACGGGCGGCTTCGAGCCCCATGTCGAAATTGTCGAGGATGGGGAACAGCGCGCGCAGCAGCTCGGCATTGGCGTAGGCGCGGGTTTCCTGAGCCTCGCGGGCGGAGCGTTTGCGGAAGTTGTCCAGCTCCGCCTGGCTGCGGTAGGCGAGGTCTTTCCAGCGATCAACTTCCTGTGTCAGCGCCGTGATAGGATCAAGCGGCGGCGCTTCTTCCACAGGAGCGGCGGCTTCTGTGTTGGGGAGATCTTCGGGCAGGGGTTGCTGGGTCGTTTCGGGACTCGGCTCGGTCATAGGATGATTCGCGGGGGTTTGGAGGGCCGCGACTATGCCGTCTTCTGCATGGCAATCAAGGTGATGTCATCATGGGAGCGCCGGCCTTTGAGAAAGTGCTCCAGATCGGCGATGATGCCGCCGATGACCGCCTTGGGACCGAGCGGGGCGTATTTCGCCAGTTTGTCCTGCACGCGCTCCTCGCCGAACTCGACGCCCTTCGGGTCCATGGCCTCGTTCACGCCGTCGGTGTAGAGCAGGAGGCAGTCACCAGGCTGCATCGAAAACTCGAGGTCCTTGGTGACACGCTCAAACACGTCCCCTTTGTCGATGCCGACCCCGAGACCCGGCGGATGCAGGGCCTCGACCCGGCCGTCGGCCTTGCGCCAGACCAGGGCGGCGTTGTGCCCGGCGCGGGCGAAGGTGAGCTTCGAGCCGTCTGGCTCCACCACGATGTAGGACATGGTGATGAACATGTCCTCACGGATGTCCGGGGCGATCTGGCGGTTCACGGCGGCCAGCGCGGCGCGAGGCGTGGCGGCGTTCGGCGCTTTCGCGCGCATGAGCGTGCGGCACATGACGGTGATCATGGCGGCGCCGATGCCCTTGCCGGAAACGTCGGCGATCACGATGCCGGACCGGCCGTCCGGCAGCTTGAGATAATCGAAGTAATCCCCGCTGAGCGTACGCGCCGGGATGTTTTTTCCCGCGATGACGAACCCGGGCACCTCGGGATCGCGATCCGGCAGCAGCACCTGCTGGATCTGGCTGGCATTGAGAATCTCCTGCTGGTCCATGCGATTTTTCGCGGCCTCCTTGTGAGCGACCGCGTTGGCCAGGGCGAAGGCGGACTGCTCGATGAGCGAGTTGAAGACCTCGAAGTCGTTGGCGTTGTAACTGCGGCCGGCTTTTGGCGCGGTGACGGCCAGCACACCAAGCCGACGCGTGCCAAAGCTCAGCGGGCCGATCATGGCGATCACCTCCTGCTGTGAAGGCACCAGCTTGGAGCCCAGACGCGCATCCTGGCCGAGGTCCGGCACCAGCTCGGTTTTTTGCCTGTCGAAAATGTCGCCGAGCAATCCCTCGTCCACAGCCACGGCATGCATGCGCAGCATGCTGAGCAGCGTGGAGGGGTTGTCATTCATCTGCTGCCGCACACGCTCGGGCACGGCGATGAGCGGCGCGCAGAAATCGGAGTAATGCCGCGGCACCAGACGCTGCGTGGCCTCATCGAGCAGATAGAGCGCCCCGCCGGTGCTCTGGGTCACGCGGACCGCGCCCTCGACGATGAGCCGGTACATGGATGCCTGCTGGTCGTCGCGCCAGATCGCCTCGCCCAGGTCATGCAGGTAATGGAACATGCGGCGCTCCTCGGCCACGATGGCCTCCTCCTCGGCGCGCAAGGCCGCCAGCGCGGCCTTCTGCTGACGCGCGACTTTGGCCAGCATGAACAATCCTGCCGTCATCAACAGCACGAGCAGGACAAGGAGGAAAGTGGTCATGGTGTCAACAACGCTTCCCGGCTCATCCAGGCGGCGTCTCAGGCTTGGACGACGGCGTGCTCCTCCAGCTCTTTTTCCAGAAACTCGATCACATCGTGAAAACGGCATTCATTCGCGTCGCTGACACCGGCCAGGGCCAGGTGCGCCGCCAGGACGTGCTCGGTCTGCGCCTCCTTGCACTCGGCGTTGGTCTCGGCGCAATGCTGGAGCGCCTGGCATGCCTGCCTGCGCTCTTCGGCCCAGAGCTTGCCGTCCTGGTCCAGGTCCAGGATGTGGTCCAGCCCCAGGCTGGTGAGGAGCTGCAGGTTGCGCTGGTTGGCGTTCAGCACGCTGAGCGTGCCACCGCCTGACTCACGGAGATTCAGCGCCGCGCCGGTCAGCATGCCCAGAAAGGTCGAGTCCATCATGGGGCACCTCTCAAGATCGATGACGAAATCCTTCACCCCATGGCTCATGACGCGTTGCAGCGCCTTCTTGGCCTGGAGGCTGTTTTGAAACGTGCCTCGTCCATCCACCCTCATCCAAAAAACGCGTCCAATGGTGCCGACAAGTATATGAGTGGGGGGTGTCATGCGGTGGGGGGTTAGTTCCAGAGGGCGGATTGCTGGCTGACCAGCTCCTCTTTGCCACGCAGCACGCTCACGCGCCACGCCGTCACACGGCCGCTTTTTTTGTATTCCTCGCCGGTGACCTGAAACTTGGAAACATTGCTGCGGCGGATGTCATCAACGTACTGCTCCTGCGTGCGCTTTTTCAGGCCGGAGAGCGCCTGCTGGTATTCGAATCGAACCGTCACGGGGCCGGCGTCGCGGTCTGTCACTTTCCACAACACGGCGTAATAATGACCGTACTTCTCAATGTAATCGGCCATCGTCACGGCTCCGTGGAGATGGTGCTGGTACTCGAAAAGAATCTCAGGCGCCTGCGTGACCGGATAGTAGCCTGGCATCAGGTGGTAGTACTTCACCTTGCTGATGCGGCCTCCCGGCCCGTTCACGGCGCTTGAACACGCGGAGAGGGAAAAAGCCAGGATGGCAAGGCATCCGAGGCAAAAGCGGGAGGGGCGCGTTACGTTCGTCATGAAGGTCTGAATATTGAATCAGGACGCATGATGTCAACGTCCCCTTCGATTCTTCATCAACTCTCCCAAATTCACAAAAGTGAGACAGGATCGACATCCAGGGTCACAATCACGTCCTCCGGCAGCGTCGTGGCAGCCATCACCTGCCGCAAATGACGGCACAGCGGACGAATTTTCGACGAGCGCAGAAGGAGTTGATGACGAAACTGCCCGTGGGCCTTCGCCATCGCACACGGGGCCGGCTCACCCATGATCACCCCCTCTGGCAAACCTTCCAGCAGCCGCCGATGCAGCGTTTGCAGGGCAAATTCGGCCATAGTCTCGTGTTTTCCCCGGCTGGCGAGCAGCACCACATGTGTGTAAGGCGGGTAATGAAACGCCCGCCGCTGCTCCAGTTCCTGCTGCGCGAAGCCCTCGAAGTCGTTGTGGCGGGAAAACTGCACCGCCGGGCTGTGCGGCGCATAGGTTTGCACCACGACCTCGCCTTTGACCTCGCCACGTCCCGCGCGTCCCGCCACCTGCACCAAAAGTTGCAGTGTACGCTCGGCGGCACGGAAATCCGGCAGGTTGAGGGCTAGGTCCGCGTTCAAAACGCCCACCAGCGTCACATTCGGAAAATCCAGGCCCTTGGCGATCATCTGCGTGCCGATGATGAGGTCGATCTTCTGCGCCCGAAAATCCCGCAGCAGGTCCCGCAGTTGGTTTTTGCGGTGGATGGTGTCCGTGTCCACCCGGGCGATGCGGGCCTGCGGAAACACCTCGCGCACCACCGCCTCGACACGTTCGGTGCCGAAACCCGTGAATTTCAGCCCCGGCTCCTGACAGGCCGGGCATTTCGACGGCGGCAGCCGCCTTGAGCCGCAAACGTGGCAGACGAGACGGTTCTCGTGCTTGTGCAACGTCATCGGGATGCTGCAATCCTGGCACTGCACCGTCTCACCGCAGCCGAGGCAGGTCAGCGAGGTGTTGAAGCCGCGGCGGTTCAAAAACAGGATCGTCTGCTCTTTTTTCTCCAACCGCGCCGTGATCGCCGCCCGCAGCTTCTCGGAGAGGATGCCCGCGTTCGCCACGCTCGTGCCCGTGCCTTTGCGCCGTTCCATGCGCATATCGACGATGCGGATCAGCGGCAGCGTGCGCCCGTCCGTGCGCTGCGTCAGGTGCAGCAGCTCGTACTTGCCGCTGGCGGCGTTTTCAAAGGATTCCAAGCTTGGAGTCGCGCTGCCGAGCAACACGACGCATTTTTCCAGGCTGCCGCGCACCACGGCCACATCCCGCGCATGATAACGCGGCGTTTCGTCCTGTTTAAACGACGGCTCGTGCTCCTCATCGACAATAATGATGCCCAGCCGCTCCAGCGGCGCGAAAATCGCGCTGCGCGCGCCGATCACGATGTCCGCGCGATCCTCGTGAATCTTGAACCACTCGTCGTGGCGCTCGCCATCGCTCAAATGGCTGTGCAGTACGGCGATGCGCTCCTTGAGCGTTGAAAATCGCGCCTTGAAGCGCTCAATCGTCTGCGGCGTCAGCGCGATCTCCGGCACCAGCACCAGCGCCGTGCCGCCGCGCTCGATCACGCGCGCAATCGCCTGCAAGTACACCTCCGTCTTGCCGCTGCCGGTGATGCCATGCAGCAGGATCGGTTTCGCCTTCTCGGGCGATTCGATCACCTTCAAGATGCGATCATACGCCGCCTGCTGCTCCTCCGTCAGCGTCAGCGGCTGGCTGGGCAGGAACTGCTCGTCATGAAACGGATCGCGCTCCACGCGCACCTCGCTGCGGGTGATCCAGCCCGCTTTGAGCAGCGGTTTGAGGATCGTGGCCGCTCGCGGCACGTCCTGGCGGATCTGGCTCAGCGTCGCCTCGCCTTTGCAACTGCGCAGGATGTCCAGCACCCGCGCCTGCATCGGCGCTTTGCCGCGCAGCTTCTCAAACTCCGCCGGAGAGGGCTCCTTCACGAGCTTGAGATGGCTGTCCATCACGAAACTGCCCGGCTTGTCCCGCACCGCCTGCGGCAGCATCGTGCGCAGCACCTGATGCGGCGAGACGACATAGTACTCCGCGATCCACCGCGCCAGTTTGACCAGCCCAGGCGTGAACATCGCCCGCTGGCCGATGATGGAGGCGATTTCCTTGAGCTTGCCGCGATGCGGCGACTCATCGAGCAGTTCCAGCACCACCGCGTTCACACGCCGGTTCTGCAGGGGCACCATCAGGCGTGATCCCACGACCACTTTGGCCGTCATTTCCTCAGGAATGGCATAATCCAGCTCCATCGCCGCCGCGCCTTCGAGCTGCACCCGCGCCACGCGTGTCCCGGCCTGCGGTGGTTCCACAACGTCCGCCGCGCCGAACAGATCGCTCTGCTTCGGAGTCGGTGGTGGCGGGGTGGCGGATGGCATGAGTTCCACCCTAGCCGCCGCGAATCCTCCTCCCAAATGATTCTTCTTTTGAGAAACGAACCCGCCCGTGCCATCGTTGTCGCGCAGCAGCACGGAGCGAAGGCATGTGGGACTTTTTGACAGAGCACTGGCGCGACGGCGTGGAGATCATCATCCTCGCCGCGCTGGCGTATCATGGCTATTTGTTCTTCCGCGCCACGCGTGGGGCGCGCATTTTGACCGGCCTGCTGGTTCTGCTGCTGAGCCTGGCGCTCATCTCGCTGCTGCTGGAGCTTTCGGTCATCAGCAGCCTGTTGCAGCGCTTCTCGGTCTTCCTCGCCATCGCGCTCGTCATCATCTTCCAGCCGGAATTGCGTCGTGTGCTGGCCGAGCTGGGCAGCAGCCGCATTTTTTCCTTCAACCGCCCGGACCCCGAGGCGCTGGATGTGCTGATGGAGGCCATGCAGCAGCTTTCTTCCCACCGCTGCGGCGCGTTGTTCGCCCTGAAGCGCGGCATCGACCTGAAGCCCTACACCGAGTCCGGCGTGGAGCTGGACGCGGTCATCACGCCCGAGCTGATCACCACCATTTTTCAACCCAAGACCTCCCTGCATGACGGCGGGGCGATCATCGACCAGGGCCGCATCTCCGCGGCGGGCTGCGTGTTTCCCGTGAGCCAGCGTGACATCCAGGACCGCGCCATCGGCCTGCGTCATCGGGCCGGCATGGGCATCTCCGAGGAGACGGACGCCATCGCGCTCGTGGTTTCCGAGGAAACCGGCGCGCTCTCGCTTTGCTACCAGGGAAAATTGGAGCACGACCTGGAGCCTGCGGAACTGCGGCAGCGCATCAATGAAATACTGAACGAAGGCTCCGCCGACAAGGCGGCGGCACCCGAAAAGGAGGGCGGACATGAACTGGGGTCATCGATTTAAACAACTCATCACCCGCAACTGGCGGGAGAAGCTCATCTCGCTCCTGCTGGCCTTTTTGTTCTGGTTCATGATCAAGGCGCAGGACGTCCGCTACACGCAGCCCTACATGGCGCCGCCGCCACCTGTGAGAATCACGCCATCGACCAGCTCGCAGGCACCGGCCCAGCTCGCGCCGGTGCTCCCGCCTCCCGCCGAAGCGCCCTCGCAGCTCGAACCGGTGGTGACGCCGCCAGCGCCCGCCCCAGGACTCGGCGAAGCCGCCGGGCTTTGACACCTCGGATGTCCTGCGCTAGAACGCGCCTCCTATGTCTGAAAAGCGCCAGTTCTTCGGCACCGACGGCGTCCGTGCCGTGGCCAACCGTCATCCCATGACCCCTGAGTTCGTCATGCGCCTCGCGCAAGCCGCCGCCGTCGTGCTCGGCGGCAAACCCGAGGGGGCAGAGCGTCCCAAGGTCGTCCTGGGCCGCGACACCCGCGCCTCGGGCGAGATGCTGGAGTGCGCGCTCGCCGCAGGACTCAACTCCGCCGGAGCCGATGTCATTCTCGTCGGCCAGCTTCCCACACCCGCCGTCGCCATGCTCAGCGCGCAGCTTGGCGCGAACTTTGGCGTCATCATCTCGGCCTCGCACAACCCGTTTAAAGACAACGGAGTCAAATTCGTCCACGGCGACGGTCACAAGCTCAATGACAAGACCGAGAACGCCATCGAGCGCCTCGTGCTCGGCAATGAGGACACGCCACGTCCCGAAGGGCGCGGCATCGGCCGCATCACGAAGCTGGCGGATGGTGTGGAGCGCTACGTCGCGCATGCCGTGGCCTCCATGGGAGGCGTGCGCCTCGACGGCATGCGTGTCGCGCTCGACAACGCTCATGGAGCCTCCTCCTACACCAGCGCACTCGCTTTAGAGCAGCTCGGAGCCGATGTGCAGGTGTTCCACTCCGAGCCGGACGGTTTCAACATCAACGAGGAATGCGGCTGCACCCATGCCAAGGAGATCGAGCGCATCGTACGCCAGTCTCAGGCGCAGGCAGGCATCGCGCATGACGGCGACGCCGACCGCATCGCCCTCTGCGATGAAGAAGCCATCGCGCTCGACGGCGACGAGCTCATGGCCATCGCCGCCGAGTCCATGCTGCGCAAAGGCACGCTCAAGCAGAACACGCTGGCCGTCACCGTGATGAGCAACTACGGCCTCGACGATCTCGTCTCCCGCCTCGGCGGACGCGTCATCCGCACCGGCGTTGGCGACCGCTATGTGCTGGAGGAAATGCGTTCTCGCGGATTGAATCTCGGCGGCGAGCAGAGCGGTCACATCATCTTCGGTGACTGGGCCACCACCGGCGACGGCCTCATCGCCGGCCTGCAAGTGCTGCGCATCATGAAGGAAACCGGCGAGACGCTCAGCCAGCTCCGCAAGTGCCTGAAAAAATTCCCGCAGTGCTCCCGCAATCTCCGCGTGCGCACCAAGCCGCCCATCGAAGAGCTCGTCGAGGCGCAAAAAATCATGAAGGAGACCGAAAAGAAGCTCGGCGACTACGGCCGCGTGCTCCTGCGCTACTCCGGCACCGAATCACTCATCCGCCTGCTCGTGGAAGGCCGCGATGTCGAATACCTCGAAGCCCAGGCCGACAAGATCGCCTCCGCCATACTTGCGCAGATCGGTTAGCGCCTGTTCGGCGATAATGACGAAACCAGAATGAGGAATGTCGAAGAAAGCCCCAAGGCTGCCATGTGCGACGATTCTCATGCTCCCCTAAACGCAGCGTAGCTTTTGTGCTTCGGATTTCGTCATTCATTCCTCATTCGTCATTCTGGTTTCGTCATTTTCCGCATGCACTACTTCATCACCGGCACCGACACCGACGCAGGCAAAACCTACGTCACCTGCCTGCTGCTGGAAGCCTTGAAACGCACTGGCAAACGCGTCGCCGGCTTCAAGCCCTTCGTCTGCGGCCAGCGTGACGACGCCATTCATCTCGCCAATGCCAGCAGCGAAGGGTTGACCGTCGAGGAGGTCAATCCCGTGTGGTTCAAAGTCCCCGCCGCTCCCTACGCCGCCGCCTTGATGGAAAACCGCCGCTTCGAGCTGAACGAAGTGATCGTGCGTTTCCACGAACTCACGGAGAAGCACGAGCATGTGCTCATCGAAGGCGCGGGCGGCTGGGAAGTGCCGCTCAACGAGTTCTCGACGATGGCCGACTTCGCGCAACGGCTCGCGCTGCCTGTGATCGTCGTCGTGAATAACAAACTCGGCTGTCTCAACCACACCATTCTCACCGTCCGCAACATCCAGGCCCGCGGCCTCACCTGCGCTGGAATCATTCTCAATCACGTCCACGACGAACGCGACGCCGCCAGCATCAGCAACCGCATGGTGCTGGAGCATTTTCTTGATGTACCAGTCCTCGCCGAAATCATGCACGGCGAGACTGAGATCGAGTGGCCATTGTAGAATGCCTACTTGTCGGGATCAATGTTGACATAGAAATGAATCGGCGGATCCGTCGAAAGCACCACTTCTTTAAGCACGCAATGCCCGTTGGTATAGACTTCAAAGAAGGCAACGGCCGAACCAGTAAAGCGATCATTTTTTTGATATGGATTATTATAAACGAAGTCCATGTCTGCATCTACAATGGTCCTGTTCTCAGGATCAAGATGAGATCGAATGCCTTTCACACTGATTATTGGCCCACGGAACAAGCCTTGTTCATTGTAGGCTGCTTTTGAAATAGCTCTCGTTTCGCCCGAAACGCTGTTGTCCGAGTGACTGTAGTATTGCAAGCCCACTTTTTTGATAGCACGCAGTGCCTTGCGTTCGCTGAAATGGCTGCTGTCATATGACAGGAAGCCAAAATAACCTAGAATAGCGAGCACACTCAAAGTGATGCCGATTTTTAATGCTCTAGACATGGTGTTCCTTTCTGAAATTTTGCCGATTTCTTGTTTTGTAACAGTCGCTGCTGCGAGTTCTTTAGCTGAAGCTGGGGCAGCAGTTTCCGAAGTGGAAATGCCCAGAAAAGCCGAAATATCTTCTTGGTCAGCCATGAGTCAGGATTGTTTGCGATGGAGAGTAAACAAAAAGAAGGCAATCGTGCCGAATGAACAAAGATCAAAAATCAAAGTCTCCAAGCGACCAACGATGGAATAAAGGCGGAAACCAGTCCAGACCATAATCTGATGAAGCAAAACCACCGCAGAATTGCCACAAAGAGCGATGAAGGTTGCTCTCTTGATCGTCATCGTGGCGATCAAGTAATGGTGAAGTCGCTTTGGGATGGAACGACAGAATTGAGAGACGTCGTCAGCAGTCATATGGGATGATTTAGGCTTTGGCAGTCTTTCTCACAGCCTTCCGCCGCTTCCTGGGCTTCGCAGGCGTCAGCGGCAGGCCAAACTTCAAGCGGCTGCCGACCGTGGCGGTGTATTTCGCCTCGGCTTCCCACAGTTCACGAATCCAGTCGGTGACATTGCTCTCGACGACGGCGGTGGCGGCTGCGGGTTTCTTTTTCATGGCTGTGACGCGGTGAGTTTTCTTTGCAGAGAATCAATCATCTTCTGCCGGATGAAGAAATGGTCCTGAATCTTCTGGCCGCCAAGCACTTTCTCATAGAACGGGGCTGACACCGCCGTGGCCTCGCCCCAGACCAGCGGGCAGCCGATGCGTTGGGCGACAATCGCCAAAGTGCGAAGCAAGGCCACCCCCGTGCCTTTGTAGCCGTTTGCCGGATCCAGCGTCAGCGGATGCGCCGCCAGAAAATCGAGGACGATGTGATTGCACCACGTCCGGCGGCACCACGCGACGCCGAGCGCGGATGGCGCAGGTTTCCAGGTGGGCCGTGCCACCAGCAGGAAACCGATCTCACCCTGCGGCTGTCTTTTCAACTTGTCCTGCAACTCACGCAGGCTCGTGGCGGCCTCATCACGCTTCAAGTAGTAGCGCCAGCGCTTGCCCGCCAGCTTGGCAAACTCCACCGCATCCGCAGCAGCATGGGGCAGGCGGTGCTCCGACCCCGCCCGCCAAGCTCTGACCGCTGCATCATCACGCGGGGCGCCAAACTCGATCCGCACCGGTTGCTCACCTTGCGGTGTGAGAATATTGGGAGACGCGATCATCTGGCTATTTTGCCAACGCCTCCAATTCCTGCAACAGCCCTTTGTGCCATTTCCTCGATGTGCCCGTTCTCGCCGAGATCATGCATGGTGAGACGGAAATTGAGTGGCCGCTTTGAGCCTTAAATCACCGGGGAGAGCCGGTTGACACAGGTCCTGGCCGCCACTTCCATCCGACTGTAGAAAACGCAGTGACAGCAGACGGTGATGCCACCCAAAGCTCTCCATTCCATCAAACTCACCTAAGCGGCGATCCAACTTCCCCGTCAGCTCCTTCTTTTCATGAACAAACACGCCCTCCTCGCCTTTTCACTGCTGCTTTCCATCCAGGAGGGCTTGGCGGAGACGCAAACGCTCTTCTTTGCCAAAGAGACCGCCAAAGACTCCACGCGCATCTCCCTCATCATTGAGGGTGATCAAGTCAACGGCACGCAGGAATGGCTGCCGAAGCAGCCGGACGGGCATGGCGCCCACGGCACGATCAGCGGCAGCCTCAGCGGCGGCGGCATCATGCAGGTGCTCTTTGAATACACCATCGAAGGCTCCGAACAGTCCGAGGAAGAGGTTCTCAAGCTGGACGGCGACAAGCTCTTCATCGGCGAGGGCCAGTTGAAGGAGGATCCGAAAAACAGCAGCCGGCTGAACCTGCAGGAACCCAACAAGGTCGCCTTCAAAAAAGCGCTCAAAAAAATCCCCGTGACCGAGCCGAAGGCTGGCACACCTGAGCGCAAGGCCATCATGGACGCGATGCGCGGCCCGGTGGTCAAACAAGCAGGCACGCCCGTCCTTTTCACGGGCAACGTGCGTGTGAGCGGCGCATGGGCGCGATTCCAAGGCGATGTGAAGACCGCTGACGGAAAAAAGCCAAAGAACGCGGACTTCTCCGACTTGATGGAGCTCGATTTCTTCTCGCTGCTGAAAAAGAACGAGGATGGAGCCTGGAAGGTCATGCATCAGGGCTTCGCGGGTGACGTCGGCCTCCAGGATGAGGCCCGCGAAAACCACCCTGACGCTCCCTGGGTGCTGTTTCATTGATCCGACTCTTTCCACACGCCCATGAAAGCCATCTTCTCGCTCCTCGCCCTGCTCTGCCTGGGCACCTCCGTCATCGCGCAGGACAAAGCCGCGCTCAAACGCATCTCGGGCGTCTTTGAAGCCATCGAGAAAAACTTCGAGTACTGGCCGCACCACAGCATCACGGGCGAAAATCTTGAGGGCGGTTACGCCTTTGAGCATCACCTCTGGCAGAGCAATGACGAGCCGCCGCTCTACCGCGTCGAGTCGCTGAGCTTCGATAATCACGGCCAGGCGAAGAAGCAGTACTTCATCCAGGGCAACGAGCTGCTCTTCGTGCTCGACCGCTCGGAGATGACGCCGATGCAGCCGAAGACCGCCACCTCAGTCGTGGAGCAGCGGCTTTACTTCGCCGAGAGCGCTCTCATCCGCCTGCTCAAGAAGGAGGGCAAATTCGCCACAGGCAAGGATACGGACACCGCGGCCCTCAAGAACCAGGACATCCCGCTCAATGAGGTCGAGGGTGCCGGGGAGCTTTTTGACGAGCACGACCGTGAATCTCAAAACATCATCGCCAAGATGACACAACTCTCCATGGATGGCCCTGCCGATACTGCTCCGGGAGCTGCCGGGCCGGCGATCTCAGGCGATGGCTGGCGCTTGATCCACGGCTCCCAGTCCCGCGACGGCCAGTATGCCCTCGCCTGGGGTCTCAAAGGTCAGTCCGCGCCGGATGCTGAGGCCGATGAGGACGGCGCGTTGTCCGTCGAGCCGGAAACCGAAGGGCTCACCAATTACATCATCAATCTGCGCACCGGCGCTCTGCTCGGAAAGACCAAGGGTTCGCACTTTGGCGACAAACACACCTACAATCACTACACCAACGAGGTTTCATGGTCTGCGGCCGAAACGTACGTCGCGCAGGTGTGCAACGGCAAGTGGGCCACCTTCGATGCGAACGTGTATGAACTGAATCCCGACCGCACCGGTCTCTCGAAGGCCATGGATCTGCTCGAACCCTCGAAAAAAGCCGTGTTTGAGCACCTGGATGGCGGCGGTTTCTTCAAGAAGTTCGACAAGGATGAGTTCACCCTCACGCTGCACGATGTGAGCATCACCCAACGCGGTGCGGCGACTGTCGTGCTCGTGGAAGTGAGCGGGCAGATCCCCAAGAGCGACCAGGACGGCGCCTGGTTCGACGCCACCGTGACCTTCAAGCTCGTCCCTGATGAAAATGGCGGTCCCACGAAGCTTCAATGGGACGGGACAGAAGTGCATCCAGAGTGAGTCCTGCCGGGCGAGATGGCGCAGCAACAGCACCCCTCACCTAACCTCTCCCCGCATCATGCTTCAGATCATGCGGTTATCCAAAGCGGGGAGAGGGACTGAAAAGCGGGCGCTCAGGCCAGAAGATGCGCTTGTTAGTCTCTGTGCTGCCTTGGCCGAAATACATAGCAACGCGGGCACTGATGCGCAGTTCCGTGCCAAATCGTGAATGGGTTTCATCTTGGGGCGAGATTTTCTGGCACACACTTTGCGCACTCAGGCAAGAAAGGGGATGCGTGAGGCGAAACGGTTTCTACTGTCCGCTTTCCCCTGCCCATCTCCTCCAGCCCCCGCGATTTGATTTTTCAATCCCAAAGCTCCACCTCACTCGCCGCCTCCCCACGGCTGGTTGCTCCGCGTTCGGACGTTCCTGAGGCCGCCGGGCATTACGACGAGCTGCGGGACGCCGCAGGCAAGGTGCGGCCGCACTATGACCAGGTCATCGCGGATCTACAGCGCCGCGACTCGCCCGGAGTAAAACGCCTGTCCGACACCAGCCGCCGCCTGCTGGCCGAACGCGGCGTGACCTTCAACATCTACGATGCCAAGGGCCTGGACACGCCCTGGCACATGGACCCGGTGCCGTTTGTGATTTCGGCGGGCGAGTGGGCGGGCATCGAAAAGGCGCTCATCCAGCGCGCCACACTGCTCAACACGATCCTCACCGACAGCTACGGCCCGCAGATGCTGATCCGCAAAGGCGACATGCCGGCGGCCATGGTGCTCGCGCAGCCGGCCTATCTACGCCCCTGCCATGGCATCAAGTCGCCGAATGCGAAACCGCTGCAGTTGTACGGGGCCGACATCGCCCGCGCCAAAGACGGCCGCTGGTGGGTCATCGCCGACCGCACGCAGATCCCCACGGGCGCGGGTTACGCGCTGGAGAACCGCATCGTCGCGAGCCGCGTGCTGCCCGACCTCATCCGCGGCGCGCAGGTGGAACGTCTGGCCTCCTTCTTCCGCGATCTGCGCGAATCCTTGCGCGCCCGGCTGCCGCATCGCGACGACCCGCGCATCGTCCTGCTGACGCCGGGGCCGTTCAACGAGACCTATTTCGAGCATGTCNNGCGCGGGTTACGCGCTGGAGAACCGTCTCATCACCTCACGCCTGCTGCCGGAGGTGTTTCGTGACGCGCGGGTGCGGCGTCTGGCCGGATTTTTCCGTCAGATGCAGTTGTCCCTCGCCGCCCTGGCCCCACGTCCGGCCGGTGAGCCGCGCGTCGTGCTGCTGACACCCGGACCCTACAATGAAACCTATTTCGAGCAGGCCTATCTGGCCCGTTATCTCGGTTACACGCTAGTTGAAGGCGAAGACCTCACCGTGCGCGACGACCGCGTCTATTTGAAGACCCTCAGCGGCCTGGAGCCGGTGGATGTCATCCTGCGCCGTGTGGATGACGATTTCTGCGACCCATTGGAACTGCGCAACGACTCCATGCTCGGCGTGCCCGGCCTCGTGCGCGCCGTCCGTGCTGGCAACGTCACCATGGCGAACGCCCTCGGCTCCGGCCTGGCCGAAGCACCGGCGATGATGGCCTTCCTGCCCGGCCTGTCCCGCAAGCTGCTCGGGGAGAACCTGCTCATGCCCTCCGTGGCGACGTGGTGGTGCGGCCAGGAGACGCCCAGACGACAGGTGGAGCAACGAATCGGCCACCTCGTCATCAAGAGCGCCTTCCGCGTGCGCGGCCGCGAGGTTCACTTTGGCGAGGACCTCTCCGCCGCCGAACGTGCTGCCTTCATTGAACGCATGCGCTTCGCGCCGGACCGCTGGGCCTTCCAGGAAAAGATGACCTTCTCCACCGCCCCGACATGGGAGGACGGACACCTCGTGCAGAAGCCCATCAGCGTGCGTGTGTATCTCGTCGCCACAGAAGACGGCTACATGGTCATGCCGGGCGCTTTGACGCGCGTCGCGGCCAGTTTGAACTCGCCGCAGGTCTCCATGCAGAAAGGCGGCAGCAGCAAGGACACCTGGGTGCTCAGCGAAGGCCCGGTGGAAAATGTCACGCTGCTCTCCAGCACCCGCACGCCGGTCGAATTGCGCCGCGTCGGTCACAATCTTGGCAGCCGTGTGGCGAATCACCTGTACTGGCTGGGACGCTACGCCGAACGCGCGGAGTCCAGCGCCCGCCTGCTGCGCTCCACCCTGCTGCGCTGCTCCCCTGAAAGCGGGATGAGCGAAACGCCGCTGCTGCTGCCGCTGCTGGAAGCCTTGAAGGGCCTCGGAGTGCTCGAAGATCTGCCGGACGCCGCCGTGCTGGCCGCCCAGCAGGAACAGATCGAGGCCCGGCTGCTGGAGGCCATTTTCGACGCGGATCATCCGGCCAGCATCCGCTCCAGCGTCACCCACATCCAGCGCATCGGCATCCTGCTGCGGGACCGCATCTCCGTCGATACCTGGCGCGTCATCAGCCAGCTCAGCGACGCCCTGGACGCCTACGACAACGCGCCGAGCATCACGCCGATGTCCGACGCGCTGAACGTCCTCACGCGCATCATCCTCGAGCTGGCCTCCTTCCACGGTCTGGCGAAGGAAAACATGACCCGCGCCCAGGGCTGGATGTTCCTCGACATTGGGCACCGCATCGAGCGCACCGTTTACATCTGCGAGCTGCTGCTGGCCGGCCTGCGCAGCGCTGATGCTGAAAACCCGAGCCTGCTCGAAGCCATCCTCGAAGTCGGCGACAGCACGATCACCTACCGCAACCGCTACAGCCTGCTGCCGCAGCTCGCCGCCGTGTATGACCTGCTCATGCTCGACGAGCTCAATCCGCGCGGCCTGCGCTTCCAGTTTGAGCGCATCTCGCAGCAGTTCGAGCATCTGCCGCGCGAGCAAAGCTACGCGGCGCTCACCCCCGCCATGCGCGTGCTGCTGGAAAACAGCACCAACCTGCAGTTGTGCGATCCCACCGAGCTCGCCCGCGTCGAGCCCGGCATGTGGTCGCAGACGCAGGTCGCGAAGCTTCTCCGACAGCTCATTGACGCCATGCCGGCGCTCAACGACGCGCTCACCGCCGCCTACTTCGCTCATTCCATCAGCAGCAGCAGCGATTCTGATTCTGCCGCCGAACCGACGCCGCCCTCGCGATGAACTACCGCATCACGCATCGCACCACCTATTCCTACAGCGCCCCGGTGGTGGTCTCGCACCACGCGGCGCGCCTGCGCCCGCGTGACACGGACACGCAGCACTGCAAGGAATTCACCCTCGGCTTCGATCCTGAGCCCGATCTGTTCACCGAGCACCAGGACTCCTTCGGCAACCAGGTCTCCTGCTTTTCGATCCAAAAGCGCCACGCGCGGTTTGAGGTGATCTCCCGCAGCTATGTGACGCTGACACCCGTTTTGCAGCCTGATCCGGCGCAAACACCGGCGTGGGAGGAGGTGGCCGCGCTGTTTCGTGATCCGGTGCCGATCGACCTGCTTGATCCCTGCCAGTTCGTCTTCCGCAGCCCGCTGCTGGTGCATGAGATGCCGCTGCGTGACTTTGCGCTGCCCAGTTTCAAACCCGGCCGGCCGATACTCGCCGCCGCCGCCGATCTCTGCGCCCGCATTCACCGCGAATTCGTGTTTGATCCGAAGGCGACCACGATCAGCACGCCGCTGGACGAAGTTTTGGAAAAGAAACGCGGCGTCTGCCAGGACTTCGCTCATCTCGCCATCGCCAGCCTGCGGTCCATGGGCCTTCCCGCCCGCTACATCAGCGGTTACCTCCGCACGCACCCGCCCGCAGGCAAGCCGCGTCTGGCCGGCGTCGATGCCTCGCATGCCTGGGTCTCCTGCTTTGTCCCCCGCTTTGGCTGGGTGGATTTCGATCCCACCAACGACTGCTTCACCTCGCTCGATCACATCACCGTGGCCTACGGCCGTGATTTCTCCGATGTCAGCCCCGTGCGCGGCATCATCACCGGCGGCGGCCATCACACGGTGGGCGTGGGAGTCGATGTGGAGCCGGTGGGGTCTTGAGCCGTCTCCTCAAATGCGCAAATCGGCACCTCACCATGAGGTGCCGACGTTCAGTTGCCGAGCTTGCGCTTGCACACTGCAATGGCGCGATCAGTCGTCAATGACGACACGGCTGATCACACGGTTGTTGCCGTCCGTGACATACTGCACGCTCACCGGGCTGCCCACGCGGATGCGGGTCTTCAGCGCTTCTTCGGTGATCACCTGGCCGCTCTTCGTGACGTAGGCCACCGTCTTGCCGTAGAGATAGGTCACCGGGCCGGTGACTTCCTTCACGATGAAGGTGGTGCCAGGAATGTATTCCGTGATGGTGCCGGTTCCAGTCGTGGTCTTGATGGTGGTGTCGGTGGAGCCATCCGCATTGACGGTGGTGGTCTTGACGGTTCTCTCCTCCGCGATGGCTGCGGAGGTGGCGATGAGCGCGAATGCGAGGATGTGGAGCTTGTTTTTCATGGGTTGGGATGCGTTGGGTTGGTTTGATTGGCCGATGGCGTTGATGTCCTCGACCGGACTGCACCTTAGGAAGCACCCGGCGCATCCGACATGGGGTCAAACCCGGCTTCTTGGAATGGGCGGCGCAGGCGGTGGAAGACCTTCCAGTTGAAAAGAAAGCCGTCCCAAGACATCGACTCCCACACCATGCCCACCCATCGCCCCATTCACCTGACCCTCCTGCTGCTCCTCGCGACCATCACATTCAGCCACGCCGAGCAATTCGTGCTCTTCGATGTCACTTTCACGTTCACGCAGGAGGACGCGCTGAACTCGAAGCCCAGCCAGTCGCACTACTACCTCAAGGACGACCGCCTGAATCCGCAGCGTCCGAAGGACTGGACGGCGCCCGTCGATTATCGCAACGGCACGGTGCATCTGAGGCTGGAGGTGCTTGAAAAACCGACGGGCGATCAGCCCACGTCATGGAGCGTGTGCTACATCCCCTACAAGGGCCAAAACCACGGTTACGGCTGCATCGGCACCGGTGCCTACTCGAAGACGGGCGTGATCGAGAAGGATCTCTCGATGACCACCTTCTGGCAGAACAACGACATCGTCTGGAGCCAGGGCATCAAGGAGATGCACCTCGTGCTCAAGGACGACAAAAATCTGCACGCCCACAAGCGCCCCGATCCCGAGAAGTTCTTCCCGACCAAGGTGCGCATGACGCTGATCCAGGTGTCGAAAGGCGCGAAGTATGATCCGAAGCTGGTGCCCGCCCTTTCGAGCGGCACGAAGCCCTGACTACTTCACCGTCGGCAGGACCACGCGTGAGGCATGTTTGGCATCGTGCCAGATGGTGTTGATCGCGGCGACGCCGGGCTCGGTGACAAAGTGGGTGATCGGGCCGCCGGTCTGCGTGTTTGGCTCGAAATACGGCGCGCCGGTACTGGCGATGGTGATGCGCACGCGGTGCCCCTTGTTAAAGATGATGCTCACCCAGCCGATGTCCCACGCGAGCTTCGTGACCTGGCCGGGCACGAGCAGCTTCTGATGATCGAAGCCTTCGTGATACCGCGCACGCAGCGGGTAATCGACCAGCAGGATGGACCGGCCATCGGGATACACATCGGTCACTCGCAGGACAAAGTCGGTGTCCTTCGCGGTCGAGGACACAAAGACCTCGGCCTTGATGCGCCCGGTGACTTCGAGCGGCTCGGAGAGCACATCGCTGGTCCAGGTGCGGACTTCGGCCTGCTCTTCAAAGGCACGCGCATCCCTGGCTCCGGGGAAACCAACCGTGTTGAGGATCATCGGGCGAGTCGGGTCGCTCGCATACGAAGTGCTGGCGCTTGGCACTGAGGGCTTCTTGGGGGTCAGTTTGCCATCGGGTTGCAGGAACCAATCCGCCGCGGTGCTCGCAGGCGGGAAGTCTTTGGCCTCGCGCCAGATGTTACCGGGGGCACCGGCTTCACCGCACGCGCCCATGACGTAGTATTTCACGGGCGTGTCTTTCTCGATGCCGTTGTCCTCGCCTTTGAGGTAGTGATTGAACCACTTCGTCATGTGCGCGTACACATCAAAGAAGGCGTTCTCCGGGAACACGAGTTCGCCGATCTTGTTCGACTTCGGATAGCCGCCATGCAGCCAGGGACCGATGATGAGCTGCTGCTGACCGCGTGAGTTTGGGCCGCCTTTCTGGTTACGCCCGATGAAACTGGCGACGCTGCCCTGGCACATGAAGTCAAACCAACTGCCGATGGTNNGTCGAAATGCAGCGACGCATCTTCGTCCTTCCAGAAGTCGTCATAGTCCGGGTGCTGATCCCACTCGCGCAGCATGGCTTCGTTGTCCTTGAGGTCGCGTGCCACCGCGCCGCCTTTGATGAAACGCTGCGGCTTCGTCGCACCACCGATGCGGTAGCCTTCGTGATACAGGCTCAAGCCGGTGTCCGTCATGTATTGCGCGACCAGATGCGGCGGCTGGGTCACGGCGAGATAGTTCTGCGCGTAGCCAGCCTGCGATCCGCCATAGGTGCCGATCTTGCCTGTACACCAAGGCTGCGCGGCGAGCCACTCGCACACGTCATAGCCATCGCGCAGCTCGCCCCATTGCAGACCGCGATAGCCGCGATACACGCCCTCGCTCAGATGCGTGCCACGGTAGTTCACCAGCGCGATGACGAAGCCCCCCTCGGCAAACTTCGCCGCCGCCTTGCGTGATCCAGCGCTTGAAATAACACCGTAGCGTTGCTCAAAAATCGCGGGCCACTTCTGGCTGCCTGCGGGAAAATAGACATAGGCCGACAGACGTTTGCCATCGCGCATCGGGATCATGATGTGCTCCTCACGCACGCTGCCAAAATCGAGTTTGGGAAGATCTTCGGCAGGCAGGGATGAATGAACAGCGAGACACGACAAGAGCAGAAAAAGGCGCATGAGAGCGATACGGCGACCCAAGAGAATGCCTTGCTGGCGTTGACGATAACTTCGCCCGATGTCTTCACCTCACTCGCTCCAGCATCTCAAGCACCCTCGCGGCGATCTTCACGGAGGCCTCGCGTTCGACGCGGTTGGTGCCGAGCC
>DNXB01000451.1 GCA_003506995.1 Verrucomicrobiales bacterium
TCCTAATTATTGCTTAACGGCATTGGGATTAACCGGGCTGAGGTGAGGAGAAAGGGGGCTATTCACGAAAAGGAAGGTCTTTGAGGACTGGGCCGATGGAAGCGGGAAAGCCGTCGGAAGTCAATCCTTGAGTGTGGCGGGTCGTTGAGGCTGCGTGTGGCGCAGGGTGAACCGGAAGAATGCATCTATCCGTTTCATCTGAAAATGTACCATTGATGCATCAAGCGAGAATGTCTTTCACCACCTTCGCGGGTTCCACGCCGGTGAGGCGGAAGTCGAGGCCCTGTGAGCGGAAGGTGAAGCGCTCGTGGTCGATGCCGAGCTGGTGCATCACCGTGGCGTGCAGATCGCGGACATGGACGGGATTTTCAGCCACGTTGTAGCTGAAGTCATCGGTCGCACCGTAGGTGACACCGGGTTTCACACCGCCGCCGGCCATCCACATCGTGAAGCAGCGCGGATGATGATCGCGACCGGCCTCGGGGCTGTCCCACTTGCCTTGTCCTGCGACGCCGCGACCAAATTCACCGCCCCAGATGACGAGCGTGTCATCCAGCAGGCCGCGTTGCTTCAAATCTTTGATCAGCGCCGCGCTCGGCTGGTCGGTGTCACGACAACGCGCGGTACACCAGCTCGGCAAACGGCTGTGATGATCCCAATCGGGATGGAAGAGCTGGATGAAGCGCACGCCGCGCTCCGCGAGCCGTCGTGCGAGGATGCAATTCGCCGCGTAACTGCCTGCGCGTCGTGAATCCGGGCCGTACATCTCGAAGACATGATCCGGCTCGTCGCCGAGGTCCGTCAGCTCCGGCACGCTGGCCTGCATGCGGTAAGCCATCTCGTATTGGCGAATGCGCGTGGTGATCTCGGGGTCTTGCGTCTGCTCAAAGCGCATTTGATTCAGCTCTGCAAGCCCATCCAACATGCCACGGCGCAGGTGACGCGGCAGACCCTCGGGATCGGTGAGGTAGAGCACGGGGTCTTTGGAATTACGCAGCTTCACGCCTTGATAGCGCGACGGCAGGAAGCCGCTGCCCCAGTAGTGATCGTAGAGCGGCTGATCGCTTGGGCGCTGCATCTTCGAGATGAGCACGAGGTAGTCCGGCAGGTTGCGGTTCACGCTGCCGAGGCCGTAGCTGATCCACGCGCCCATGCTTGGCCGTCCGGGAAGCTGATGGCCGGTGAGAAACTGCGTCATCGCCGGCGCGTGGTTGATTTGATCGGTCGTCATCGACTTGATGAAGCACAGGTCATCCGCCACGCCCTGGAGATGCGGCAGCCACTCGCTGATCGTCGCGCCGCTCTGGCCGCAGCGGGAAAATTTCGTGATGCCCGGCAGGATGAGCTGCTTCTGGTTCGCCGTCATCGTCGTGAGCCGCTGGCCCTGGCGCACGCTTTCCGGCAATTCCTTGCCCGCCCATTGCATCAAACCCGGTTTGTGATCAAAAAGCTCGATCTGCGACGGTCCGCCCGACTGCGTGAGGAAAATGACCCGCTTAGCTTTCGGCGCGAAATGCGGCAGGCCGGGCAATCCCATCATGTCCTGCTGCGCCATCGAATGCAGCGCCATCGCGCCGACGGAGACGCCGGTGCATTGGCCGAGGAAGTAGCGGCGGGTGGTGTTGAGAGAGGCTTGGGACATGGCGGTGTTTTTTTGATGGCAAAAGATGAGGGACAAAAAATCAGGAGCCATTTTTTGCCCCTAATTTTTTGTCATTTCTTCTGGAGTGTCGTGAAGGACAGGCGCGTGGGAGTCATGTTGGCCCACAAGATGGTGTGCAGAGGCGTGTGGCTCAGGAAGCGCAAGGCGTGGGAGGCGAAGGCTTCCTCGTTTTGTGACAACGCGGTGATCTTGAAGGAGACGCCGGGGGCGATGAGCCTTGCGCGCTGTGAGCCAAGATCATCCACCGGCACGTCCTGTAGAATGGACTCACCGCCCATGAACCAGGTCATGGCCTCCTCATACAGCGCCAGATCGAGTTCGCTGCCCCAGTCCCGGACCAGCGCCACGAGCACGTCCTGAAACTTCGCTGCCTGGTGGACATCAGGCTGCCATTCACACTCTTCGATGACGGGATTGCGCAGGTCTTTGAGCCGCCACCGACAGTTCACAAATTCGCGCCCGATCGTCTCGGGCCGAGTGTTCACGAGAAGGCCGTGCGCGAGATCAGCGAGCAGCAGGTAGTTGATGGTTTGCGCCCGGTGACGCGGCACGATGGCATCCCCCGCCTTGAACTCAAACAAACCTCGACCATGCACGATCACGTCGAGGTAATACCGCTTCAGGAAAGATTGGAAAGTCACCTCCACCGGAGTTTCCAGCAGCACCTCATCCATGCGCTTGGCCAGCTCGCGCTTGTAGATTTTCTCATCAAAAAAGCGCCCGAAATCATGATGAATGGCAAACACTTGGTTCATCACGGCATAAGACAGCTCGCCGAACTCCTTTTTGGGAATGCGGGTCGTGATGATAGGAAGGTGAATCGGCATCGGCGAGACTGATTGATGACAAAAAATGAGGGGCAAAAAATCAGGAACCATTTTTTGCCCCCAATTTTTTGTCATTCATTCATGAGTGATCGCTTCGTCTAAATTGAGCACCAGACTGGCCACCAGCGTGTGCGCGGCGAGTTCGGGCGAGGTTTGCATTTTGCGGGCGTCTTCGGGATGCTGGTGGTAGTGCGTCAAAGCGCGGTCGAGTTCGCGTTGGAGCACGGAAAGTTCTTTCGCGGTCGCTTGGCGCGTCAAAACGGCCTGGTAGAGCAGTTGCAGTCGTTCCTGGGCTTTCGCGGCCAGCATGTGTCTGGCGAGAGCTTGTGAGGCTTCCATCATCGTTTCGTCATTGAGCAGGGTGAGCGCTTGCAGCGGTGTGTTGGTGCGCGTCATCGCCACCTCGCACACGCGGCGTTGCGCGCTGTCGAAGAGGAATGTCGGCGCGATGCTGCGACGCCAGAACGCATACAGCGTGCGCCGATGCTGCGCCGCGCCCTGGCTCGGCTCATAGGTGAAGCGGCCCATGAAGATCTCCTCCCACACGCCCTCCGGCTGATGCGGCCGCACCGGCGGCCCGCCGAGCGCGGGATTCAGCAAACCGGATGAGGCGAGCGCCGCGTCGCGGATCATCCATGCAGGAAGACGGAAGCGTGGTCCGCGTGAGAGCAGGAGGTTCGATGGATCAGACGGATCGGTCCGATCTGAGGCTTGCTGATACGTCTCACTCGTCACGATGGTCTTGATGAGGCGCTTCACATTCCAGCCGTTGTCCATGAAATCGACGGCGAGCCAGTCGAGCAGCTCTGGATGCGTGGGGCGTTGGCCTTGCAGGCCGAAGTCATCCGGTGTGCGCACCAATCCGGCACCGAAGAGCATCTGCCACACATGATTCACGAACACGCGGGCCGTGAGCGGATTTTCCTTCGATGTGATCCATTTCGCGAGGCCAAGACGATCTCGCGCCACATCCTTCGGCCACGGCGCTATGGCGGCGGGCACATCGCGCTGCACCACATCACCTTTTTTGTCCCAAACACCGCGAACGAGCACATGCGTGTCGCGCGGCTGCTTGCGCTCGGCCAGCACCATGACGTTGAGCTTGCCTGCGGCGGCCTGCACCTCCTTGAGCTGCGCGTTCGCACGATCCAGCGAGGCTTTCGCGACCTGATATGGCTCATAGTCCTCCAAAAACTGCGCGAGCAGCCGCTCACGCTCGATTTGGCCCTTCGCGAGGTTTTCGAGCGGGGCGGGGCCGAGTTCGCGCACGGCGGGTCCGGGCTGATCCGTCGCGGAAAGGCGGAATTTGGCGATGTTGGCGTCGCCATTCGTCGAACGCTGTTTCAGCTCGAAAATCAGCTCCTCGTCGCTTTCGAGCACCAGAGGCTCGGCGAGTTCATAGAGCGCGGTGTGGGGCTGTTCTTTGGGGAAACCCTTCGTTGTCCAGCCGTTGCGCGGATCATCGTCGAGCGTGCCTTTCACATCGCCATACTCGCGGGCTTTGCCCTCGACCTTGGTGTCCGAGACGGCGCTTTTGACGAGGATGTCACGAATCTGTGAGCTGCCTTTGCGGCGCACCTGCACCTTGATGTCGGTCAGGATGAATTCGCCGTCCTTGCCGCGTGAGAGCACGCCGTTTTGCGGCAGCACTTCGAGCTTCAAGCCGGTGAGGCGCGGCAGTTGGATCGTTGAGATGAGCCGGTAGTCGTCCTGCTTTGGATTTGGGCCGCTGGCGGTGACGACGGCGTCTTTGTCCTGCGCGAGTTTGGAGCCTTCCTGTGATTCGAGAGAGCCTTGAACAACGTGCCAGGCTTGGAAAGAGGCGGAAGACTCACGTCTTCCGCTACTGAGGCGCGCTTGCTGATCGGCGAGCCATTGGGCGAAGGGCTGTTCGGCTGCGGCCTTCGCCTTGGCTTCGATGGGTTTGCGTTCATTCACGAGCATCTGCGCTTCATCGACAGCACGTTTCGCGTGCGGCGACTGGTAGCTGAAATAGGGCTTCGCGTTGGTGCCCGCCGCTCCGTCTTCGTCGATGCTGTTGAAGAAGGCATTGAGCGCGTAGTAGTCGTGCTGCGAGACGGGATCAAACTTGTGCGAGTGGCACTGTGTGCAGCCGAGCGTGAGGCCGAGCCAGACGGTGCCCATCGTGTTCACGCGGTCGATGACGTAGTCGATGCGGCTTTCTTCTTTGTCGCGACCGCCTTCTCCGTTCGTCATGTGGTTGCGGTGGAAGCAGGTCGCGAGTTTTTGCTCCGGCGTGGCATTGGGAGGCAAATCCCCCGCGAACTGCTCCAGCGTGAACTGGTCCAAGGGCTTGTTGATGTTGAAAGACTCCACGACGTAGTCCCGCCAGGGCCAGTTCGTGCGCGTGGCATCGGACTGGAAGCCATCGGTGTCGGAGTAGCGGGCTGCATCGAGCCAGAACATGGCCATGCGTTCGCCGTAGTGCGGAGAGGCGAGCAGCTTGTCGATGTAGTCGGACAGGTCGGACTTGTCCGACGAGTCGGGCGGAGGCAGCCCGGTGAGGTCAAATGAGAGCCTCCGTCTCAACGTGTGCTCCGGTGCCCTCGGAGAGAGCTTCATGCCTTCCTTTGCGAGGCGGGCTTTCACGAAGAAATCCACCGGATGGCCGTCAACCTTCGCTTTGACGGGCTTTTCGAGCGACCAGTGCTTTCCCCAGGCCGCGCCTTCGGCGATCCAGTGCTTTAGCAGTGCCACCTGCTCGGCTTTGAGCTTCGGCTTGTGCGACTTCGGCGGTGGCATGACCTCCTCGGGATCATCGGTGGTGATGCGCTCGATGAAGTCGCCAGATTGGAGCACCTCCCGGGCTCCTTCTTGAGTATCGAGCCGCAGATCGGCCTTTCGGTGGCCTGCATCCTGGCCGTGGCAGCTCAGGCAGTTGTCGGAGAGCAGCGGCAGCACCTCACGGCTGAAGCTCACCGGCTCCGCATGGGCGGAAAGGGAGAGCGTCGCGAGAAGAAGCAGAGGTTTTGACATGCGGAGCACCATGTACACACCAACGCGCTCTGAACATGCAAGGTGCGTGCATCGGCTTTGGACAATCCTGAGATTTTGCGCGGTGGAAGCCTCTGTATCAGCAGGCGAAGCAGCTCCGGGCGGCGTATTCGAGGACACTCTGAGTGAATCGCCCTCCCCAATGCGCCACGGCCTCGCGCTCGCCGGATTCATCGTCATCACGTTCTGTGCCCCGGCGTGGACGCTGCTTTACACGCTGATGGCAGCAGCGGCGGGAGGATTCGAATGCCGCGCAAAGTCACGAAACAGCCATGGTCGAGGCTCCCTTGGGCAGCTTGAAACAGACCAGTGTGGCTTTCCTCTCCCGGCACCACGTTCCAGGCTTCAACTGAAGCCGGGAGCCGACTTGCGTGAGCCCTTGCGGCGCGCCTTCAGCCACCGGCAGGGAAAGCGTGAACTCCTCGCATGCAAACGGCGCTTGGAGTGTCACGGCACGCTTTGCCGCATCGAATTCGATCTTCGTCAGCTCCTTCGCCGCCCAGTAGCGGGCGATCTCGCTGAGTTTCATCCAGTGCAGATGATCAAAGGTGGCGTGGAGGCGTTTCACGACCTCCCGGAAGATTTCGAAGCCGATTTCGAGGCCGTTCCAATAGATGCCGGTCCAGTGGCAGACGATGATGGCGGGTTCGCCGCGCCGGATCACCTCGACCATGCGGCCGGATTTGCCGTCGGCAGTGATGAAGGCGTCCGCGCCCTTCGGCGTCACGCAGTCCCAGCCACCGGTCCAGTCGCCCGTGCAGCCAAGCACATGCACGACGCAGCGTGGATCGTCCGTGTCCAAGCCGGAGGCGTTTTGCACGATGGGAGCCACGCTTTGCTCGCCCTTGTCATGCAGATCACGGAAGTAATGCGGGATTTCCGTCTGAAACACGCTGCGGCACGATTCAAACGTCGCCTGCGCGAGCTGCGGGCGCGCATCGCTGCCGAATCCGCCTGGTGTGGTGACACCCTCGCATGGCAGGCCGATGTTTTTGAGGATCGTGAGCGCGTAGCTCATGTAATCGGCGATTTCGNNTTACATCGCTGCCGAAACCACCCGGCGTCGTCAGCCCCTCACAGGGCAGACCAATGTTTTTCAGGATCGTCAGACCATAGCTCATGTAGTCGGCGATTTCGTCCACACTGCGCCCGCCGCACCATTTCCAGTTCTCCATGAAGCGTGGGCTGATTTCAGGATGCGGATGCCCGGTCTTCGTGTCGATGATGCGCGTGTGGGTGACCATCTCCGGGTGGATGTCCCAGTTTGGCAGGAGGCGCTCGCGCACGAGGTCGATGCTGCTTTTCAGCTCCTTCTGCGTCCAGCCGGGGATTTCGCGATCCAAAAGACCGACGCAGGCCGGAAACGGCACGATGCTGTATTTGCCCTTCACGCCGTTCTCCGTGGCCCAGTCGGCAAATTTGCGCACAAAGTCGTCGGGAATCTCATCCGGCCAGCTTTTCCAGGGGTAGTGGTCGTAACGCCCCGGATTCGCCACCGCGAACTGCGGGATGGCGAACTTGTTGAGGTTCACCAGACACGTCGAATCGTCGATGATGATGCTCACCGGCACCCGTGCGCGTGGATTGAGCACCTTTACCGCCGCATCTTGTTTCGGTCGATCACCGGGCACCTGGCCGAGCAATTGAGAACCGAGGGCGAGCGCGGACGCTTCGAGAAAGTGGCGGCGAGAAGGCGAGCTTGGCGTGGTCATGGGCATGATACGTGCTGTGCCACTGTAGTCTTGGCATGGGCTCGTTGTCGCTGCACCCTGTAATACACTGCAAAGGGTTCACCCCTGCTCTCCTTCCACTCCTCGGTCTTTGTTGCTAATATCGCGCGGCGAACCTCCTCCCACAGACGGGAAAACTCGGGAGGGAAGACATTGCTACAGGAAATCTCGTGATCACGATCCCGTGTTTTCATCCATAGAAATGCCTGCCCGCCGTCATTCACGTCGTTCTCATACCGACTCGCGAGTATGCGGCATTTCTGAAGTGAGCGGCTGCTCAGAATGGAGAACGCCAGGGAAGAGTTCTGGGCACAAAAAGTCCGCCAGCGTCCTTTCCTCGCTGGCGTTTCTAGGACGACCTCGATTCCTCCGCCTGAGTCAATCGTGACCGAGTCGTAGCCATGCATACCGGAGCCATACGCGATGACCATAAGATCAATGGTTTCTCCGGCCAATGGATCACGAGATCGCCGTTCCCACACATTTCCAGGCGATGTGTCTGGAAAGGCGAGCAGGTGGGGTGCTTGGCCAATGTCGGGGCTTGCCAGCGGACGCGATGAGCAGGAGGCCAACATGCAAATGATGGCTGCGCAAAGGCAGAAGCGAATCGAGCTAAACATCCGACACCCTGCCATGACCCCAGCCGCTTTCGAGCCGAAATTCTCCAGGACGCTGGAGCGTCCGAATCGCCCCAGTTTTCGACCTTGAATCCTCCCCCCGTGCCAGTAAAGAACGCTCCCCCGCGTCTGGCCGCCTCCGGCGCTTTTCCCCAACTCTCAGCCCTACGCTCCCACCCTTTGCTCATGAACAAACCCCTCCTCGCCCAAGCCGCCAACGAAGCTCGTGGTCTCGCCATGGACGCCGTCCACAAGTGCAACTCCGGCCACCTCGGCCTGCCGCTCGGCTCCGCTGAAATCGGCGCCGTTCTCTTTGGTCAGGCGCTTCGTTGTGATCCGGCCGACCCGAAATGGCTGAACCGCGACCGTTTCATCCTCAGCGCCGGCCATGGTTCGATGTTCATCTACTCCTGGCTGCACCTCAGCGGCTATGCGGTGAGCCTGGACGACGTTTCCAAATTTCGCTCCCTGCATTCCATCACGCCGGGGCATCCGGAGTTTCATGAGACGCCGGGTGTGGAATCCACCACCGGCCCGCTGGGCCAGGGCGTGGGCAATGCGGTGGGTTATGCGCTTTCCGGCAAGATGGCCGCGGCGAAGTACAACACCGTCGCGCACACGATCATCGACAACCACGTCATCGCCCTCGCCGGCGACGGCTGCCTGCAGGAAGGCGTGGCGCGTGAGGCCGTGTCCTTTGCCGCGCACAACGGACTGGACAATCTGATCCTCATTTACGATTCCAACGATGTGACACTCGACGCGATGGCGAAGATCACGCAGAGCGAGAACGCGCAGGCGCTGTTCACCGCCATCGGCTGGGACGCGGTGACGATTGATGGTCACGACCTCGACGCCATTCTCGGCGCCATCGAAACCGCAAAGCAGGCCGACAACGGCAAGCCCAAGCTCATCATCGCCAAGACGGTCATCGGCAAAGGCATCCCCGAAGTCGCCGGCACGGCCAAAGGCCACGGTGAAGGCGGCGCGAAGTTCGTCGATGCCGCGAAAAAAAATCTCGGCATCCCCGAAGGCACGCATTTCTATGTGAGCGACGGCGTGAAAGCCTACTTCGCGGATTTGAAGGAGAAACGCGCCGCCGAGCATGCCGAGTGGACCCAAACTTTCGCCGCCTGGAGCGCCGCGAACCCTGAACTGGCCAAACAACTCGACGACGCCCGCAACGGCACGCTCAAGGCCGAAGATCTGCTCAAAGCCGTGCCGGAATATCCCGCCGAAGGCAAGGCCGCCACGCGCAACAGCGGCGGCGAGATCCTCAATCACATCGCCAAGGCCGTCCCGCATCTCGTCACCGGCAGCGCCGACCTCTTCGGCTCCACGAAGAACTACCTCACCGGCATGGGCGATTTCAGCGCCACGAACAACACGGGCCGCAACATCTGGTTCGGCATTCGTGAGCACGCCATGGGCGCGATCTGCAACGGCATCGCCTACGACGGTCTGTTCCTCGCCAGCGGCGCGACGTTCCTCGTCTTCGCCGANNCCAGCGGCGCGACGTTCCTCGTCTTTGCCGATTACTGCCGCCCGAGCATCCGCCTTGCCGCTTTGGCGAAGCTGCCTGTGACCTACATCTTCACGCACGACTCCGTCGGCGTCGGTGAAGACGGCCCGACTCACCAGCCGGTGGAAACCGTCAGCGGCCTGCGCCTCATTCCAAATCTCGACGTCATCCGCCCCGGCGATGCCGAGGAAGNNNGCCGATGGTCCCACGCTGCTTGCGCTCAGCCGTCAGGACTTGCCGCATCAGGGCAATGTCAGTGCTGCTGTTCGTCGCGAAGGCACGCTCAAGGGTGGTTACATCCTCGTGAAGGAGATCGCGCCGCTGGAGGCCATCGTCATCGCCACCGGTTCCGAAGT
>DNXB01000215.1 GCA_003506995.1 Verrucomicrobiales bacterium
AAGCTTTAAACCTGAAACCTGAAACTCTCTCCATCGATGACTTCATCGATGCCGAACTCACCAAACAAGGCATCCCCGCCGCTCCGCTGGACGATCCACAAACACTTCGCCGCCGCACCAGCTACATCCTCACCGGCCTGCCGCCTCATTCTTCCCATCAATCCCATTCCTCCCACGACTCCTATGTCGAAGCCCTCCTGGCCAGCCCCGCCTTCGGCGAAAAATGGGCACGCCACTTCATGGACTGGGTCCGCTACGCCGAGTCATACGGTTCTGAGGGCGATCCCGCCATCCCTTATGCCTGGCGCTACCGCGACTACCTCATCCGGGCCTTCAACGACAACGTTCCGTATCCTCAACTCGTCAAAGAAGCCATCGCCGGTGATCTCCTGCCCAACCCGCGCATCAATAACGGCCTCAACGAAAGCGCCATCGGCATCGCGCAGCTTCGCATGGTGCTGCATGGCTTTTCGCCGGTCGATTCGCTCGATGAAATGGTCACGTTTACCGACAACCAGATCGATACCGTCACGAAGGCATTCCAAGCCCTCACCGTGAGCTGCGCCCGCTGCCACAATCACAAGTTCGACGCCATCTCGCAGGCCGACTTCTACGCACTCTACGGCATCTTCACGAGCACGCATCCCGCCGTCATTGACGTGAATGCTCCCGGCACCGGCAAGGCGGAGCGTGAGGAGTTGGCGAAGCTCAAGCAGCAGATCAAAGACGCCGTGGCCGCGCATTGGCTCAAGACGGCGAGGGGCAACTCAGCGGATCGTTTTGATCCGAAGCGTCCAGGTCTCTCGGCTTATCAGTGGACTGCCAGCGGCGTTTCCCTCACGAGAGCGGGCGAATTCTCCGTGGCGCTGGAGGGCGACCGCCTGCTGTCGCGAATTCATCCTTCCGGTTACTTCAGCGATGTGCTCAGCACGAAAGAACGCGCCGTGCTTTTCTCCCATCGCTTCAAGTGCGAGGGCGGCACGCTGTGGTTTCGTCTGGCTGGCAATGGCGGCGTGAAGGCCAAGTATGTGGTGCAAAATTACCCGCGCACCGGCACGATCCACAAGGCTGTGGAACTCAAGGAAGCCAAAGAGGAAAAGCTCGGATGGCGCTCGCTCGATCTCGAATTCTGGAAGGGCGACGAGATCTTCATCCAGGTGACGACCTCCGCCGATATGCCTGCGGAGTACAGCAAGGACTCGCGCTCATGGTTCGGCCTCACGGATGTGGCCATCACCAAGGATAAAAATCCCCCGCCATCCACGGAGGAGCGTCTGGCCTTCTCCGTGCCTGAGACGATTCGTGCTTGGCAAAGCGGCACGCTCAGCGACGAGCACGCGGAGGCGCTCGATCAGCTCCTGCAAACCGGAAAACTGGCGAACAACCTCGCCGACATGCCCGAGGCTGCCGCGCTAGTGAAGCGCTATCGCGATCTCGAATCAAAGCTCCCCATGCCCACACGCGTTCCTGGAATCATTGAGGCTGATGCCAAAGACGCGCCGCTTTTTGTCCGTGGCGAGCACAAACAGCCCGCTGAGATCGTCCCACGCCGTTTTCTCGACGCGCTCGATCCCACGCCTTTCAACACGAAGTCCAGCGGCCGACTCGAACTTGCCGAGCACATGGCGGACATGAAAAACAACCCGCTCACCGCCCGCGTCATCGTGAACCGCATCTGGCATCACGTCTTCGGCCGCGGCATTGTCGCCAGCGTCGATAATTTCGGCAAACTCGGCGACCTCCCGACGCATCCCGAGTTGCTCGACTTCCTCGCGCAACGCTTCATCGCATCCGGTGGCAGCATCAAGAGCCTGCTGCGTGACATCTTGCTCTCCAAGGCCTTCCAGAGAAGTTCTCAGTTCTCGGTTCTCAGTTCTCAGTTGGACCCTGAGAACAAGCTTCTCTCTCATTGGAGCATCCGCCGACTCGAAGCCGAGGCCATCCGCGATTCCATCGTCACGCTCTCCGGCAAACTCGACACCACGCTTTATGGCGAGTCAGCCGATCACGGCGATCCGCGCCGCAGCATCTACATCAAAGTCATCCGCAATTCCCTGAACCCCTTCCTCACCACTTTTGATTCGCCCGTGCCCTTCAGCACTCGCGGCAAGCGTGACACCACCAACGTCCCCGCGCAGTCACTCACCCTGCTCAATGATCCCCGCGTCATCGACTGGTCGCGCAGTTGGGCATCCTATGTCGTCTATGCTCTCAAAGATCGCACTGATGACCTCCGCATCCGCCAGATGTTCCGCGAAGCCTTCTCCCGCGATGCCACCGACGATGAGGTGAAGCAAAGCCTCGCCTATTTGACCACGCTTCAGGCCGAAAGCACCGAGCAGGCACAAAAACTCGCCGAACAAGAAAAGCAGCTCTCCGCTTTGAATGGTCAAATCGCCGCCATCCTCGATCCTGCGCGCAACAAACTCCTCGCAGGCCAGCCATCAGCCCCACCTGTCTTGTCCGCCCCATCCCCCCTCGCCGAATGGACCTTCGACAAAGATTCGAGCGACACAAAGGGCAAGCTCTCGATCACCTTCACCGGCTCTGCCCGCATCGAAAACGGCGCGTTGGTTCTCGATGGCAAATCCATGGCCGAAAGCGGCGCCCTGCCGAAAAAGCTCACCACCAAGACCCTCGAAGCCTGGGTCATGCTCGACAACCTCACGCAACGCGGTGGCGGCGTCATCACCGTGCAGGAGCGCGACGGCGGTGTGTTTGATTCCCTCGTCTTCGCCGAAAAAACACCCGCGCATTGGGTCGCAGGCAGCGATCATTTCAATCGCAGCGAGCTGTTTGAAGGCACCGCCGAAACCGAGGCCGCCACACGCCCCGTGCATGTCGCCGTCGTGTATCAGACCGATGGCACCATCACCGGCTACCGCGATGGCAAGCCTTACGGACGCAGCTATCGCAAGGCTCCCGGCTTCCTCTTCGAGCCAGGAAAGAGCCAGATCCTCCTCGGCTGCCGCCACGGCAACCCATCTGGCAACAAAGGCCTTAGTGGTCGCATCTACCGCGCCCGACTCTACGACCGCGCCCTCACCGCCGATGAAATCGCCCAAACCTCACGCGTCGAATTCACCACCCTAAGCGAGACTGACATCCTCGCTAAGCTCACCGACTCGCAGCGCCAGCAACTTGCCATTCTCCAGGGTCAAAGAGATCAACTCACACAATCTCTCGAATCTGCTCGCATCAGCACCAGCGATGATGATCCGAAGGTGCAAGCGTGGACGAGTCTCGCGCAGTCGCTGATCAATCTGAAGGAGTTCATTTACTTGCGATGAGCACACCTGCCTTTATCCGCTTGATTGTAATTTTGTGCGCCACACACATGGCGTCATGCACGCTGTCCATTCGTGAGAAGAAACCATATTCCTCTTATGTTGGGAAGAATCTGCGCACGCAAAGATTAGTCTGGCTGCGCGAGATTCATCACCCAGACAACCCCTTGGCCAATCTCCACGAGATTGTGCCTACCGCACATGCCTTGGCTGGAACGATCATGCTTCCTGTTTGGACGCCAGTTCGGTTTGACAATGCGTTCTGCACACACGGTATCTGTGGCAAACAACAGTGGATCGAGGGCGACCTTTGTTATCGAGGCCAGAATTTTCATGTGGGACTCCCGCTCGACAATCCTCATCTTACGAACCACGCAGATTTACTGTCAGAATATTTCACATCTGATCCGGTTCAAAAAACCAAGCCATGAACACGCTAGTCTCCCGCCGCCATCTTCTCTCCCGTGCCTCCACAGGCTTCGGCATGGCCGCTCTCGCCGGATTGATGCAGGAAGAATCGCAGGCTGCGCTCGTGCATCGCGCCAAGCGTTTCGCGCCGAAAGCACGCTCCGTGATTTTCCTCTACATGAGCGGCGGCGTGTCGCATGTCGATTCGTTCGATCACAAGCCGATACTCAAGAAGTTCGCGGGCAAGCCGATGCCGGGTGACGTGAAGAAGACGCAGTTCAACAACAACGGCACCGTCCAGCCCTCGCACTGGGACTTTAAACGCTACGGGCAGTCGGGGCTTGAGGTGAGCGACATGTTTCCGCAGATCGGCGGCGTGGCGGATGATCTTTGCATGATCCGCAGCATGACGGCCAAGTTCAGCGAGCATGCGCAGGGGAACTTCTTCATGCACACCGGCTTTCCCTTCCTCGGCTTCCCGAGCGCGGGAGCGTGGACGAGCTACGGACTCGGCACCGAGTCGCGCGATCTGCCGGGCTACGTCGTGCTGCAAAGCGGCGGTGCGGCGACACCGCATGGAGGCGTGGGCTTGTTTAGCAATGGTTTCCTCCCAGCGCAGCATCAGGCCAGCGTCGTGAAGGCCGATGAAGCCGAAGCCGTCGCCAACATCCGCCCGCGCCAGCCTCACGACATGCAGCGCAAGCAGCTCGACTTCATCGGCGCGATGGACCGACGCTTTGTCAGCACCACGCAGCACGACATGCACGTCGAGGCCGCCATTTCGAACTACGAGATGGCCTGGCGCATGCAATCCGCCGTGCCGGACCTGTGCGAGATCTCGGGTGAATCCGAAGCCACTCGCAAACTCTACGGTCTCGACGATCCCGAGCCGAAAAAAGCCGCCTACGCCCGCCAGTGCCTGCTCGCGCGGCGACTCGTCGAGCGCGGCGTGCGCTTCATCGAACTCAGCACGCTGGCCTACAACCTCGGCGGCGGCAATGGAGCCAATCCATGGGATCATCACAGCTCGCTCAATGAAGGCCACGGCAAGATGGCGAACCAGATCGACCAGCCCATCGCCGCTCTCATCAAAGATCTGCGCTCACGCGGCCTGCTCGACAGCACGCTCATCGTCTGGGCCGGCGAATTCGGACGCACGCCCTTCGCGCAAGGCAGCAACGGCCGCGATCACAACCCCTACGGTTTCACCGTCTGGATGGCCGGCGGCGGCGTCAAAGGCGGCCATGTCTATGGCTCCACCGACGAATTCGGCTACAACGCCACCGAGAACGTCTGCACCGTCTATGACCTGTGGGCCACGGTGCTGCACCTCATGGGAGTGGATCATGAACAACTGACGTATCGCTTCAGTGGCCGCGATTTGCGTCTCACGGATGTGCATGGGAATGTGCTGCGGGATGTGATCGCGTGAGCCTGAAATGTCCAGGGGTTGCTTGGCTGCGGCCGTTAGCTTGAAAGCACTGCCAGAACCGCGTCGAGATGCGCCTCAGGCTTCACCTTTTCGAGGATGGCGGCGATTTTGCCGTCTTTGCCGATGATGAAGGTGCTGCGTTCTGTGCCCATGTAGGTCTTGCCATACATGCT
>DNXB01000627.1 GCA_003506995.1 Verrucomicrobiales bacterium
GCTGCCAACTATCCTTTCTGCACCATCGAGCCGAACACCGGCGTCGTCACCGTGCCGGACGAACGCCTCGCGGTGCTCTCCAAGATCTCCGGCTCCTCGAAGCTGATCCCGGCAGCGATCGAGTTTGTGGACATCGCCGGCCTCGTGAAGGGCGCGAGTCAGGGCGAAGGCCTCGGCAACAAATTCCTCAGCCACATCCGCGAGGTGGACGCCATCGTGCATGTCGTGCGCTGCTTTGAGGACGGCGACATCACCCACGTCAGCGGCAGTATTGATCCGGTGGCCGACATCGAGGTCATCAACACCGAACTCATCCTCGCCGACATGGACGCCATCCAGCGCCGCAAGGACAAGGCCGAAAAGAATGCCAAAAGAGGCGAAAAAGACGCGAAGGCCGAAGTCGCCATCTGCGAGAAGCTGATCCCGCATTTCGACGCCGGAAAGCCCGCCGTGACGCTCGAAATGACCGATGACGAGCGCAAGCTGGTGAAATCCTTCTTCCTGCTCAGCTCGAAGCCCTGCATCTTCGCCTGCAACGTCGCGGAAAACGACCTCGCCGCCGCGTCAAACGATCCCGACAACCATCCCTTCGTCGGCAAGGTGCGCGAGTATGTGAAGCATGCCCACGAGGCCAGCGCCGTCGTCGTCAGCGCCGCCATCGAGAGCGAGCTGACCGACCTCAGCGATGAAGAAGCCAAAGCCTACCTCGCCGACATCGGCGTGACGGACAGCGGCGTCTCCCGCCTCATCAAAGGCGTCTATGATCTCCTCGGTCTCCAGACTTACCTGACCACTGGCGAGAAAGAAACCCGCGCCTGGACCATCGTGAAGGGCATGAAGGCTCCGCAGGCCGCAGGCGTCATCCACGGCGACTTCGAGCGCGGCTTCATCGCCGGTGAAATCGTGCCTTACCATGACCTCGTCGAACTCGGCTCCTACGCCAAGTGTCGCGAGAAGGGCAAGCTCCGCATCGAAGGCAAGGAATACGTCATGAAGGACGGCGACGTCGTCGAGTGGCGCTTCAACGTATGATTTGAAGGGCGCTGACGCGCCTCATGGAGCTTCCTTCCAAATACGCCCCTGACCGGTGCGGAAACCGCGCTCCAGGCTCTGGAACATCGCGTTCAGCCGCGCTTCCTCCTTGAGCACAAACTCCACCGTGTGCGAGTGGGTGGAGGCCGGGTAATTCTTCACCACCTTAGGCGTCGTCAGCTCCGGCGAGACGCGACCGGCGGCCTGCTCAAACATGCCCTTCGCCCGCTCCAGCGCCGCCGTGCCCGCGCCTACCGTGCTGCTGCCGGTTTCCGGCTTGTAAGCCTCCAGGAAGTAAAACCGCACCACCTGCGCCGAGTTGAGCGTCAGGTTCACCTCCACCACCCGCGCCACGCCGTCGGAGATGTACTCGTGCTTTGACAGCGCGATGATGGAATTGCAGCGCACGATGTAATTGCCGCCACTGAACCGACCGTCCCACAGGCCGTCGCGCGTGGGTGTGTCCTCTTGGTTTTGCTGCTGCCCGCCCTGGCCGGTGGTGTTCTGGCCGGGAGCTGTTTGCGCATGCAATGAGGCGGTGACCAGCAAGGTGATGACGGTGAGAAGTGTTTTCATGGTGATTGATGAGAGTCGAAAGGCTAGCACGAACCCGGCAGGGATGAACAACCCTTTCTTTGACGGAACGTTTCCTCCGAAGACAGCCGAGGCCGGAAAGGCCCATCCGCGAAAGTGGCATCATCCATTCAGTTTCCGCCGCGATCAGCGTATCCTTCTTTGTCAATCAACCCCAACGCGCACCACCATGTTCAAATTCACTGACAAAGGCTCCGTCACCACCTGCGATGGCGTGACGCGCCGCGATTTCCTTTCCGCTGGCGCATTGAGCGCCATCGGGCTCACGATGCCGGGATTCGCCAAACTGAAGGCGGAGGGCAAGGTGGACCCGAAGAAGAGCAACAAGGCTTGCATCATGATCTTCAACCTCGGTGCGCCGAGCCAGCAGGATCTGTGGGACATGAAGCCGGATGCGCCGAGCGAAATCCGCGGCCCCTTCAAACCCATCCGCACGAAGAGCAATGCCTTCGAGATCTCCGAGATCCTGCCGCTGCACGCGAAGATCGCGGACAAATTCAGTCTCGTCCGTTCCTGCTACCACACCGCCGCCGCCGTGCATGACACGGGGCATCAGATGATGCAGACCGGCCGTCTTTTCACCGGTGGTGTGAACACACCGCATGTCGGCAGTGCTTTGGAATTCCTGCAAGGCCGCCGCAGCGATCTGCCCGCGCACATCATCCTTCCGGAAACGATGGGGCCCACCGGCGGCAACATGCCGCACGGCCAGGACGCGGGCTTCCTTGGCAAAGCGTACGATCCCTTCGTCCTGAACGCGAATCCGTCTGAAAAAGACTTCAAGGTGCCCGACCTGCTCCCGCCGAAGGAGATTGGCGAAGTGCGACTCGAACGTCGCCGCGAAATGCGTGAACTCGTGGATAGCAGCGTGCGCAATTTCGAATATAGCGAGCAGGCGAAGCTCATGGACAGCAATTTCGAGTCCGCCTACCGCATCATGACCAGCACGCAGGCCCGCGAGGCCTTCGATCTGACGAAGGAACCGCTCAAAGTGCGCGAACGCTACGGCATGAACCGCTTCGGCCAGAGCTGCCTGCTGGCGCGTCGTCTCGTCGAGCGCGGCGTGCGTTTTGTCACCGTGAATACCTTCATCACCGTCTTTGGCGAGATCACCTGGGACATCCACGGCTCCAAGCCCTTCACCAGCATCGAAGGCATGCGCGACATCGTCGCGCCGATGTACGACCAGGGCTACAGCGCCCTCATCGAAGACCTTTTCCAGCGCGGCATGCTCGACGACACGATGGTGACCTGCCTCGCCGAATTCGGTCGCACGCCGAAGATCAATCCCGCCGGCGGTCGCGACCACTGGCCGAACTGCTGGACCGTGAACTTCGCCGGTGGCGGTGTCAAAGGCGGCGAAGTCATCGGAAAATCCGACGACATCGGCGGCTATCCCACCGAGCGCCCTGTCGCCCCGAAAGAAATCGTCGCCACCATCTACCAAGCCCTCGGCGTCGATCTCCACACCGAACTCCCCGGCCCGCAGGGCAGACCCTATCCCGTCGTCGATTTCGGCACGCAGGC
>DNXB01000219.1 GCA_003506995.1 Verrucomicrobiales bacterium
ATACCAGGAGTATCCGGAAAAGCTCACCGACAGCGCAATTCGCGTTCGATATCGTGTGCTGGCGGAAGGGAAGAGCTACATGGATCTGATTCTGCGCCGGTCGAGTCTTCGCGGGAACCTGCCGCGTTACGCCGTCACGTTTTGGTCGGATGCGCGCGTGGAGTCCTACATTTTGATCAAAGACGATCCGCCTGGCAGCTACCAGCGCAGAATTGGCCTGGTGGCACCGCGTGCGAGCGTGATGCCCGGGGGGGAGCACTGCCTGGAGCTTTATGCCATCGGCGAACGTCTCACCTTCTTCATGGATGGCAGGCAGATGGCGGCAGGCTCGGACAGCAGGCTGGCGGAGGGATATGCAGCCGTGACAGCCGTGGGTCCCATCAAGGTGATCAGCGTGGAAACTTCGGATCTCAGGCAGTAAAGCCCATTGGGTGGGAGTGGTGTGGGGACTCGTGGGACACGGATCAGAAGGAGCGTGTGAGCGGCGCATCCTGCGGCGACTGCGGCCTCGTCACTCTGTTGGCGTCCCACCGCAGCAGGCGGTCGAAGCCAGTGTGATTGGGCGTGGAAGCCTGGCCCAAGAACTTTCATTGCCAGAATCACAACCACCACTAGTTTTTATGGATGAAGTCTGTCGGCACCCATGGCCCGTTTCCCACGACGCAGTGGACGATCATATCCCGGCTTCGGAGCAAGGACGATGCCACGGTCCAGCGGGCGCTGGAGGATATCTGCGCACAATACCATTACCCGCTCTATTGCTACATCCGCCACAGCGGATTCGACCATCATGATGCCGAGGATGCACTGCAGGACTTCATGGCCAAACTGCTGCGTCTGAACACCTTCGCGCAGGCCCACGCCGGCAAGGGACGGCTTCGCACCCTGCTGATCACCTCCCTGCAGCGATTCCTCATCAACTGGCGCCGCGACCGGCCGCACCGCCAGCGCGAGTGCGGCATCGAAATCGCACCGGAGATGAAGGGCAGCGACGTGGACCGCTATCTCAGCGAAGTCAGGGTCGAGGGGGAGACGCCCGAGCGCTTTTTCGAGCGCAAATGGGGGCATGAATTGCTCGAAACGGTGCTGAGACTGCTGGCGGAGGATTATGACAGGCGGGGATCCGCAGACGTCTTCGCAGCGTTGCGCCCGGTCCTCATGGCGGGTGGCAGCCTGCGCGGGGAGGATACGCCACGCCTGTCCGCCACACTTGGCCTTTCGGAGAACGCATTGCGCCTCCGGCTCTCGCGCCTGCTGAAGGAGTTTCGGGAAAAGCTGGAGTCGGAGGTTTTCCTGACGGTCGGCGCGCGGGAGGAAGTGGCTGAGGAGATCAGCTACCTCATGAATCTCTTCAGCCGCTGAGGGCGGCAGAGGATCCTGGGTTGCGGGCACGGAACCCCACGGTGATTTCAGGGGGCATTGGGCTTCATGGATCGTCACCACGCTGCCCTCAGTGTCGAGTCTTGGTCGTGAATGCGATCGTGATGCACGGGAGACTGACTTTTTTCAGGTAGCGCGACATGAGCGGCAGGTTTCCGGGTTTCTCCAGGCAGTGGAGCTTTGTGCCAGCTCCCAAGCACTGATCCAAGCCTGCTGACAAAATCTCTTACCCCGATTCTCCCATGAGCCGGTTTCTCGTCCTTTCGATCTCTTTAGTATTAGTCGCCGCCCCGTCGTCGGCCTTTCCGCCGGCTCCCTACTACACGCTTCATGGCATGGTCAGAGACCAGGTGGGGCAGACTCTCCAGGTGGAGGGTGCCACGCTCATCCTGCTGAAGGGCAGTGAAGAAATCGGACGCACGCCGATCAGCGATCTCCAGCTCGATCAAAACTACGAGCTGAACATCCGTATCGACGCGAACCGCAGCGGCACCACGATCTATTCGGAGAAGGCGCTGGCCGCGAACGGACTTTTCAGCCTCGTGGTGGAGATGAACGGCTCGCTGTTCTACCCGATCGAAGTCGCGGGCAATCTCACGGCAGGCAAAGGCGGCGAGCGTGTGCGACTCGATCTGAATCTCGGCGAAGACCTCGATGGCGACGGTCTGCCGGACATCTGGGAACAGTGGCAGCTCTACCAGGCCGGCTATCTCCCGGATGGAAATGGCAACTGGCCCATCCACCTCATTGATCGCAATGGCGACCTCGATGGCGATGGCTTGAGCAACTACCTCGAATACCTCGCGGGCACCTTCGCAGGTGATGCGACAGAGCGATTCGACCTCCAGATCAAGGAGAAGGCGGACACGAGCGTGCGCTTCGAGTTCTATGCCATCACGGGCAAGACTTACACCATCGAGCGCAGCGCGGACATGAAGACCTGGGCGCGTGTACCCTTTGCCATCGGTGCCCCGGCGGTGGGTGAGCAAAGCTACAGCGCCACGAACGTGGGCATCCTCAGCGCCTTCACCACGCCCGCACCGGGCAGCGCGAAAGAGTTTTACCGGCTCACGGTGAGGTAGCGAGGCAGAGGTTTGAACCACTGATGGACACTAATGAGCACTAATTTTTCCAAGCCTATGAATTCACTGTTAAGCCCGGCACAGGGGCCTGTTTCTCGCCTCAGGCGTCTGTCATTAGTGCCCATTAGTGTACATCAGTGGTTCCTCCTTCTCTTCTTTATGGGCACTGTGGCTCACGCCCAGTGGAAGAACGAGACTTATGCTCTCAAGGGCGGCTGGAATGCCATCTACCTCCACGGCGAGGCGACCCATGCCACGCTGGACGAGCTTTTTCCCAACAGCGGCGATGCGGCGAACGTGCTGGAGGTCTGGCGCTGGAATCCAGCTCCGGATCAGGTGCAGTTCACCAGCACGCCGCTGTTGCCCGCACCCGGGCCGCCGGAGTGGAATGTGTGGGTGCGCGGCGGTGCGAGCAATCTGGCGAACATGGCCGGGCAGGCGGGCTATTTGATCAAATGTTCCGGCACGGCGGCCAATTCGTACTCCGTGAGCATCCCGCAGCGTCCACTGCCGCCTTCCGCCACCTGGGTGCGTCATGGGGCGAACTTGCTGGGCTTCCCGGCGAAGACGGCCGGGGGGAATCCGAAGTTCAGCACCTACTTCGCCACCTTCCCGGCGGCGATCGCGGCGAACACGAAGATCTTCAAATACATCGGCGGTGACCTGGGGCCGAACAATCCGCTCCAGATCTTCTCGCCTGTGACCGAGACTCTGGACCGCAATCAGGCCTACTGGTTCTCCGCCGAGGTGGTGGGGGACTTTTATGCGCCGCTGGAGATCAGCCTGTCGAATCCGGACGGGCTCGACTTTGGCCGCACGGCATCCGTGATCACCGCCAGCCTGCGTAATCGCACGGCTGCAACCGTGACCATCACGTTGACGGAGTCGCCTTCGGGAGCGGTGCCATCGGTGCCTGCGGGCTTGACTCCCATCGAGGCTGCCGTGCCTCTCACGCGCGGCGGCCTGCCCATCAGCGCGGGCAATGGCAACCACACCGTGGTCATCGCGCCGCAGTCGAGCGTGGAGCTCGACTTCGGCATCAATCGCGGCCTCATGACCGGCGCGACGGGCGCGCTCTATGCCTCGCTGCTGAAATTTACCGACAGCTCCAGCCTGATCGACATTGATCTGCCGGTGCGGGCGAATGTGGGTTCGCTGACGGGGCTGTGGATCGGCGAGGCGTCCGTGACGAATGTGGTGAGCAAGGTGGCGACCTCGCCCGGCTCCACGACCGCGCGGCCCTACCCGCTGCGCATGATCGTGCATGTCGATGACAGCGGGAAGGCGCGGCTGCTTTCCCAGGTGTTTCTCGGCACGCTCAACGAGGCGGGAGATCCGCAGGGGCTGTGCGTCCAGGAGAGTCAGTTGAAGCCGGGCAGCAAGGCCTCCGCGCTGCGTTTCAGTGTGGCGCACATGCCGCTGGACCGCACCATTGATGACACGGGCAGTGGCAACAGCGGCAATGTGGCGCTGGGCGCAGCCATGGTGCGGAGTTTGTTTCTGGATTACCGGGAGGGCACGAATCCCTTCGTGCATCTCTACCACCCGGACCACGACAACAAGGACGCGCGGCCGGACGGCACCAGCACGCCAAAGGCGGAGGGGGTGGAGAGCTTCAGCGTCACACGCCAGTGTACCTTTGACTTCGCCAGCACCGCGCCGCCGGGCGTCACCGGCTGGGGCACGCAGGTCATCGGCGGGACTTACTCGGAAATCCTCACCGGGTTGCACAAGGAGGCGATCCAGGTCTCCGGCACCTTTGAGCTGCGCCGTGTCTCCGAGATCGGCTCCATCACCACCACAACCGTCGTCAATCCATGACCGCCAGACATTTGAATCCAGACATCCGCAACGCCACCCCGCATCCCATGAAACGCCACCTCCTCCTTGTCTCCACTCTGCTGACGCTTGCCCTTGCGGGCCTCGCCCACGCCGCCGTCCCGTCCCTGATCAGCTACCAGGGGCATGTGTCCAACGGCACGGGAACGGAAATCGGCTCGCCCACGCCGGTGAACCGCACGGTGACCTTCCGCTTGTGGAATCATGCCAGCGCGACGGCTGCTGCCAACCGCCTGTATGCCGAGTCGGCGGTCGTCTCGATCAACAACGGCAGCTTCAGCGTGCTCATCGGCCAGGGCACACCTACTGGCGAGAGCACCGTGTATGCGAGCCTGGCGGACGCGGGCGTTTTTAATGGCAACGAGATCTTTCTGGGAATCACAGTGGACGATGGCAATGCCGGCACCACCGATGTCGAAATCTCCCCGCGCCAGCGCATCGTCACCACCGCCTTCGCCTTCCGCGCGAAGGTGGCGGAGAGCGTGGACAGCGCCGCCATCAGCAGCGCCATGCTGGCGAACAATTCCGTCACGAATGTTCAGATCGTCAATGCGGCCGTGACCACGGAAAAGATCGGCGCGGACCAGATCACGAGCGCTCTGATCGCCAACGCGGCGGTGGGCACCTCGGAACTGGCGGACAATGCCGTGACGACGGAAAAAATCGCCGCCGATGCGGTCACCAGCGCCAAAATCGCCGATGGCAGCGTGGGCACCGCTGATCTGGCCGCCGGGGCGGTCACGACGGATAAAATCGGTGCCGACCAGGTCACTGGCGCGAAGATTGCCAATGGCACGATCAACACCGAGGATCTGGCCAATGGGTCGGTGGATATGGCAAAACTCGTCGCGGCCGTGCAGCAGTCCCTGTGCCCCGTGGGAACGGTCATCGCTTATGCCGGGGACACGGCTCCGCCGGGGTGGCTCTTGTGCAACGGAAGCTCGTACCAGGGCGGAAACGCAACGTACGCCGCTCTATTCGCGGTGATAGGAAAGCGCTTCGGCGACGACGGACAAGGCGGAACATTTTTCAACGTCCCCGACTTCCGGGGGCGGTTCCTGCGTGGTCGTGCTGCTGGTTCGAATCTTGATCCAGATCGAAACAGCCGCACGCACATGAGCACAGGCGGAGCCGTCGGTGACGCAGTGGGCAGCGTGCAGTTGGATGCCTTCAAGTCGCACTCGCACCTATATGCGAATCCTGGCGTTACCAATGGGCATCCAGATGGCGGGGCGGACAGGGGCGCCCATGGTTATTGGGTCGGCAACACTGGCCTCGGGTTGACGGGCGTCAGCGGTGTCACGGGCGGGAACGAGACGCGCCCGGTCAACGCCTATGTGAACTACATCATCAAGTATTGAGCCGTCGCTCCAGTGTCATTCTGCCATTTCCGGCCCAGGGGGAACCTTTCCAAGCCATGAAAACAGCTCATCTCATCCAACGGCTCATCCTGCCGGCCATTGCCCTGCTGCTGTGCGTGGTGCCAGCCGCACAAGCGCAGTTGGAACTGAAATCGCCGTCGAAATTCAACAGCATTACCACGCAGGACCCGGCCAGCCGGCCCGTGCCGACCCCGCAGCCTGCCTCGATCGGCCAGCCGCCCGCCGACAGCCAGTTCTCCGGTGTCGGAGTCACCTCCGGCAGTGCCGGGCAGTATGCGCTGCCCACCGGCCCGGCGGTGCCTCCTTTCTTCATCACGGATCTGGTGAACCAAGTGGTGGCTGGCAGCAATCCCTTCTTTCTTGAGGGCGGGTTTTGGAAAGTGAACGGGCAGCTCAACTCGAACTCCATTCTGACAAGTCCGGAACTGACCGTTGCGACGGATGGGCCCGTCAATCTGACCTTCCTCCACGACACCAATTTTGAGAACACCTATGACGGCGGGCGCGTCCTGGTCAGCCGCAATGGCGGGGCCTTCACTGTGGTGCCCTTCACGGGTCAACATGCGACCGTCTTTAGTTTTGGCCACACCCCCGGCTGGACGGGGGTCGTTGCTGGGATCAACAGCTCGGCACCACTTTTTTCAGGCACTGCGGGAGAGACGTTCCGATTTCGCTTCGAGCAGAAGCAGGATAATGTTGATAGCAATGCCGGTGCCAACTGGACGATCAAGACCGTTGCCATCAGCAACACGACGGCTGGTTCAAGTGGTGTCCCGCTGGGAGACACCACCGCCCTGTTTCCCAAAGCGAACTACCTCGATGGTCAGGGCCTGACGGTGAGCACTTACCACCTTCAGTCCGCACGGGTGGGCAACAGCTTCGCCACGGGTGTGCCGCGCTACTTCATGGGGGATGAGATCACGCCGCCCTCGGTCCAGGCGGATGGCACCACGCTGGCCGGGCCGAACTACTGGCGTCGTGCCCCGGCGCGCCCGGGCGAGGTGTTTGCCAATCCCGACACGACACCCGTCACCGAACTCGGATCTGGCGATGTGTTTGGCGGCGGGCAACCCGTCGCGGCTCTGGCGCCGGGCGACTTTGAGGACTTCTATTACAGCCCTCATGCGGATCGTGTCTTCGCCTCCCAGCCGGGCGCGGTGACGCTGTACTGGGTGGCCAGCCTGCCGGAAGACGGGAAGTACAAGATCAGGCGGGAGTCCTTCACGGTCTCCAGCGCCAGCCAGGGAGAACTGCGGGCGATGTATTGGACGGAGAAGTCCTTCAACAGCCCGCGGGTGAACATCCCATCCGGGCGCATCCACACGGTGAACCCGGTTTATAGCAAGGTCTTCAAGCCCACCGTGCCGGAGGCGCAGGAATACAAGCCGCCCGGATTCATCGAGAATCCAGACCCCAATGCCCGGCCGCCGAAGGAACTGCGCACGCTGTTCTTTGAGAAGACGAACGGCCTCGGCCAGATCGGCGCTTACAACATCACCGGGCGCATCCTGGTCGAGTATCTGGGGGCGGAGATCGGGCCCGGCCGGCACGAGTACCTGGGGATGGATGTGGTGGAGGTGGAGCGCTCCATGCCCTCCAAAAACGTCACCGTACACCTGGGAGAGCAGGTGCTGCCGGAAGACGGGGACCGGAGTCTGACGGGAGTGCCCGTGCTGGACATCTCCCAGAGCGGCCAAACCTATTATGGCACGAGATCGCTGCCGGACGGGCGGACGCTTTACGATGCGGAAAAGGAGAACCACAATCCCGACAAGGTGATCTTTTACTGGCTGAAGCAGCATGACGCGGGCATCCACCTGCTGCCGCAGCCTCCGGGCCTCAGCATCCTGTGGCCGAAGTATCAAAACCGTTATCTTTTTGTCTGGCCGGAGGGGCTGGGACTCTTTGCCCACGTCACGGCAGGTGCGCTCGGCAGCACGGATGCCACCGGCCTGCAGTTTGGCGACGGTGACCAGCCCGTGGTCATCTTCCAGGACGACGGCACGCAGAGCGAGACCCGCTACAATGTGGACACCCAGCGTCTGATCACCGGGCTGAGCGCGGACGGCGACGGATACAACCGCACGCTGCTAAAATTCTCCAATGGGGCCGAAGTGTGGTATGTGCGGCTCTACACCCAGGCGGAGAACCGCGCGGGCTATCAAGAGGGGGACGGCTCTCCTTCCATCAATACCACCGCCGTGGTGGGCAGCCGCATCGAGCGGCCCGGCACCGGCCTTGCCATCGCGGGATTCATCTCGGAGGGCACCGGCTATCAGGCCTCCGCCTATCGTGATCCCTTCACCTTCGGGGTGGAGTCGGCGGCCTCGGGAGCCATCATTCCGGTGAACGCGATTCCAGGGGGGAATCAACTCAGCGTGCGCTGGTTTACAAAGGTCGAACCCAGCCCGCCGAACCCGGCTTTCAGCCCGTTTTATGTGCCGTCGAAGGTGGGGCGATACACGGTGTCCTATCCTGACGACATCTGCGATTGGTCGCTGGCCGGTCCGCTCGCGGAAGAGCGCTGGTTCCACACCTCCACCCTTTTGGCTGACGGTTCCGTGCTGGTCGTGGGCGGGTATAGTTTTGTCACAGGCTTGCTCGCCAGCGCTGAACTCTATGATCCGGCCACCGGCACATGGACCCATGCCGCCCCGATGAACTTCGGATCATGGGGACACACGGCGACACGGCTGCAAAGTGGCAAGGTCCTGGTCGCCGGGGGTGGCTCCAGGGCGGAGGTTTACGATCCGGCCAGCAGAACCTGGACTTCGGTGGGTTCCCTGAGCGGCGTTCGTGTCAATCACCAGGCCACCCTGTTGAACGATGGACGAGTGCTGGCAACCGGAGGTGAGTTCTGGAACGGAACCGAGTGGGTGGCGGTGCCGTCGGTGTATTTGTTTGATCCCAAAACTGGGCTATGGACTCCCGTCGCCAGCATGAACAGCCCGCGGAGCGCCCATGCCGCCACCCTGCTGGCAGATGACAGGGTGCTGGTGGCCGGGGGCCAGACCGTGCAGGGCGTGGCCCTCGCCAGCGCGGAAATCTACGATCCAGTCACCCTGACCTGGACATCCATCGGCGGGATGCTTTCCAGCCGGCGAAGCGCCAGCGCCACCACGCTGGCAGATGGCCGGGTGCTGCTGGCGGGTGGGTTCGGCCCCGGTGGTGTCCTTTCCACTGCGGAACTATACAATCCGGCCACGGGAGTGTGGAGTGCCACAGCCAACACGCTCACGACAGCCAGCCGGTCACACACCGCCACGCTGATGCCGAATGGGAAGGTGCTGCTCACCAGCATGGCTGACGCCAATGCCTTCGGCACCAGCAACACGGAGATGTTTGATCCCGGCACCAGCCTGTGGAGCGTGGTCGGATCACCAGTGCACGCTCGCTACGCCGCAGCGACGACGTTGATGGCCGACGGCAAAGTTCTCATCTCAGGCGGCTGGGTGGGGACCGGCCCGAGCAAGACCGTGGAGCTGCTCGATGCCGTGGGCATGATCGTGATGGCATCCAACCAAGGCACCGCCGACCTCACGCCCGCGCAGGCGGCGGGAACGGTGTATCAGCAGAACGACAGCAGCCAGGCGGGCTTCAACCCCAACGAGGAGCACGCGGTGAAGGTGAATAGCCGGTTCTATGCGCTGCGGGATGACCTCAACGTGACCACAGGCACCGGCTACACCTCCGAGCCCTTCGTGCTCATCGCCTACACGGACCCCGACGACGGCCGCCCCGCCATGCGTCCCTTCAAGGTGCTGCGGGAGGACACGCGCCACAAATTCAGCTACCCGTGGCTCGCAGGCACGAAGATCCAGGGGCCGGAGCCGCTGCCCAGCATGAACCTCCCAACGCGTGCTGACGGCCGCGTGGCAAACACCGAGGTGGACATCACTCCCGATGCCGCCACCGGCGGCGGCGCGCCCGCCACTTATGCCAAATTCACCTTCGAAGACCGCCAGGGCTACAAGTGGGTCTATCGCGGCACGCATGACGGCGGTGATCATCAGTTCGGCATGCAGTGGTATTACCCAATGGCTGCGGACTTCTTCATCCCGGGCCAGACCGCCCCACCGGTGGGCACCGCGCTGCCCTATCTGCGACCGCTGACCAACGGCGTGCCGCAAGGTCATGCTGTGACCGGGACGGCGCTCACCGTAAACTACACCCCGGAGTGGCCGAAGAATCCGCCGGAACTGCGCGTGGCTGAAACGCTCACGCTGGCAAAGTTCGGCCTGCCCGATGTGCGCAACCAGATGAGCGCGGAGGTTTATTACCAACAGTCCGTCGCCAATCAGGGCAGCACCAGCACCAGCGTGATCCTGCATGACCCGACGGTCTATAAACAGATGGAGCTGGAAGTCGAGTTGCCCGCCAAAATCCGCACCAGCACCCTGGCGGGCAAGGTTTACTTCCAGGGCCTGCCGCCGCACCTGCAAACCCGCTTTTTCCTGGACCCGCTGGCCAGCGCGAAGGGCACGCTGGTGCTGAAAGGCGAGTTTCATGATGAAGTCGCCGGGGAGGACTACCTCGACCTCAATGTCCTCTCCGCAGCGGATGAGACAGCTCTCAAGGACCTGGCCAAAGGTGATCCTGATCACGCGATCTGGTCGTTGACCATCGAGTATCTGACCACCGTCCTCGACACCTGGAAAGAGAACCCCTCCCAGCTCGGCACCTTCATCATTGATCCCAGCAAGCACCGGTGGATCGGGCGGAATCAACTGGTGGACATCCGCGATTCCGACACGCCGCGTGACAGCTACGCCCTGACCGCCACCGGACGCGGCGAGGGTTATGTGACCCTCGTCTTTGGCAACGGACGCAACCCCGCGCAGACACCGCAGGGTGATCCGCCGGTCATCCAAATCGTGAAGGTCGCGCCGCAGCTCTACACGGGTGACTTGAAAGTCATCCTCTCCGACAACCCGCTGGATGAAAAGGTCAGCCTGCGTCACAGCGGCGACTTCGCGGCCCGACCAGAGGATTACCAGTTCGACTGGCGCTACGCCGCCGCCACGGATGACCCGGCGGTTTACGAGTATGTCCCGCAGACCTTCATTGGCGACAGTGGCAATCTCGCGACGACGCGCTGGCAGCAGAAGCGCAATCCCGACACCGACCTGCCGGAGGACTTCTCCGTGGGTTCGGTGGCGCTGCCCGAGCTGGTGACCATCAATGACAGCAGTCATGATCTCGCCGGCGGATTCCCCGGCCTGGTGCTCAAAGCCAGGGACGATCTTGATTTCACCAGTGGCATCCCCGCCAGCATGGTCTTCAGCGCGGAGCTGGACCCGCTGGACGGCTTTGTGCTTTATGTGAATGGAGCCGAGGCGGTGGCCTTCAATGCGCCCGAACGTTTCACCAGCCTGCCAGCGGCCTCGAACCTCAGTGCTTCCGGCCTGAGCAAGCAGTTTGCCCTCAGCAGCGGCTTTTTTGTCAAAGGTCCGAACACGGTCGTGGTGGCGCTCTTCACCACCGCCGATCCAGGCTCCGCGCACAGTGTGGACTTCCGCCTCGAAGGTGCCACGAAGGTGGATCAGGTCACCTTGGGAGGATCGCCCTGGACGCCGCTCGATCCGGCGCTGAGCAATATCATCGCCACCGGCGGCTCCCCCGCCGCGCCGCTGGGCAGCCCGATCCTGGTGATGCAGGACAACTACTTCACCATGCGCTACCGGCCCAAAATCAACACCGGCAACATCCTCGCGCCTGGTGCCGATCAAAACGCCGTGCCGTGGTCGGACTGGGCGGATCGATCTCTGGTGGAAGGCTGGATCAAGCGCGTGCTGGCCAGGATCAATCCCTTCAACCAGCGCATGACCGACCTGCAAAACAACACGGTCAACACCGACGTGAGTCTGCTGACGCAGGCTGGCACCAAATGGGAGGGGGACGTGGCGCTGACGATGGACGCGCTGAACGACTACGGCCTGATCGAAATTTATGAAACCCTGCTCAATCGCGGCAAGGAGATCAGCATTGATTCCGGCTATGACAAACCCGGCGTCAATGACGCCCTGCTGCTGGCCGCAGGCTACCTGCACGATCTCTACACCATCCTGGGCAACGAAGCCTTTGCGGATGCCGCCAACCCCACCATCTCCATCGACGACCAGACCACCGTCACGGAGGTGAACACGAGCCGCTTTTCCTTTGAAAGCCAGGTCGCCAGCGTGCTCGACGAGGAACTGGCGCTGCTGCGCGGACGCGATGATTTCCTCGATCCCAAGGTGACGATCCCTCCCTTTTACAACCGCCTGTTTTGGAATTACACGCGCGGCATTGACGCGGGAGAGGTGCTCTACGCCGTGAACTACAACATCAAGGAAAAGGCCGGCAGCAGCACGGCGGACGGAGTCATCGATGCCGCCGACGCGCAGCGCATGTTTCCCCAGGCACACGGGGACGCCTACGGTCACTACCTCACGGCGCTGAAAGGCTACTACCGCCTGCTGACGCACCCGAGCTTCACCTGGGTCCCTCGCAGCGAGGTGCTCAGCATTCTGGGCCAGACAGTGGCCGTGGACTACCAGGACGAGCGCAAGTTTGCCGAGGCCGCCGCCAACGTCGCGCGCACCGCGCAGCAGATCGTCGCGCTCACCCACCGCCAGCAGTATCATGACGAACCAGCGGACGGCTGGGCGCATTTCCGGGATGGCGATGGCACGGGCAAATTCAACAACCAGACCAACAACACGCGGCGCTGGGGCCTGGACGACTGGATCTCCCGCGCGGGCCAGGGCAGCTACTTCCACTGGGTCGTCGGCAATGCGATGCTGCCGGACGTGGACACCCTCCATGACGAGGGAAGCATCCAGAAGATAGATCGCACGGAGGACTCTGTCCCGCATCTCGCCTTGCTGACCACGGCTGCCGAAAGCTTCCAGACCACGCTGGACAATGCCAACGCGCACCTCAACCCGCTCGGCCTCAGCCCCGGTGCCATCGCCTTCGACATCTCACCCTCCGAGCTCAAGGCGGGCAACTCCCACTACGAGCAGATTTATGGCCGTGCGCTGGCTGCCGTGCTCAACGCCAAGGGTGCCTTTGACCAGGCCGCCAAAATGACCCGCCTGCTGCGCAATCACGAAAACCAAATTGATGACTTCAACACCGCCATCGAGGACGAGGAGCGGGCCTTCAAATACAAGATGATCGACATCTACGGCACGCCTTATCCCGGCGACAAGGGGCCGGGGAAAACCTTCGCGCAAGACTACGATGGGCCGGATGATCAGAACTACTTCGTCGTGGACCGCCCATCGGGTCTGGTGGACACCTCCCAGCCTCTGGTCATCACCTCGCGCAAGCGGGTGAACATCCAGAACTTTGTGGGGTTTGATCTCACGGCACTGACGAGTTCCCTGCCCAAACAGTTCGTGAACCACACCTTCAGGATCCAGCCGGACCAGCTCGTCCAGTTTGCCGACCAATGGGCGCCGGGCGTGAACATGGGCAGCCGCAGCGTGACCGGTCGGGTGCAGCAGGCGCTGTCGAACACCCAGCTCGCTTATATCGCCGTGCAGGCGGGCCATGCCCGTTTAATGGACACCTATGAGAATTTTGACCGCCGGACGAAGCTGCTGCTGGAGGTGATCAAGCATAACGCGGACACGGTCAAAAAGACGGAGGATTCCCGTGATCTTCAGCACAAGTACACCTTGGGCGCGGCGGCTGCGGACATCGCCTCCCAAGGGCTTGCTGCTACCTCGGAACTATTGAAGACAACCGGCGTCGATCTGGCGGAGTACCTGCCGACTTCGGTCGGTGTGTCAACGGATGCCACATCAGGCCTTCGCGGAACTATCAAAACCACCAATTCAGCTCTCGGTCACGGGTTTAAAGTTCTGTCCATCGCCGCCAAAGTTGCGGGCAAAACGCTCGAGTCTCTCAAGGCAAAGGAAATTGCAAACCTCGCACAGGATCTACGGGAGATCGGAGTGACCCGTGAGCACGAACAACTCGCCTACGAATACGAAGCGCAGTACCGGGAGATGCTGCACCAGTTCTACGAGATCGGCGAACTGGCCCTGCAACTGCAAAAGGCCACCGAAGACGTGCGCAATGTGCTCGCCGAAGGAGATCGCCTCCAGCTCGAACGCAAGATTCAGCGCCAGCGCGCCGCAACCGTCGTGCAAGGCTTCCGCGTGCGTGATCTCACCTTCCGCACCTTCCGCAACGAGGGGCTGGAGCAGTACCGCACGCTCTTTGACCTGGCCAGCCGCTACACCTACCTCGCCGCCAAGAGCTACGACTATGAAACCGGCCTGCTCGGCACGGCGGACGGGCGGCGGGTCATTTCCAGCATCGTCGCCGCCCGTGCCCTGGGAGATCTGACCAACGGCGTGCCGCAGTCCACCGTCAGCACTTTGGGTGATGCCGGTCTGGCGGGAACGATGGCGCAACTGCAGGCCGACTTCTCCGTGGCCGAGGGTCGTCTCGGCATCAACAATCCCGACAGCAACGGCACCCTCTTCTCCCTGCGCCACGAGCTGTTCCGCATCCTCAATGATCCCGCCATCACCAGCGATGACGACCTCTGGCAGCAGACGCTGGAGCATTACATCCAGTCCAACGTCATGAGCGACCCGGACGTGGCCGCCTTCTGCCGCAACATCAGAAAGACCAACGGCTCCGCCGTGCCCGGCATTGTCATCCCCTTCAGCACGACAATACAGCACGAGAAGAATTTCTTCGGCCTCGACTACGCGGCTGGAGATCACAAATACACACCCAGCAACTTCGCCACCAAGATCTACAGCGTCGGAATGGTGCTGCCAGGCTACATCGGCATGGACCCCTATGCCATCGGCACCCCGAACGCGGGAAGCCCCAACTCCACCGACCCGAACGCGCTCGGCGCCACGCCCTATGTCTATCTCATCCCCTGCGGCAACGACTACATGTATGCCCCGCCGCTCGGTGACACCGGAGAGACACGGAGCTGGAAAGTCCATGATCAGGCACTGCCGCTGCCCTACAACCTCGGCGGCACCTCCTTCAACAGCACGCAGTTCTTCAACGCCAACGGCACGCTCAGCGAGCAGCCGTGGATCTTGAGGAAGCACCAGTCCTTCCGCCCGGTGAACGACGCCGCCTTCTTCTACAGCCTCATCCCACAGGAGTTCACCAACAGCCGCCTCGTCGGCCGCAGTGTCTGGAACGGCCAGTGGAAGATCGTCATCCCCGCCTACTCCCTGCTCAACGACGAGCAGGACGGCCTCAACCGCTTCGTCCGCAGCGTGCGGGACATCCAGCTCTTCCTGCGCACCTACTCCCACTCTGGAAACTGATGAAAGCCTCCATCTTCATCGCCGTGGCAGCAGTAGCTGTCGTGCTCGGCTGGTATCTGGGCTTGCCGGATCATGGATCTGACACGCCCCATGGAACTTCTGCGGCCCATGGGTCCCATCCTCCCGCCAGCACCGTCACCGACCCTGCCATCGTTTTTCAAAAAGCCTTCTGGAAGCGCCCCACGTCCGAGGATCAAATCCTCCACGCCGAACGCCGCGAATGGCAGAGCCAGGACGGCCTCTCCAAATGGCAGTGGTTCATCACCGTGAAGCCTGGCCCCGCGCTGGTCGCTCACCTCATCACTGACAACGCCTTCATGCTCTCTGCCGCCTCGCGTGGCGGCGGGCGTGAANNNNCGCCGGGACCCAAGTCCTCACCAACGCCGCCGGCACCTTCCACATTCTTTGGGACAAAGAAAAGAATCTCCTCCACGCCACCGACATCGGCAGTGGCTTCCGCCCCGGCGCTCCCGAGCCGGTGCGGCCCGTCGTGCAACACACCCCGTCAGGCCGCCTCCCCTCCACGCCTCCGCCACGCCCATGAAGTCTCCTGTCGT
>DNXB01000581.1:0-3074 GCA_003506995.1 Verrucomicrobiales bacterium
TCAATCTGGTCGAGATCGACCTCCTCCGGGGCGGTCGGCATAGCGTGGCGCTGCCGCCCGATCAAGTTCGCGCACCAGGAGACAGCGCCCGCGGCCTGGTCTGCGTCCTGCGTGATGCGCAGCCCACTTCGCGTGAGCTTTACTACATGCCGCTGCGGGAGCGCCTTCGCGCCATCCGCATCCCTTTGCGTCCGACGGATGCCGATGTCGTGCTTGATCTCCAGCCGCTCATTGACCGCTGTTACCGCACCGGCGGTTACTGGCAGACCGATTACTCGCTGCCGCCCGAGCCGCCGCTCAGCGAGACCGACCTCGTCTGGGCTCGGGACATCCTGCGGCAAGCCGGTCGCCTTTGAAGATGCCTCAGCCGCGTTTCGCCCGGCATTCGGTGCAAATCTCATCGCCCGAGTCCAGCACGCGGAAGTCGAGTTGAGGATTGTCGATCTCCGTCTTCTTGCAGACCGAGCACTGATGGAAAAACGTGCCCTCCGGCAGTTTCGTTGCTTCGAAACGACTGCGACGTGCGACGACACGCGCCTGCTTCGCCCGCTCGCTCACAAAGCCCGGGCCGAACACCACGAGGTAGTTCAAATGGCAGGCCAGCACCGGCAGCAGAAACGATGGATCACGCATCACCAAAAACCCCGTCATCCCCGCGCTCAGAAACGCCACCCACTTCATTTTCACCGGCAGGATGAAGTAAATCATGATCTCCTCGTTCGGGAACAACGTCGCAAAGGCAAACAGCAGCGTCTGATACAGAAACATGCCCGGTGCCGGCCAGCCGAAGATCAACGCGCCCAGCGTGACCACGAACATCCAGCCAAAAATGTAGAGGTTCACCCGAAACGCGCCCCAGGCCTCTTCCAGCCCGCGCCCGATCCACATCATGAACAGCGTGCCGATCAGCGCCCAGATCAGCGAGAAATGGCCGGGGATGAACACATGCGTGACCAGCCGCCACACTTCGCCCCTCAGCAAACGCGCAGGATTCAGCTCCAGAAACCCGAGGTAGGCGGCCGCGCCCTCCGGCGACATGACCATGATCATGAAGAGCACCAGCAGTTGAAACAACGCGATGATCTGCACGAGGCCGGGAATCGCGAAACGGCCAAACTTGGACTCTAAACTGGAGATGAGGGGCATGAATGCTTGTTGGTAGCCGGGTTTCAGCCCGGAGCAAAGAGAAGAACCATGACTACGCATGCCGCCGCCAGCCAGTCGCGAGTTCCGAGACGATCCGCGTCGCCGGTGAAGCGCAGCAGCTTGAACAACGCGCCCGTCGGGCAGCCGTAGCGGCAATACGCCAGCGGCGTGACCAGCGACCACAGCACTCCCACGATGGCGATCACGATGCTGGCCCAGCCCGCGACGCGAAACAGATACGCGTCGAACGGCTCCAGCGCGTTCAAATCCACCCGCAGGCCAAACGCCACGCTGAACAGCACAAACACCAGCAGAGCGAAGGGCAGCTTCGATAAAAACGCGTCCATCCGCCTCGAGGGCGACCACTGCCACGGCAGCCGCTTCGCCACAAGCTGCTGCAAGGCCCCGTGCGGGCAGATGTGATGGCAGTAGAGCTGCTTGCTGGTGAAAACCGGCGCCAGCAGCGCCACCGCCGCCAGCAGCACGAGGCCATGCACATTCCGCCACGGCGCCCCATGCGCCGCCCAGCCCGCCAGCAGGCCTTGCGAGAGCATTTCACCCGCCATGAAGCCGCCGTAGGCCACCAACAACGCATGATGCAGGTGACGACACCACGCACGACCACGCAAGGGTGTGAACGCCATCACGAACGCTGTCAAAAGGATCACCACATGCCCCGAGTCCTGCCAGCGCCAGCGAATAAGCGCCCACCAGCCACGTTTCGCCTCTTTTTCTGTGAGAAGCGATTGCGCCCGCACACGCACGCCCTCCGCCACACCGTAGCTCGTCTGCGTCGCGCCGGAAACGCCTTCCACGCCCGCCGCATTGAAGTCGATGTTCGCGATCTTCTCCGTCGTCATGCCATCAAAGGTCTGCAAAAAGGCCGTGTCACCCGTGACGTAGCCGACATAGGCCTCGTTGTCATAACTGCGCCGCAGAGAGATGCCGCGCAGCGTCGAACCCGTCGCATCCATCAGCATGAACGTATCGCTCGGCCCTTTGTAGCCCACCACGCCGTCCGAACTCGGTGCCGTGCGCACCGCCAGCGCGATCACAGCACCTTTCGCATCGAGAATCTCCTGCGAACCTGGATGCGTCTTCGATTCGCGCAACTTCGCGGCCTGCGGCTCCAGTTTCTTCACCTCATCGAGCGTGATCGCGTCTGGAAAGCGCAGTGAAGTCGTCGCGCTCTTGCCCAGCCGCCGCAAAACACCTTCCGCGATCGCGCTGCTGGTCAAAGTCGCTCCAGAAACTGCATCCACCGGCATGTTCGTCATCTCGGCGGCCTTCTTGTTGGTGAACTGCTTGAAGAACGACCGCTCGCCCACCACCTCGGCCACATGATCCGTCGTGTCGCTGCTGTGCAGAATGCGCAGACCGAGCACCTTGCCGCGTGAGTCGAGCGCGATGAGCGTGTTCGTCGGCCCGGCGTAGCCGATGATGTCATCCGCCTCCGGCGAAGTCTGCATCACATGACCGAGCGTGATGCCGGATTCGTCCTTCACCGCCTGCATGCCGCCCTGCGGCGTCAAATCGGCCGCAGCGGGAAAGAAGTCGCGAATCCGCTCCACGGTAAGCTCTACCGCCACCGGCTGGTGCGAGCGCCGGATCGCAAACACCACCGCCACCAGCAACGCCACGCGCCAGAGGCGCAGGCCGGTGGATTTCCAGCGGTGGGAGGAGGGCATGCGCAAATCGTTAGCAGCCACCCGCTGAAAGAGAAGCACGCTTTGCCGGTTTCTCTGCTCATGAAACCGATCTTCGCCCTGCTGNNCGTTCCAAGCACTCGCTGCCGCCGCTCCTACACTCTATGTGAACGGCAAGATCGTCACGCTCGACGCGCAAGAGCACATCGCCGAAGCGATGGCCGTCGAAGACGGCAAAATCATCGCGGTTGGCACCAACGACGAAATCAAACAGCTTGGTGG
>DNXB01000581.1:3121-23998 GCA_003506995.1 Verrucomicrobiales bacterium
TCATCCGTCGATCTCGGCGGCAAGATGGTTCTGCCCGGTTTGATCGAAACGCACTGCCACAGCATCGGCGCCGCGCGCGCGAGCTTTGCCGGTGAGTATCAGGAGCTTTACGACATCCCCGGCATTCAGGCCTGGATCAAAGCCAAGGCCGCGAAACAAGCGCCGGGAACGTGGATCGAGGTGCCCAGAAATGAGATCACACGGATCAAAGAACGTCGTTTCCCCACGCCGGAGGAGCTCGATGCCGCCACGACACAACATCCGGTGCTGTTTGTCTCCGTCACGAAGTCGGTGCTGAACAACGCCGGATGGAAACTGCTCGGAGTGGTCGATGAAAACAGCAAAGTGGCCGGTGGCGAGGTGGTGTTTGAAAACGGCCGGCCCGTTTTGATGCGCGGCGGCCAGGCACCACTGCGCGCGCTCATGCCGCAGCCTCCAACGCCGTCAGAGGAGCAACTGCGGGCAAAATTGAAGGAACTGCACGGCATCTACAACTCCGTCGGCATCACCAGCATCTTCGAGCGGGCGACAGATCGCGCGGGCTTCGATCTGTTTCGTGATTTGAGCGCCAAAAAAGAGCTGACCACGCGCATGCGCGGCACGTTTCGCTTTTCTGCCAAAGATGCAGCCGGTGTGGAGGGCTACGTCAAAAAACTCGGCCTCCAGTCCGGCGAAGGCGATGACATGGTGCGCGCCACCTGCCTCAAGATCACCGTCGATGGCGGCATTCATTGGGGCACGACGTGGTTGAGCGAGCCGCATGGCGAAAAACGCGCCGCGTTTTACCGCAACGATGATCCCTACTACGAAGGCACGCACAGCTACACGCCAGAACAGATGCGAGAGATTTTCGGCACGGCCAATAAGCTCGGCTGGCCCATCAGCGCCCACGTCACCGGCGACGGTGGCGCGATGGCAGTGCTGCGCTCCGTGGAAGCCGTGAGCCAGCAGCAGCCCAGCATGATCGACCACCGCTTCAATCTCATCCACTGCTACTTCCCCTCCGACGAAATGACCGCGCTGGCCAAGAAGCTCAACGTCGGTGTCGATACGCAGAGCTACCTGTATTTTCGCGACGCTGACTTCATCGCGAAGATCTACGGCCCATCGTGGGCCGAGCGCTNNGCCGCACGCGAGGCCGCCGCGCGCGCACCAGAAGTTGTCCCGACTCGATGCCCTGCGCGCCATCACCACCTGGGCCGCATGGCTGAGCTTTGATGAGAAAAAGCTCGGCTCATTGGAAAAAGGCAAGCTGGCCGACTTTGTCGTGATTGATCGCGACTACCTGACTTGCGCCGAGGACGAGATCAAAGCCATCAAGCCCGTGCGAACGGTGCTGGGTGGGAGGACGGTGTTCAGGCGCTGAATGGCCTCAAGCCAGCAACGTTTCCAACTGCAAAGCAAATGCCGGAAAGATGCTGCTGCGGACTTCATGGTCGGCGGCAAACGATGTCTGTCTGGCGTAACCGTCAGCGCCGGGCTCATGATGCAGGAGGATCGAGCGGTTTTCCGGATCAATGAGCCAGTATTCCTTCACCCCCGCCGCAGCATAAATCGCAGCCTTGCTGAGATCGCGCTGGAGCGTGCTGATGGCGATCTCGATGACCAGTTCGGCAGAAGTGGGGTGTGCATGCTCGTAATCTTCGATCGTGCCGGCAAAAACCGCCACGTCAGGTTCCGGCTCGGAGCGGGAACAAGTGATCGGACACTCACGATCCACAAAAAAACCAGGTGGCAGCAGGCTTTCCAGCAAGCGTTGCAATTTGCGGGCGAGGAATTGGTGCAGCGGTGATTTGGCCATTTTTTTGAAAAGCACTCCTTCCAGCAGCTCCACGTCCTCGCCGATGAGGCCGAGTCGCCCGGCCTCATGGTAAAACTCCACGCTGACGGGAAACACCGTCTGCCGCGCTTCGTGGGTATCGAGGATGCTGATCACAGGCTGAGTGTAGCTGCCAGGCCGGGGCCGCGCAAAACATTCCTGCCACCTCACACCGAGCAGGGCAGGTCGATCCAAAACTCCGCTCCGCCTTCGTCGCGATTGCGGCAGCCGGTTTGGCCGCCATGAGCGGTGGCGATGGCGCGCACGAGGCTGAGGCCGAGGCCCATGCCGGGCGTGTTGGCACTGGCGGCGCTGCCACGGGTGAAACGCTGCCAGATCTTCGTCAAATCAGTCGCGCTGAGGCCGGGACCAGTGTCGCGCACGAGGATGCGGTTCTGATCGTCCGTCGTGGAAAGCGCGAGCGTGACAGCGCCGCCGTGTGGCGTGTAAGCGAATGCATTGTCGAGCAGGTTGGCGACGGCCTGATTGATGCGCTGGCGGTCGAGGGGTGCCAGCCGCGATTCAGGAGCTTGGAGCATGAATTGCAGACCACGTTCGTCAGCAGCGGCCTTGTAGAGGTCGTGCAAATCGGTCAGCAGCTCACGCAAGTCGATGGTTTCGAGGTGGAGCTTGAGCGCTTTGTGCTCGCCAGCCCGCGTGGTGAGGATGGTCTGCACGAGGTCGGCGGCACGGTCGATCTCCTCCATGCCGCGCGCGGCGGCCTCGCGTGCGGCGGCGTTTTCGCTGTGGTCGTGGTGGATTTCCAGATTGCCACGGATGCGGGCCAGCGGTGTGCGCAGCTCGTGCGCGAGGTTGTCGTTGGCGCTTTGCAGCTCGGTGGTGAGCGCGTCGATACGGTCGAGGCCAGCATTGAACGCGGAAGCGAAGGCTTGCAGCTCAGGCACGGCGTCCGGTGCCACAAGGCGGGCGTCCGTGCTGCCTTCGGCGAGCTTGTGCGTGCTTTTCATCATGTCCTGCACCGGCCTCAGCACATGCCGGACGAACCACCACAGTGGCAGCAGCATGAACGCGGTGGAGGCAAGACCGGCGAGCCAGAGGTCATCGCGAATATGCTCCACATAGGCCCGATCCTCCGCGTCGGTGCGCCCAAACCAGAGGATGTTGCCATCGTTCAGCACCTGGCAGCCTGCGAGGAGCTGCTGCTCACGCCGGTCATGTTCGACGGTGATGAGCAGCGTCTGCGAAGCCTGCAAGTTCGCGGGGGCGTTGTCTGGCCAGCGATAGCCAGCCACAGCGACCGGGATTTGCTCAAACAGCACGCGACCGTCAGAACTGGTGATGCGCACGGCTTGATCGTTCTCATGACCGCCTGCGGCGAAGACATCTTTGATCTCCTTCAAACCGTTGCGGTTGTAGAGCACGGCGTACTCGCCCAAATCGTCGAGCACCACGGCGCGGGCGATGCTGCTGAGGTTCTGCTTCATCGCCCAGCCTGCCACCGTGATGCACAGCGTGGTGCTGCAGGCCATGAGAACGGCCAGCAGCAATCCCAGCCGCCAGGTGGACGGCATGCGTTCAGGAAAGAGCTTGGAGAACATAGCCTTTGCCGCGGACGGTTTGCAGGTGGGATGGCTGGCCGGGCGCGTCGATCTTCCGGCGCAGGCGGCAGATCATGGCATCCACGACATTCGTGCCGGGATCAAACTGGATGTCCCAGACTTTTTCGAGCAGGAATTTTTTGGTGAGAATGCGGCCTTCATTCGCCAGCATCACCTCCAGCAGCGTCCATTCGCGCGGCTGCAGCTCCACCATTTCATCCCCGCAGTGCAGACGACGTTTGATCGGATCAAGGGTCCACTTCCCGACATTGCGGGAGGGCGGCACCAGCGGCGTGATGCCACTGCGGCGTTGCAGCGCCTCCAGTCGCGCCAGCAGCTCCTCCAGGGCGAAAGGTTTGGTCACATAATCATCGCCGCCAGCTTTCAACCCGCGCACACGGTCAGTGACATTGTCACGCGCGGTGAGAAACAACACTGGCAGGCCAAAGCCACGCGCGCGCATCTGCTCCACGACCGTGAACCCGTCCATGTCCGGCAGGCCAACATCGAGGATCACCGCGTCAAAGGCCTCTTTCCCCAGGACCATAAGCGCCTGACCGCCACGCTCACACCAAGCGCAGGTGTGTCCCGCTTCGCGCAACCAGATGTCAGTCTGGCGGGCGAGCTCGGTGTCATCTTCAACAAGCAGGAGGTGCATGGCGTTCGTGAGAGCATGTTGCACGGCCTTGACGCGGCGGCATCTGATTTGGCCTTTCATTACCAAACGATAACGTGACCCTCATCCGGGCCTGTGGCGAAGTGCGCCACCATGAAAACCCCCACGCGCACTCCCTGGCTGCCTCTCGGCATCACGCTGCTCACCGCCATTCTCTCGGCCACCGTCCAGGCCGGTCCTGCGGTCACCAGCAGCGACCTCGTCGCTGAAGCCCTCCAAAAAAATCCCGAAGTCCGCTTTTACGAGGCGGAGATCGCCGCCGCTCGCGGTGGTCGTCAAACTGCCGGTCAGCTCGCCAATCCAGAGCTCAGCACCGAACTCGGCGGCATGAGCTTGGCGCAGCAAAAGGAAGGCCTCGTGTGGCGTGCGAGCATTTTGCAGGTCTTCGACTTCCCAGGCCGCATGTCGTTGCGGAAAGCCATTGCGGATCGCGACATCACGCTGGCCGAGCTGGGCTTGCAGCAGTTCAAATCGCAGCTCGCCAACGAAGTGCGTGCCCGCGCGGGTGATGTGATCTTGCTGAAGCGCAAAGAAGACGCCGCACGCTCCGTGCGTGAGCGTCTCGAATCGCTCATCGAAGTGCTCGTGCAACGCGACACCGGCTCCGTCAGCGCCTTGCTCGAACGCCGCATCCTGGAGACCACGCTGCTCACCAGCGACCGCACGTTGACCGATGCATCGAAGCAAGTTCGCCAGGCGATCGCCACACTCGCCGTGCTCTGCGGACGCGGCCCCGATCAGCCGATTCAGCTCAGTGGCGTGTTCACCTCGCTCCCCACCGTGCCGCATCTGGAATCCCTCAAGCAGCAGGCCGCGCAATCGAACTTCGACCTTCAGCAAAAACGTCTCAACGTCGCCAAGCAGGGCCTCAAGATCGACCTCAGCAAATCCGACCGTTGGGGAAACATCACCTTCGGCCCCTACATGGCCGGACAGCACGCTGGTGGCACGCAAATCGAAGGCGGTTTCGTGGTTTCCATTCCGCTGCCGCTTTGGAACAAGAACAAAGGCAACATCGCCGCTGAGGAAGCCCGCACCCAGCAGGCTGAAGCGCTGTTGCTGGCCACGCTGCGTGATTTGGAGCGCGATCTTGCCGTGGCGCGTTCGGCTTATCTTTCTGAACTCGACGCTCTCTCTCGCTGGCGTCCTGAGAGTGAAAAACAGTTCAGCGATGCCGCCGCCGAAGCAGATCGTCACTACCGCCTCGGCGCCGTGCCTGCCGCGACCTATGTCGAAATGCAGCGCGGTTATCTCGACGCCATGGACTCGCTCATCGAGTCCCGCCGCAACGCCTGGAAGCACCGCATGGAGATCGAGCGCCTCACCGGCACCGCTCTCACAGGCGAGTCCGTCACACCCAGAATCACCAACCGCTGAGCCATGATCTCACTTCATCAGATCCGCCAGCGTCACGCTGAAAGTAGGAATGATCGTGCTTGTCGCCTGTTCACGACTCGCAAAGCTGCGGCACTTGGCGTAGCCAGCAGTGCCAGGCTCGGTGTAGAGGCTGATCACACCCGCCTCGGGCTCCACCAGCCAGTATTCCTTCACACCGGCTTCCGCGTAGATGCCCGCCTTGCTGCGATCACGCTGCTGCGTGTTGATGGCGATCTCGATCACCAGCTCCGCCGTCGTCGGATGCTTCAAACGAAAGTCCGTCCAGTCCCCGGCAAACACGGCGAGATCAGGCTCCGGCTCGGAGCTGCGGCAGGTGATCGGGCGCTCTTTTTCAACAAACATCCCAGCGCCACAGGCTGCTTCGAGAAGCCTGCGGAGACATGCGATGAACCATTCGTGGAGTGGGGACTTGGGCATTTTTTTGAAAATCACACCGTCCAGCAGTTCCACGTCTTCCCCGATCATGCCCAGCCTGCCCGCCTCGTGGTAAAACTCCACGCTTACCGGGAACACGGTCTGCCTCTCCTCGGGGGTATCAAGCACGGTCATGGTTCCAGCATACACAGCCGCGCGGTTTCACGCAATCACAGACACACACCTTCCCAGCCATGATCAACGCCATCCTCGATTTCTCGCTCAGGAACCGCTTCCTGGTCATCATGGGCTCGCTGCTGCTGCTCGCAGCCGGTGTTTTCTCCGCCATGCACCTGCCGGTGGACGCGGTGCCGGACATCACCAACACGCAGGTGCAGATCAACACCGCCGTGCCCGGCCTCGCGCCGGAGGAGACGGAAAAACTCGTCACCTACCCGCTGGAACTCGCGCTCGCGGGCATCCAGGGCGTGGAGGAATTCCGCTCGCTCACGAAGTCCGGTCTCTCGCAGGTCACGCTCGTGTTTCGCGACGGGTTCGACCTGTTTCGTGCGCGCCAGCTCGTGAGTGAACGTCTCGTGCAGGTCGATCTGCCCGCCGGACTCAGCCCGCAGATGTCGCCCATCAGCACAGGCCTCGGCGAGATCGTTTATTACACACTCGACTACAAAAAGGACGCCCCGCAGTGCAAGCAAACGCGCGAGCGCCAGCTCATGGACCTGCGTGAGGCGCACGACTACATCGTGAAGCCGTTTTTGCGCACGGTTCCTGGCGTCGCGGAGGTGAACAGCAGCGGCGGCTACGAACGCCAGCTCGTCATCCTGCCCAAACCCGAGTCGCTGGTGAACGCAGGCATGACCTTCGGCGAACTGGCCGAGATCATCGGCCAAAACGTCGATAATGCCGGCGGCGGCGTCATCGAGCGCGGCAATGACCGCGTGCTGATCCGTGGCGTGAGCAAAGTCACGAGCGCGGAGGACATCGCGAACCTTCCCGTCAAATTCGCCGCAGGCATCGAGCCGCTGCGCGTGAAGGATCTCGCGGAAGTCGGCATCGGCAGCAATGTGCGCACCGGTTGCGCCGTCGAAAACGGCGAGGAAGCCGTGCTTGGCACCGTGATGATGCTCGTCGGTGAAAACAGCCGCATCATCAGCAAGCGCGTCGAAGAAAAGCTTGGCGAGCTGCAAAAGAAGCTGCCCGCCAGCCTCGAAATCCGCATCCAGTATGCCCGCAGCGAGGTTGTGGACCGCACCATCGACACCGTGAAGCACAATCTCTTTGAAGGAGCCATCCTCGTCATCGTGGTGCTGCTCGTTCTGCTCGGAAACTGGCGTGCGGCGCTCATCGTGGCGCTCGCCATCCCGCTTTCGTTCTTGTTCGCGCTCATCGGTATGACCTTCGGCGGTGTGTCGGGAAACCTGATGTCACTCGGTGCCGTGGACTTCGGCCTCATCATCGACGGCGCTGTCGTGATGGTCGAAAACATCGTCCGTGTGCTCGGCGAGAAGCAGCACGAGCTGGGACGCAAACTCACCGCCAAGGAGCGCATGAACGCCGTGCATGAGGCCGGGCAGCAAGTTGGCAGCCCGATGTTCTTCGGCGTGCTCATCATCACACTCGTCTATCTGCCCATCCTCGCGCTCACCGGCATTGAGGGGAAAATGTTCCACCCCATGGCGATCACCGTCATGCTGGCACTCGGCGGCGCTTTGATTCTCGCGCTCACCTTGATGCCCGCGCTCTGCTCCCTGCTGCTGCGTGGCAACATCAGCGAGAAGGACAACTTCCTCATGCGCTGGGCCAAGGCGGCCTACGCGCCGTCTTTGAGCATCGCCTGGAAGTCACGCTGGGGCGTGGTCGGTGGCGTCGCGGTGCTTCTGATCGGCACGGTGATGCTGTTTATGAGTTTGAAGCAGGAATTCGTGCCCACGCTCAATGAAGGCTCCTGGACCGCCATGGTGTATCAACCTGCGAACACCAGCCTCAAGACCTCGCTGAACCGCTGCATCAAGACGCAGAAGTATCTAATCGAAAAAGTTCCCGAAGTGACCCGCACCTTCGCCCGCGTCGGCACCAGCGAGGTGGCGACAGATCCCATGTCTCCCGGCGAGTACGACCTCTACGTCTTTTACAAGCCGCAGTCCGAATGGCGTCGAGAAAACGGCAAACCGGTGACTCGCGACCGCCTGGCCGAGCTGGTGCGCGAAGAACTCGCCAAGGAGGTGCCTGAGCAGGATTACGACTTCGCGCAGCCGATCCAGATGCGTTTCAACGAGATGCTCGAAGGCTCCCGCGCCGACCTGGCCGTGCGCATCTTTGGCGATGACTACGACACGATGGAAAAGATCGCCGGTGAGGTCAAAACGATCCTCGAAGGCATCGACGGCACGGACAACGCCGAGTTCGAAAGCCAGGGCCGCGTGCCGGTGCTCGAAATCCGCGTGGATCGAGCCGCCATGCTCAAATACAACGTCGAAGCCGCCGAAGTGAACGCCGCCATCACCACCGCGATGGCCGGACACACCGCCGGCATGCTCATGGAGAACAACCGCCGCCGCGCCATCGTCGTGCGCCTGCCAGAGTCACTGCGCAACAACCCCGAGGTCATGAAAGCCCTGCCGGTGCGCACTCAGGACGGCGGTCTCATCACCTTGGGCCGCCTCGCCGACTTCGTGGAAGTGCCGCAGGTCGATGCGATTGGCCGTGAGGACGGGCATCGCCGTGTCGGCCTCAATGTCGATCTCGCCGGCGGAACCGATTCCGAAGCCTACGTCAACGCCGCCCGCGAAAAGATCGCCGCGAGCATCCAGATGCCCGAAGGCTACCGCGTCGATTTCGGCGGCCAGTTTGAGCATCTGCAAGAAGCCCGCGCACGGCTCATGATCGTCGTGCCGCTCGCGCTCGTGCTCATCTTTGTGCTCATCCACGCCACATTCAAAAGTGTCACGCAGACGCTCATCATCTACACCGGCATCCCGCTCGCCATCACTGGTGGCGTGCTCGCCCTGTGGATGCGCGACCTGCCTTTCAGCATCAGCGCCGCCATCGGCTTCATCGCGCTGTGCGGCGTGGCCGTGCTGAACGGTGTGGTTCTCATCAGTTGCTTCAACCAGCTCCGCAACGAAGGCCGCGATGCCGAGCAGGCCGTCACCGAAGGCAGTCTGCAACGTCTGCGCCCTGTTTTGATGACCGCGATGGTCGCCAGCCTCGGCTTCATCCCCATGGCCATCAGCGAAGGCGCTGGCGCTGAAGTCCAGCGCCCGCTCGCCACCGTCGTCATCGGCGGGATCGTCAGCAGCACCTTCCTCACGCTGTTCCTGCTGCCAGTGCTGTACCGCTGGCTCCTCGGACGCCCCCAAAGACAACACGATCCTGCGCACTGCGACGACGCCCAGATGATTCCCAACATCCAACCCGCGATATGAAAGCACCCACCACTCTATATCTGCTCATGCTGACCCTCGTCATTGCGCTGCTGCCACATGCGGCCCACGCCCGGCGACCGATGGGCACCACCATGATCGGCGTTGTTCAAAAAGTCGATCATACCCGCCGGGAGATCGTCTTTGCACAGGAGGGCGGACCCGTCCGAAACTTCGTTTACACCATCTGGGCCAAATTCTGGAATGATTCGCCCGACAGCCGCCCAATTGCGTTATCTTCTGGCATGAGAATCCAGGTGAGGCTCCATCGACCGCTCATCGGTCCTGATTTTGTCACCCAAATCAGCCTTCTCCAGGCTGCCAGGCATCGTACCGTATCATCCTCAGCCACTCCCCGACTTTGAAAACACATCTGTCACTTCTCCTTGTTGCCTCCGCCACGCTCCTTCACGCCGAAACCTGGAGCGGGACCGCGCAAATCACCTTTGACGGCACCTCCACGCTGCATGCCTGGGGCGGCAAGGTCGCGGCGGAGCCATTCAAGGCCGATGTCACCATGGATGGTGACAGACCCCAACGCGTAAAGGCCGAAGTGACCGTCAAAGCGGCCAGCATGGACACCGCCGAGCCGAAACGCGACGCCAACATGCGCAAGGCGATGCAAGTGGACGCGCATCCGCTCATCCTTGGCAGGATCGACGCGAAGTTCAGCGAGATCGCCGCTGCAAGCACACCAACGAAGCTGCCCATCGTGCTGAACCTGCTTGGCAAGCCGCAAAACGTCACCGGAACAATCTCGAACTGGAAACTCACCGGCAAAAAGGCCACCTTTGATCTCGACTTCCCCGTCTCGCTGAAAGCCAGTGGCATTAGCGTCCCCACGGTGCTGTTATTCATCAAAGTGGGGGATGGCATCAAGGTTCATGCCTCGGTTACACTCACTCAGAATTGACCTTCATGCCCGCTTACATTCACCACATCGCCACGGACACGCCGCCGTATATTTACAGCAACGAATTCGCGTGCAGCCGCATGAAAGGCTGGGTCACCGAACCACGCGCCAAACGCATGGTCGAGATGATCTATGAGCGCACCGGCATCGACACACGCTACAGCGCGAGCGATGATTTCCTGAAGGACGATGGCGAGCTGTTTCACACGCTGCCTGACGGGACGATCAATTCGCCCACCACCGGCCAGCGCAACGCGCTGTATGCCAAAGCCTCGCGCGAACTCGCCGTGAAACTCGCCCGCAAGACGCTCGCCGAGTGCCCGCAGTTCACGAAGGAGCAGATCACGCACATCGTCTTCGCCTCCTGCACGGGCTTTGCCAATCCAGGGCCGGACTACCACATCATTCGCGATCTCGGGCTCAATGAGAGCGTGGAGCGCTACACCATCGGCTTCATGGGCTGCTACGCGGCGTTTCCCGCCATGCGGATGGCGGCGCAGTTCTGTGAGGCGAATCCAAACGCGGTGGTGCTCGTGATGTGCCTGGAGCTTTGCTCGCTGCATCTGCAAGTCAGCGACAAACCCGAAAGCATCGTGGCGAACGCGCTCTTCGCCGATGGCGCGGCGGCGGCGATCATGAGCGCACGAGAACCCGCAGGCGACCGACCTTACTACCGCGTGCAGGGCTTCCACTCGGCGCTTGTGCCGTCCAGCGAGGCGCACATGGCCTGGGACATCGGCGACAACGGTTTCAACATGGTGCTCTCCGCCTATGTGCCTGATCTTATCGGCAGCAACATCCGCGAGATGCTCGGCGGGATCCTTGCGAAGCGCGAGATGAAGCTCGACGACATCGACGAATGGGCCGTGCATCCCGGCGGACGCGCGATTCTCGATCAGGTGGAGCAGCATCTCGAACTGCCTGCCGAGGCGCTGGAGATGTCCCGCGACGTGCTGCGTGATTACGGCAACATGAGCAGCCCCACCGTCATGTTTGTGCTCAAAGGCATGCTTGAAGAATCCGAAACCGACCGCGCCACGACCTGCGCCATCGCCTTCGGCCCCGGCCTCACGGTAGAGACCGCTGTGCTGGAGCGCTGCGGCGCGGCGATCACCTCGCCGAAGAAATCAAAAGCCACGATCCGAGCATGAAGACGGATTTTGATGTGATCATCGTCGGTGGCGGCCCGGTGGGCCTGCTGCTGGCCTGCTTGCTCAGAAAACAGGGCCTGCGCCTCCGCGTGCTGGAGAAACGCACGCAACCCATCCCGCACTCCGCCGCCATCGGCATCACGCCGCCCTCGCTGCACATCTTGAACAAGCTCGGGCTCACCTCCGAGTTCATCGACGCCGGTTTGAAGGTGCGGGACTGCTTCGTGCATGGCCAGAGCGGCCAGCTCGGCTGCATGACGTTCCGCGACATCCCGGACGAGCATCGCTTCATCCTCGCGCTGCCGCAGGTGACGACGATTGCCATTCTGCAAAAGCATCTCGGCGCTGAATTCATCGAAACAGGCTGCGAAGTCAGCGAGGTGAGACAGTCCGGCGATCACTGCTTCGTGCGTGCCGGTGATCGTGAGCTCACCGCTCGTTACGTCATCGCGTGCGACGGCAGCCGCAGCCGTGTGCGTGAGTGGATCGGCATGAAGGCGCCCGCACATGCCTATGACCTCCACTTTCTCATGGGCGACTTCATTGACCGCACTCGCTTTGGTGAAGAAGCACATCTGTTTTTCACCGCCACGGGTTCTGTGGAATCGTTTCCGCTGCCCGGCGGTCAAAGACGCTGGATTGTGCAAACCGACACGCACCTCGATCAGCCGCCGAAAGGCCTCGTCACCGAACTCACACGCCTGCGCACCGGTCTCGACGTTCCAGTGGCGGATCAAGTCAATGAAAGCGTCTTCACGCCACGCCGCTTCAATTGCGAGCGCTACTACGATGGCCGTGTCATCCTCTGCGGTGATGCCGCGCACGGCATGAGCCCCATCGGCGGCCAGGGGATGAACACCGGCTTTGCCGATGCCGAGTTCCTCGCCGAGGTGCTCAGTCATGTCGATCCATCCTCGCTGCTGCCAGCTTACAGCCGCTTCCGCCGCAAGGCCGCGAAGACCGCCATCTTCCGCGCCGAATGGGGCATGTGGCTGGGCACCTGGCGCGGCAAAACACTTTCGATCCTGCGCGATGCCATTTTGAGGTTCCTCCTTTGCCGGGGCCCCATCGCACGCCGCATGGGACCGTTTTACGCCATGCTCACCATCCCCTTCAACACGCTGGCCCGCGTCCCGCAGGCCAGTTTGAAACCGCGCGCCGTTTGATTCATGACCACGAATCTCGAATACAACCCCACCATCGACGGCGCCGCCTCGCACTACGACGACCTCGACCAGTTTTACCGCGAGATCTGGGGCGAGCACGTCCACCACGGCGTCTGGTTCACCGGCAAGGAAACCGACAACGAGGCTGCGGAGAATCTTGTCAAGATGGTCGCCGAACTCGGACGCACGGGCCAAAACACGGATGTCTGTGACATCGGCTGCGGCTACGGAGCCACGGCAAAAATCCTCGCGCAGCGCTACGGCGCGAATGTCACCGGCATGACCATTTCGTCCGTGCAGCTAGCCTACGCGCAGGCCAACAACAACGTGCCTGGCAAAACGACCTTCATGGTGCGTGATTGGTATGAAAACCAGCTTCCCGACAACCGCTTCGATGTCGTGCAGACGGTCGAAAGTCTCGAACACATGCCGGACCTGCCCACGTTTTTCCGCGAGTGCTACCGCGTGATGAAACCCGGCGGCCGCCTTGTTGCGGCCGCCTGGATGTCCTGCGAAAATCCCGGTCCTTGGGCCAAACGTCATCTCATCGACGCCATCACGCGCGAGACGCAAATCGCTGGTGTCAGGCCGGAAAGCGAGTTCCGCGCCGCGACCGAGGCCGCAGGCTTTGTGAACTACCAGTTCAAGGATTATGCGAAGCAGGTGAAGCGCACCTGGCCGCTCTGCGCCCTGCGCACGGTGAAAGGTCTCTTCACCAAGCCGCACTACCGCCGCTTCCTGTTCAGCTCGAAGAACCCGAACCGTATCTTCGCCCTCACCCTCTTCCGCATCTGGCTGGCCTATGAACTCGGCGTGCAGCGCTACGGCGTCTTCAGCGCGGACAAGGTTTGAACCCGTGGCAGAACCGATTAAACAAAGCCATGCCCATCACCGAAGAACGAAAGCAGGAGATCGCCAAGTCGCTCAAACGTTGCAGCGACGCGACGGTGGCGGCCGCGTTGCGATTTGAAGAATCGCGAAATCAGGATGAACTGCCCGCCATCATCCTCGGCGTGCTGGAGCGTGATGCGGCAAATCCAAAACCGGAAGGTGTGGCGGCTGCCCCCGATGATGCGCGATTGATTGAAGACATTGGCATGGATTCATTTGGCATGATCGAAGTCGTCATGACTGCCGAAGAAGTACTGGGCATCACCGTGGCCAATCAGGAGATGAATGACATCCGCACGCTTGGCCAGTTGAAGGCGTTTCTGCGCACCAAGCTCGCCGCATGAACCACGTCGTCGTCACCGGCCTTGGATTCATCTCCAGCATCGGCAACAGCCGTGCGGCGGTGCTCGAAAGCCTGCGTGAGGGCCGCTGCGGCATCGAGGTCATGCCCGAGCTCGCCGCCGCGAATGATCGTGTGAAGCTGGCGGGCACCGTGAAGGGTTTTAGCTTCCCCACCGCTGATCCGCTCGACTGGACCTTCCCTGACAACGTCCAATTCAGCCGCGCCCAACTGCGGACGATGGTTCCCAATGCAGTTTATGCCGTTGTTGCGATGGAAGAAGCCATCAGGGATGCCAGGCTCGATTCAGCACTCGTTTCAGCTCCACAAACCGGCCTCTACTGTGCCTCCGCAGGCTCGGCCTGGCTGACGCATGTGGCGATTGAATCGGTGCTCACGCGAGGCCCTGCCCGCACCTCAGCGCCGACGGTCGTCACCGGCATGCCAAACTCGCTGCATCTCAATCTCACCGCCCGCTTCGCGATCAAAGGTGCTTCCGTCGGCTTCAGCAGTGCGTGTGCGTCGTCATCTCATGCCTTGGGAAGCGCCTGTGATTTGATCCGCCTGGGCCGACAGAAGATCATGTTCGTCGTCGGCGCTGAAGATTGTCACCCGTATAACATACTGCCCTTCGTCTCGCTGCGCGCGCTCAGCTCGCAGAGCGATCCCGCGCTGGCCCCACGGCCCTTTGATGTGAATCGCGATGGTTTCCTCATCACCGGAGGTGGAGCGGTGCTCGTACTCGAAGATGCGGAGCACGCCGCTGCTCGCGGCGCGACCGTTTACGCCGAGGTCAAAGGCTGGGGACAGTCCTCCGACGGCTACGATGTCGTCGCCCCTGATCCCACCGGCAACGGACTGGCGCGTGCGATGACGAACGCCCTTCAAGACGCGGGTCTGGAACCCTCCGCCATTGATTACATCAACGCCCACGCCACCGCGACGACTGCGGGTGATCTCGCCGAGCTGAGCGCTCTCAGATCCGTGTTCACTGGCGATGCGAAGCCTAAAGTCAGCAGCACCAAAGCCCTCACCGGCCACGGCTTGAGCCTCGCCGGCGCTCTGGAAGCCGGAATCTGCTGTCTGGCATTGCATGAAGGCTTCATGCCCGCCTCCGCCAAGATTCAGCAGCTCGATCCCGCGTGTGAAGGCATCTCGATACTCACTTCAAGATACGATGAAGCCCCAGGCATGGTCATGAGCAACAGCAGCGGCTTCGGCGGCGCGAACGTGGCGCTGATCTTCTCGGCTACTTGATCCACTTCCACCGAGCGAAGAGGAAGTAGAGCACGGGCAGCACCAGCAGCGTGAGCACCGTGCCAAACAGCAAGCCGAAGATGTGGACGGCGGTCAGCGGACGCCACAACTCACCACCGGTGAGGGCGAGTGGAATCAGGCCGCAAACCGTTGCGAACACAGTGGCGAGAACGGCGCGCAAACGCACGAGCGTGGCGTGCATGAGGGCCTTTTCGAGCTCGACGCCTGCGGCGCGTTCTTCCTCGATGAAGTCGGAGAGCACGATGATGTGGCTCACAATCACGCCAGCGAGGCTCACGATGCCGATCAGGGCCATGAAGCCAAAGGAGGCGTGGGTCGTCGCGAGGCCGGTGAAGGCACCAATGAGGCCGAGCGGCACGGTGAGCATCACCACGAGCGATTTCATGATCGAGCGGAACTGGATGACCATGGCGAGGGCGATGAGGGCGAGCGAGATCTTCAAGACGTGCTCCATCTCGCGCTGGCTGTTGGTCAATTCACGCTCCTCGCCGCCAAAGGCGATGCCTTCCTTCGGGAAATGCTCGCGGGCCTTGTGCAGGATGCGGGAGGCGAGTTCGCCGAAGGGCGCGAGGGCTTTGACGGTGACGGTGCGCTGCTGGTTGATGCGAGTGATGACACCAGAGTCGTCGTGGACCTTGTAGGCACCGGCGTCTTGCAAGGCGGTAGCGACTTGAGCAGTCTTGGTCTTCAAATCAGCGCCGCTGATCTCGATCTGGATCGGCGTTTCGAGCGCCGGGCCTTGTTCAATCTGTTTGACGAGGCAAAGCGCGTCTTTGATTTCGCGGTCGAGCACTTCGCGCAGATGGACGATGAGCGCGGGCACATCTTCGGCATGGCGTGTGTTGACGAGGACCTGGGCGACGTTCGCGGCAGGCTGTCGCGGCAGGACGTTGTAGTAAAACATCGGCGTGCCGCCGCCGCTGACGACGATGGCGCTCTGGATGGCGTCTTCTTTTTGCAGGAACTCGCTCACGCGAGTGGTGACGGCCATCGTTTGCTCGATGGCGCTGCCCTCGGGCAGTTGGATGTCCACGAGCAGTTGATTGCGCTCCGCAGCAGGGAAGAACTGTTTGCCGAAATACGGGATGAGCGCCGTGCTGGCGGCGAGCAGGCCGTAGGCGGCGATGACGGTGAGAAGCGGTCGGCGCAGGGCAAGTTGCAGCGCGGATTTGTAGAAGGGCACAAGGCGGTGCAGCGGATGCGAGCCGGAGATGGCATCGAAGCCTTTCTGACCGCGCAGCAGGTAGTAGCCGAGCAGCGGGATGAAGGTCATCGAAACAATGCGCGACGAAACGAGCGCGAGCGTGATGACGATGGGGAGCGAGATGATAAACGCGCCCATGTCTCCCGGCAGCAGCGCGAGCGGCAGGAAAGCCACGATGTTGATGATGGTGCCGAAGAAGATGGCTCGGCGCAGCTTGAACGGCCCGAGCCATGCCGCGACGCCGCGCGGCTGACCATCAGCGAGTTCGCGATTGATGCCGTCGGAGGCGACGACTGGATCATCGACGAGCATCCCAAGCGAAATGATCAGCGCGGCGATGGAGATCTGCTGCAACGGAACCCCGAGCGCCGCCATGCCGCCGAGCGTCATCGCGATGGTGAGCGGAATCGCCACGGCGACGACAAGCGCGGTGCGCCAGTCCATGAGCAGCAAAGCCACAAGCACGACGACGATGACCGCCTCGATGAAGCAGCGCAAAAACTCGCCGATGCGATGCGCGGTCGCGGCGGGTTGATCGGAGACGGTGATGACGCGGATGCCGTCTGGGAGCTTCATCGAGTCGATCTTGGTCAGCACGGCGGTTTTGAAGTCGCGGATGATGCTTCCAGCCTTCATCTCAATGGCGACGAGCACGCTGGTGGAGGGCTTCAAAGGCCCGTTTGGCTCGCGATGCAGCGTGCGGACGCTGTAACTGGCCGCAGCCATGTCTTCGAAGGAAAGGATCTCCTCGGGTGCGTGACCAAACTGCCGGATGCGGCCGGCGCTGGGCACGGTTTTGAGCTCTTTCTCGATCTCGTCGGCAGCGGCGGGTGCTTCATCGCCAAGCACGGCGAAGAGCAGCGTGGCAGGGAGCTGGTAATCGGTTTCGAGACTCGGTTCTTCGCAGTCTTCGGGCAGTTTGACGGTGGCGAGGATCTCCCGCGCCTTTTTCCACTGCTCGTCGATGACTTCTTTGCGGCCCGTCTTCAGCGTGATGACGAGGGTGGAGATGTTGTCCTTCGACTGCGACTGAAGTTTTTCGAGTGTGGGCAGCTTCGAAAGAGCGGCTTCGAGTTTTTGGGTGACCTCTTTCTCCATGTCCCCGGCACTGGCCTCCGGCCAGACCGTGATGAGCACCGCATCATGCGTCGGAAACGTCGGATCTTCCTGCTGCGGCAGGCTTTGAAAGGAAAACCAGCCCCAGACGAGCGTGGCGGCCATCGTGAACCAGCCGAGCATGCGATGCTCGACAAAAAACTGCGTGATGCCTCCTCTTGGGTTGGGTTGTTCAGAGGATGAATCCATGCGTGCGCCCGTGAGCGGGCATTGTTCGATGCTCGCCACTTGTCGTGCAAACGGAGCTTCTGAAAAGCCACTCCATGAACGAAGATTGGCAAGATTGTCCGCCCTTGCTCATGGTTGGGCCGAGATGTTTGACCCGGCCCTGAAAGCGCTTGAAGCGTAAAGCCTCTCATTCACCCCATGCTCATCCTCGCACCTGACAGCGCCATCCGGAAGGACGGCATGTGCCCAAACATGTGCGACAACGCCCTCAACCGGCCGCACCCATGAAACACCGCTGCATTCAGCCGGAACTGCTGGATCTGCTGCCGCAGGACGATCCCGACGCGCTGCGCACACGTGAGGAGATGGTGCTGGTGAACGGCGTCATGGGAAATCATCGCTGGATCACGCGCATGCTTCGTCGTCATGGCGAAACAGGCTGGCGCATCACGGAACTCGGGGCGGGTGATGGAACCCTGTCGCGGCGGCTGCTGAAATTGGGTTTGTGTCGTGAAGCAGCGCTGCATGGGGCCGATCTGGCCTCCAGGCCGGCCAACTGGCCGGCAGCGGCAGGCTGGACCTGCGGTGATGTGCTGGCCCATCCGCTGCCGGAAGCAGAAATCGTGATTACGAACCTGTTTCTGCATCACTTCACGAACACGCAGCTTCGGGTGCTTGGCTCGCGCCTTTCACCGGCCACGCGGCTCCTGGTGGCGGCAGAACCGGCCCGACGGTGGATTTTCACGATCCTGGGCCGGTTGTTTTGTGAGATGGCCGAGTTGAATCATGTGCATCGTCATGACATGCCGGTGAGCATCCGAGCGGGCTTCCGTGGCGATGAACTGCGCCAGGCGCTCGGCCTCGGTGAGGAATGGCGGGTGAGCGCCCAATCGCATCCACTGGGCGGTTATCGTTTCCTGGCGTGGCGATGACGCGCATTGCCCGCATGCGTTCACGCGTACATACTGCGCCGCATGATCCGGCCCCACACGCCGTCCGAAACACCTGCTGACAACAGGCCCGCGCACAGCGGGCCGAGCAGGGGTGCGTGGATGTCGCCCTGGCAGCTCGATCATGAATGGCAGGATGCGCCGCCGGCCAGAAAGCGGAGCCTGATCGAGGAGGATGAACCTGTGGAGCGCACACCGGAACTTAGAACCCGGCCAGCGGCCCAAGCGCCGGAGCCGATACCAGAGCCGGCGGTTCCTCGCATGACGATGCGACAGGCCCCGCCCGCCCGAAGCCCCCACCTTCCTCCTCCTGGCGAACGCGAGGCATCATGGTCCACGCTGACGGTTTTGAGCCTGGGGCTGCTCGTGTGTGTGTTCATCGCCTGGGTGTATCTGGACGATCCTGAGTTCGGCGCGGATGAGGATTTAAAGCTGCGGCGGCCGGTGGACCAGACGCTGACTCTTCAGACACCCGAGAAGCTGCGGCGCTTCCTCGACTCGCTCGTTCCGTTTGAAGACACCGCGCTTTACGGCAAACCGCCGTGGCTGTGGGACACGCCCACGCTTGCCCGCGTTGTGCAGTCGAACGGCGCGGCGCTGGACAATCTGCGCGATCTTCTCGAAGACGCGGACTGGCATCCCGCGCACTCCGCCTGGCATGCGGCGGACCCGTGCAGCGACCCCCGCTGGCATCAGGCGTTGCGCTTGAAGCAGGCGGAGGCGGCCTACCTTTCCCGGCGCATGCAGGAGGAGGAGGCCTTCACGGCGGCGATTGATCTGGCGGAGATCGGCTGGCGGCTGGAGCCGCTGTGGGCCTGGCCCTCGTGCTATCAGCGCTCGTTGCAGGCTCAGACCTGCGCCACGCAAACGCTCGCCGACCTGCTGCGGCAGACCAAGCTCCCTGAAGCGACGCTGCGGCAGTTTCAGCGGCAATTCAGCGTCTGCCAGCCCAGCGTCGAGCTGCTGGAGGGAGCGATGAACGCCTTCTATGTGCATGAGAAGAAGCTCATCCTCGGGCCAAAAAGCGGAGAGCTGGCCGACACGATGCCGGGCGGGGCGCAATTGCAGCGTCCGGGGCGCTTGTTCTTCAAGCCGAACGAAACCGTGCAGCTCTTTGCCCATGCCTTTCGTCAATTGCGCGACGAGGCCAAAGCGCCGCTGGCCCAGACCTCCGAAGTCCGGCTTAAAAACGCCCCGACAGCACGGGGATCGTTTCAACCGAACACGGAAGGACAGGTGTATTTCGCACACCGCATGAAGACCTACACACCCCTGCCCGCCTTCCTGGGCCTCGCGCGCGCCCGGGGCAATCTGATCGTCACGCTGTTCGCCATCCGCCGCTGCATCGCGGAGAAGAAGACGCTGCCCGCCACGCTGGAGCAGCTCCGCACCTTCAACTATCTGCTCGATGTGCCGGTCGATCCCTACACGGGTGCCCCTCTGCAATACAACCTGTCGCGCGGCCTGTTGTGGTCGGTGGGGAACGACCTGAAGTCCGCCGGAGGTGTCCCCACCGAGCCGCCGATGAACGATGCGACCGAACCCACCGCGGAGCTTGGCATCGCCGTGGCGGCGGAAGTGAAGATAGGGGTAGGAACGGCACGTTGACCGTGCCGTTCCTACCCCTATCCTTCGATGATCCCTTCGGGATCGAATGCGAGAAATCGTTGCGCCACATGGAGTGTGCTACCAGAGCGTCCCGGTCAACTGGGGCNNGCGGGGACTGAAGGCAACGGATGAATCCTTGAGGTGCATTCAGCTCACGGCGGCGCATCCAGATTCCGGGGGGTCAGGTAAATCAAACGCGTGTTTTGTCGCGGGCCTGACTTTGGCCTTGTGCCTGCTTGGGTGTCGTCATTATAGTTTCGCCCATGAAAAAAATTCGCCTATCCCTGGCGGTTTTGCTGCCGGTTCTTCCGGCTCTCGTTGGCGTGACGTCCCTGGCGCAGGAGAAAAAGGAGGAATCCAAGGCTTCCCCTCACCAGCAGGAGCAGGTGCTGCTGGCGCTGCATCAGAAACATCGAACCGCGACAGCCTTGTCCTCCCAAGGACGGCATTCAGAGGCCGAGGCCGAGCTGCGGGAGATCGTCTCCACCTGCCGCCAGGTGTTTGGCCAGGAGCACCCGGACACCCTGATCAGCAGGAGCAATCTGGCCGCCACGCTGGCCGAAGAGGGAAAGTATGCCGAGGCGGAGAAGGAAAACCGCGCCGTGCTGGCCATCCGCCAGGAAGTGCTGGGCGCGGAGCATCCCGACACGCTGCTGAGCCGCAACAACCTCGCCGCCGCGCTTCAGGAACTGGAACGGCATGCCGAGGCCGTGCGCGAGTATCGCGCGGTGCTGGCCGTGCGGCAGCGAGTGCTCGGCGCGGAGCACCTGGACACCCTGGACTGCCGCAACAACCTCGCCACCGCGCTGAATGACCAGGGCAAGCATGCCGAGGCGGAAAAAGAGC
>DNXB01000267.1 GCA_003506995.1 Verrucomicrobiales bacterium
TGTATTTAATTGCCGGGTTAATATTGTACGGCAGGACATGGCTGTCCCCTATGATGTAGATGGGCAGGGCGTTTTCGAGGCTGTTCATCATGCTTGATCTGGGTTGTCAGGGGCCGGTTTCGCGCTGGCACCCGCGAGCGCACGGTAAAACTCATCCTCGTCACATACGACCGGCTGCGCAACCTGGTGCTGGTCCGCGCAGTTCTTCTCGAATTCCATATTCCTGCTGTAAGCTGCGAGGGGCGAGACCTCCCTTTCACCTGCAAACTGCCTGAAGAAGCAGTTCATGGCACGACTGACACCCAGCGGGGACACAGAACGCCGGTCCGCTTCGAAAAACACGTTCGTCATGCCCGTGGAGGTGATCAGTTCATAGGAGGGAAAATAATGCACGTTCTCAAAACACTCACGAGCTTCCTCGGCAGCCGCGCGCAGAACGCTCTTCGAGTACACGGAGGCCTCCAGCACATGCCTTCTGGCCATCGTGGCTGCCAGCGCGACAGGTGAGACAGTCAATATGATCTGAAGCTGCGGATTGATTTCCTTCAAGGCTTGGATTGCACCCAGCAAGTGCTCTACCACCTCGCCATATTTGGCATTCTGGAAGCGGTATTTTTGCGGATCAAACTCTCCAGCATTGTTGCAACCCGGACAGGTCGGGTAGGCGGTCCCGTCCTGCGTGGAGAGCCAGGTCTCCGTCAGCCCCAGCGTGAAGACAAACACCTGCGCGTTCTGAAACATCCACACAACCCGCGACAGGTGGTAGCGCAAGTCCGCCTCCAGTTCATCACGCGAAGCAAAGCCGTTAGGGACGATGCGCGGCCTGAGGAGGTCAAAAAAGCGGCCGTTCGGATCCTGCCATGTCTGGTCCACCGGCTGATATTTCCCCAGTGCGCGTTCAATAAGCTGGCGCAGCTGCAGGGTGCTGTAGATGTTACCGTAGCGAGCGGAAAAGATGCCATAGCTGTAACGTCTGGCCGTCTCCAGCGGTAGCGATGGTGGTGCCTTCTCCGCCACCAAGTAGCTGTAGCCCCGGTTGTGCAACGCGTTGGAGACATGCTGAGCAAAACAACTGCCCGCCGAAGCGATACGTGTCACCCGGTCAATAATCAGCGACTGCCCTATAAACGGGTCGATCTGGTCGATCTCGCGCGAGCCCACCGCATGCCGCCACCAACTCGTCTCAGGCAAAGATAAATAAGGGCATTCCATCGTAGTCGTCCATTAATGCAATCTTCAAACACAGGCCAGACAGGAGCCGCTCGAAATATGGCGCATGATCATGTGACCGACGACGATCTGGAGGTCTTCGACGATCTGCATGTCCGCGAGGGCGAAATGCACGACGTGGTCGGCCATCGCAAGCGCCTTGCCGCCGTCAAAGCCAAGGATGGCCACAGAACGCACGCCCTGCGCACGCGCCTCCTCGAGAACGGAGAGGATGTTGGGTGAATTGCCGCTGCCGGAGAGCACGATGAGCAGATCCCCGGGCTCGGCGAGCACGCGAAGCTGCTGGGAGAATATCTTCTCGTAGGAAAGATCGTTGCCGATACAGGTGAGAACGCCAACGTTGGCAGGCAAGGCGTTCGCGCGAATGGCCTCACGGGTACCTTTGAACATGGCGGCAGTAAAGTCGTTGGCGATGTGCAGCGCGTTGGCGGCACTGCCGCCGTTGCCGCACAGGAACACCTGTTTGCGCTGCTTGCGGCAGCCCTCAACCATGGCGGCGAGCTGCTCGACGCTGCTCCAGTCCATGCAGGAGACGAATCGGGCGAGCTTTTGGGCGTAGTCGGTACAGGTGCTGCTGGGATTCATGATAGGAAGAAGTTCAAATCAAACCGGTGATGCGGCATACATTTTCGACGAGGTGTCCGCCGATGGCGAGACATTCAAGGCATGCAGTTGCATGTGAGCAAGCTGCCGCCCTTGGTGCTCACACCGTCGGCAGAAAATCGAAAGTTGAGCTTACACTCACAGCAAACGTGCCGCAGGATTATGCACCACGCGCATTTCTCATGTAAGAAGTTGCTCACATTGTCAAGACATTGCACGGCACAGCCAAACGTGGTCTTGAAGGGTGGACACATCGCAGGATCATCATCGTTCAGCCCCCGCTGTTTTTTTGGCGATGAAATCCTGTTTTTTTGATTGAATGTAGTTCATTGCACTTGCATGCCGCCACTCGGGCAAACGCAGCAGATGTTTCTTCCAGCATCCTTTGATCAAACTTTCCAGATGCTTTGCCACGGCGGCAAGCCCGCTTTTTCTTTTTGTGGGCTTGCCACAGGCGACCACCTGCTGGCGCACCGCGAGAGGTTCGGCGCCAAGCGCGGCATGCCATGCGTTCAGCTCATCAGACATGTCCACCCCTTCTTTCAAAGCGCTGGAGATGGAAGCGTAAATGGCGCGATAAAGGCGGGGCATGTCCACCGCATGACGCGCCAGACGTCCGCCGACGAGCTCTTGCATTTTGACGAAATCATTCAAAATCGCGCCGGGGATGGTCATGGCCTTCACCGGAATGCGGTCATAGCCGATGCTATTCTTCGATTTCAGCTCCTTGAAGAACGACGCGCTGCTCGGCAGCTTCAGCATGATGGCCCGGCCGTTGCTGTGCTGCTTGGTAGAGTACACCACGAGCGCATCCGCCAGGCAGGCCACTTTTCCACCATGTGCCAGCCATTGAAACGCGGAGGTATAGTCTGGGTTCATCGGCAGGAACTGCCGGCCAGTGGCAGACCGCTCCACTTTTTCCGCCAGCGCACGGCGCACAGCGCTAAGATGTGCGATGGGCAGATAATGGCTCCATTCGCTGGAGCTGCCTTTTAAAAAACGCTCCAGCACCTCGTCGCAGCTCAGCACTTTGCTTTTCCGGCTGGCGGGCGGCGACCACACGCGCTTGAAATGACCCAGGTCATCAAATGAGTCGCTCCCCCAGGTCACCACATCCACCGCCGGATCTTCGAAGCTTCGCACCAGGGTTTCGACGG
>DNXB01000369.1 GCA_003506995.1 Verrucomicrobiales bacterium
CGCCCTCGAGCACGGCATGCCGCCCGCCGGCGGCATCGGCATCGGCATCGACCGTCTGATCATGATGCTCACCGGCGCGGAAGGCATCCGCGATGTGGTGCTCTTCCCGCAGTTGAAGAAGAAGGCGTGATCAGGGCTTCGCCGTCCCCGCGTCCAGGAACTCGATCGCCTTCTTGAGCCACTCGGCTTTCGGAGGCGAGTGACCTTGTCCGGGGATGTTGATGAGCTCGACGGCTTTGAAGCCTTCCTTTTTGAAGCCGTTCTCAAACACGGCCTGCGTGTTGGGGAGGTTGAAGTCTTTCTCGCCGGTGATGAGGACGTAGCGGCATTGCGTCTTCGCGATCTGGGTGAACTCGTCGTGCGGGAGGTAGCCGAGGCGGAAAGTCTGCTTGCCGTCGGGCGTGGACACGTTGGTGTAGAAGTTCACGCCCATGCAGCAAATCGTGGAGGGAAAAATGTCGGCGTAACAAACACCGAGCATGCTGGCCACACGAGCGCCGCCGGAGAAGCCGGAGACGATGACGCGGGCGGGGTCGATGCTGGCGATCTTCCGCACATTGAAGTTCGCGTCGATGGCGAGACGCATGCGGTCGAAGACGCTGCGCGGGTTGCCGGACTTGTGCGCTCCGATAAAGATGAGTTTCTTTTCGGCGAAGACGGCCTCCCATTCCGCGGGGATGGACGGCTTGTCGCTGGCACTGATCCAGATGAAGAGGCCGTGCGGCTCGCTGGCGCGGTGGTTTTTCGGCAGGAGGATGTCGAAGGACTCTTTCTTCACGTCGTAGGCCGGCGGTGTCTCGGCGGCGCTGAGGCGCAGCTTGAGTTCGAGCGCATCGGAGTGCGGCGGCGATTCCTGGAAGGTGAGGGTGCTGCGTACGCCGGGTTTGAGATCGGCGGCATGGCCGAACGCGGCGCAGAGGCAGAAAAGCAGGACGAATCGCGGCATGGAACGAGTCAAACGACTCATGCGGCTTCTGTCATGCGGTGAACCTGAAAACGGGAATGGATGCCTTCGGAACGCACGGAATACTGAAAGAGTGCATATCCGGGAAGTTCGTGCAGACCGATCCTCCATCTGCGCCAGGGAAAACGCCTCCCTCTCTCCGCCCCACTGCCTCTTTGCCCGAATAACTTGAATTTTGATCCACAGATTTCGCAGATGACGCAGATGGGCTTCAATCTGTGAAATCTACGTCATCTGTGGATGCATCCTAAAGTGACTTCTTGTTCCACACGCCCGCCCGGCGTTCCGGTGCTCTGCGGTGCATCATTCATCAGCGTCTCCTTAACCGCTGACGCCTTGAGACAAGCCACGATGAATCCAAAGAAAGCTGGCTCCTCGAAAAACTGTGTGCGAATCTGAACCTCCCACTGTTTGGTGTGACTACACAATGTTCGGCCAAAAAGAAATGCGTACATAGTACCTTCAAATGATTCTCACTTATGGAAACCCACTTCAATCTTGCAGCCGGTTGCTGATCCGGCTGTGCATTGTTTTGACATCTCTGATTTCTTTGAGTTCTTTTTGCGCTCATGCCACTGAGTATCTTCAAGAGGCAAGCTCGCGAGTGGCAAGGGTTACCGGTCTGTCCTGGGAAGACGCCGTAAAGCGAAACGATCTTTTTCTCGTTCGGATTGAGAGTGTGCAACTACCAGAATCAACTCTAAAAACGATCTCACTCGATTTCGCTACTTCAGCGTGCGTCAGATCCATTCAGAAGCAACAAGGTGGGAACGAGAACTCATCAGCACCGATTTCCCTCGGAAAGGCAGCATTCAGCACGTTATGCGCCGCTCTGGCCCATGTGGAATGGGCTCGTCTTCCAGAAAAGAATCCTTTTGAAACGGGATTGGACGGAACATATACCTATGTCGAATTGCATCACGGGATCATACATTGGAGAGGCTGGAGATGGCAGCACGAAAGCGCTTATGGCTTCGCTACTTCAGATCAGAAGAAGGCGGCCAAGCTGCCTGATCCATTTGCCGGAAATAAGAAATTGGCAATCAAGCAGCCAAATGAACGGATATTGTCACTGTTCGTGATGCTTTGCTTGATCGAAGCAGGTCGGGAATGAAACGGGGTGCCAAGGGACAGACGCTTCGTTCGTGAGTCGTTGAAAGCGCTAATGCCGGTCACGAACAACGCCGCAACCCGGCTCCGAAGTCAAGAAGAAGCAAGCGAAGTGAGCCAGACTCAGGGCTTGCGGGCAATGTAAACGAACGCGGGCGGCAGATTGCGCCAGACGACGCGGCTGGTCTCCACGCCGTGGGTCAGCTCATGCAGCAGGCTGCGGAAACGGCGGCCGCTGGGGAGCTGGTGAAAGCCGAAGTAGGCGAAGGTGGCAAAGCAGCCGCCGGGGGCGAGATGCGGCAGCACGTTGTTCAAAATGGCCTCCTGCAAGGCGCGCGGGAAGGCCGTCCAGGGCAGGCCGCTGATGATGGTGTCGAATTTCTCGCCGGGCGGCAGAACCTGGCTGAAATCAAACTCCTGCGCCCCGGCGCACTCGAAGCGCATCTTGGGAAAACGCGGGGTGAGCTGCTGGACGAAGGTCGGGTTCAGCTCAATGCCGAGGTAGTCGGCCCCGTGCGGCATCGAGTCAGAGATGGCGTCTGTGAAGGCTCCGGTGCCCGGGCCGAGTTCAAGCACCCGCTTCGCCTGCCAGACACCGGTGGCCTCCATCATGCGCTCCGCCAGCGCCGGGCTGGAAGGCGCGATGGCGCCGACGGTCTGCCAGTTGCGGCAGAATTCTTTGAGGAAGGTGGCGGCGGACATTCGGGGGCGGATGCTAGCGAACGGACGCGAGAGTGCGAGGGCTTTCAGCGGCGGGGGAAAAGTCGCTGACAACCTGGGGGCTTCTCCCCTTGGCATCGTGGGTGAGCAGCCAGATGAACAGCCCATGAAGAAAGGAGTAAGTGAGAGGTCAGATGTCAGAGGTGGTTGATCCGGCTGGCTTTGTGCGGTCTCTGCCGCCCCCTCACCTAACCTCTCCCCGCAGCATGCTTCAGATCATGGGGGGTATCCACAGCGGGGAGAGGGACTGAAAAAGAGGGCGACATCTTCACAGCCAGACCGGAAAACGTGCCTGCCAAGTCCCTCTCCCCGCGCAATGCCTGCGCTTGGTCTGCCACCTTTTGCGGGGAGAGGTTAGGTGAGGGGAGCTTCGATGTGCGCTGCGAATGCCCCATGAACCCAGAAGTGCTGCCGTTGGCGACACCTCTCACTCCGGGTGTTTTTCACCAACTGATCACGGTTTCATCTCCGCCTCGATGCGCTGCACGGATTCTGCGGCGAACTGCGCATGGGGATGATTCGCGCCAAGGAGTTTTTGAAAGCCTGCCTGGGCGCGGCGCATGCAGGGCAGCGCCTCATCCAGCTTGGACTGCGCCTCCAGGCACAGGGCGAGGTTGAAGCAGCTCAGAAAGACATCGGGATGCCTGGCTCCCAGCACCTGCTGGCGCAGTTCCAGGACCGTGCGGTGCTCCCGCTCGGCCTCGGCATGGCGGCCCTGTTCTTGCAGCACGGCGGCCAGGTTGTTGCGGCTGGCCAGGGTTTTAGGGTGCCTGGCTCCGAGCAGCCGCTCGCGCGAGGCCAGCACCGCGCGG
>DNXB01000027.1 GCA_003506995.1 Verrucomicrobiales bacterium
CCTACACCACCCGCGTCGGCAGCGGTCCCTTCGTCACCGAAAACGAGGACATTGGCGACATGCTCCACAACATGGGGCGCGAATTTGGCGCCACCACCGGTCGTGCCCGCCGCTGCGGCTGGCTGGACTCCGTCCTCGTCCGCTATGCCGTCATGATTAATGGGGCGGATGAACTCGCCATCACCAATCTCGACGGCCTTGATGGCTTGGACACCGTGCAGATTTGCACGGCCTACACCCTGCGTGGCAAAACCATCCACTACCCGCCGAGCACCGCCGCCGACCTCGCCGCCTGCGTTCCTGTCTATGAAACCCACCAGGGCTGGAAACAGGATCTCAGCGGCATCAAAAAGTTCGCCGACCTGCCCCAGTTGGCCAAAGACTACCTCAAACGCCTCGAAGAACTCACCGGCGCCCGCGTCAGCCTCGTCGGCGTCGGCCCGGACCGCGAGCAGACCCTCGTGGCCTGAGCACGACATTCCATTTGACGACCGCCGTCCTCCCCCTACTCTTGCCGCCCTTTTCCCACCCCACCCCAGACCTGATTTATGACCGAAGTTCAAATCCGCAAAGGCGAACCCGTTGACCGCGCTCTCAAGCGTCTCAAAACCCGTCTCGAAATGGACGGCATCCTTGAAGAAGTCCGCCGCCTGCGCGCCCATGAGACCCCGGTGCAGCGCACCCGCCGCAAGGCCCGTGCCGCCGCCAAGCGTGGCAAGATCCGCTTCCGCTTCACCATGCCAAAAGCGCCTTTGGCTCCTGGCGAGGCTCCTCCAGCCGCCTGATCAAGGCCTGGGAAAAGCATCCTTCAAAAGGGGCGGGCTCATCCCCGCCCTTTTTATTTTTGCGAATTTGCGCCAAGTCCGTGCATCTCAACACGGCGCTTGATCTTTGGTCCTTCATCGCATTCAATTCGCTCCAGCATGAACTTCCCGCGTCTCCAACGTCTCACTCTTGGCCTCATCGCGCTCCTCGCGGTGGGTTGGGCGCAGACGTCTGGCCTGCATCGCGGGTGGTTGTGCGACCATTGCGAGGGCGAGCACATCACCCAGGTGGATCACTGTCACGGGCCGCATTCGACGGCGGAGCATGATCACGATGACCACAACCTCCCGCATGATCATGATGAGACGGATGGCGACACGCATCCGCTGCCTGCGGTCAAAGACTCCCTCCTCGCCAAGCAGCAGAACTCCATGGCGGTCGATTTCACCGCACCGGCATTCACCGTGATCGCAGAGATCATCTGGGACATCACCCCCCGCCATTTTCCCCTGCCACAGGAAGCTTCGAACCGCAGTGGCAAGCCGCCGGACTGGCCGTATCGGCTGTCCCAGACGATTGCGTTGAGAATTTGAGAGGCACGCTCAGCGCCGGACACGATTTCCGGCCCTGCTGACGCATCCACCCGCATGGCGCGTCGCCATGTCCGCCAGTCTCCATCCTCAACTCATTCCGTTCATGTTTCGCACCCTTGCATTCCTCAGTCTGCCCGCGCTCTGCTTCGCGGCAGAGTTCTCACTCACCGGCATCGCCACCCGCGTGCGCAGTCACAACCCCATGCTCAAAGCGGCGCGCCTCGCCGTCGAAGAAGCACGCGGACGCCAGTTAGGCAGCGGGCGGCTCGCCAATCCGACGCTGGAGAGCAGTTTTCAAAACGAAAGCCGTGTCAGCCCGCGCGCGCTGGTGTTTGGCATCGACCAGTCGTTTCCGATCACGAAACGCCTCAGCCTCGAAAAGCAGCTCACCTCTCAACTTGTCACTGCGGCTGAACTCGAAGTGCGAGATGTCGAGCGCCGCCTCATCGCCGAGGCACGCGGCCACGCGATCAGAATCGTCGCGCTCGAAAAACAACGCGCCCTGCGTCAGCAGCAGACCGCGCTCGCTCAAAAACTCTCTTCCTTCGCCAAAAGCCGCGCCGAGAAAGGCGAGCTCTCACCGCTGGATGCGGCACAGGCCCAGGTCGATGCCCAGCGACTGTTGCTCGAAGCACGCCGGCTCGAAACGGAGGTCATCGGCCTGCTCGGGGCTTTGAAGCCCATGCTCGGCGTGTCTCCTTCCGAATCCTGCACCATCAGCGGAGATCTACCCGCGCTCACGATGCCAGGCATCACGCCTTGGCAGCAGCGTGCCGACTATCAGCTCGCTCAAACCAAAACCAGCGCCGCGCACACCGACGCCGCGCTGGCGCATTCGAAACGCATCCAAGATGTCAGCGCCGGGTTCTTCGCCGCTCGTGAGGGGCAAGACCAACCGGCGGGCAATCGCGAGAACACCGGCTTCATCGGCTTCCGCGTTTCCATCCCGCTGCCGTTTTGGAATCGCAACCAGGGCGAGATCGCCGAGAAGAAAGCCGCCGCTGAGCGCCAGCGGCTCGAAGCCGAGGCGCTCGGCACACAAATCGCCAGCGAGGCCGACACCGCTCGCCGCGAGATGCAGGCGCATGCCGATCTGGCCCGCGAAACACGCGACAAGCTGCTGCCGCTGGTCATTGAACAAACGAGCAAGCTCGAACAGGCATACGAGAGCGGTCAGACCGACCTTCTCACCGTTCTCCGCGCCCGTGATCAGCGCCTGCAACTCGAAGCCGCCGCGCTGGATGCCGTGCGGGACTTCCACCTCGCCCGCATCCGCTACGAAGCCGCCACCGGAGCTATCAAGCCATGAAGACCCTTATTCTAAACCGCATGCGTCATGTTTCATCGCTGCCAAGTGCTGAGTGCTCAGTACTGAGTGCTCAGTTCAGAGCCAGACTAAGCACTAAACACTGGGCACTGAGCACTTTTGCGACAGCGCTCCTGTGCGTTCTATCCGTCCATGCTGCTGATCCCAAGCGGAAGGACAACACCGTCATTCTTGAAGAAGCGGCCGTGGCGAATCTCCAGCTCGATTTCGCCGAGGCCGAGGAGACCACGTTCGAAGAAACCATCTTCTCCCTCGGCCACATCGAAGTGCTTCCTGGCAAAAAAGCCATCGTCAGCAGCCGCATCCCCGGGCGTGCATTCTCCGTGCTCGTCATTCCGCATCAGGAGGTCGATGCCGATGCCGAAGTCGCCTGGATCGAAAGCCGCCAGCCTGGCGATCCGCCGCCCGTGATCAAACTCAACGCGCCGATCGCGGGCATGATCTCCAAGGTGAGCATCGCTCAAGGCCAGCCCGTCTCGCCCGATGACGAGCTCATCGAAATCATCGACCTCAGCATCGTGGAGGCCACCGCCAGCGTGCCGCAGCATCTCGCTGGAAAATTGAAGCCGGGCGTCAAAGCTCACATCCGTGTCAATGCGCTGCCAGAACATGTCTTCGAGGCCAAGCTCGCCCATGTCGCCGTCATGGCCGATGAAAACACCGGCACCCTCGAAGCCGCCTTCCATGTGCCGAACCCCGACAAGCTGCTGCGTCCCGGCATGAAGGCTGAGTTCAGCCTCGTGGTCAGCCAGCGTGAAAACGTGATGTCCATCCCGCGTTCCGCCGTGCAGGGCGACGCCGCCGAGCGCTTCGTTTACATCAAGGACTACGACTTGAAGAACGCCTTCGTCAAAGTGCCCGTCGTGCTCGGCGCGCAGAACGATCGTTTCGTTGAAGTCGTCAAAGGACTGTTCCCAGGAGATGAAGTCGTGACTCGCGGCGCCTACGCGCTGGCCTTCGCGGGGAAAGGCAGCGTCAGCCTCAAAGAGGCCATGGACGCCGCCCACGGCCATGCCCACAACGAGGACGGCACGGAGATGACCAAGGAACAACTCGCCGCCTCCGGTCATGAGGATGACGACCATCACGAACATTCGCCCTGGAACATGCTCACGATCTTCTTTGCTGGAACGAGCGGCTTTTTGCTCGCGCTGCTGATTCTGACTCTCGTGATGATCCGCAAACCCGCTGCCGCGTAGCCTCATGCTGAATCATCTCATCCGCTTCTCGCTGAATCATCGCCCGCTCATTTTGATGACGGCGTTGATCGTGCTGGTGTTTGGTCTGCAAACGCTCACGCGCCTGCCGGTGGAGGTTCTGCCGGACATGACGAAGCCGACGGTCACGATTTTAACCGAGGCACCCGGTCTCGCCCCGGAAGAAGTCGAAACACTGGTCACACAGCCGATTGAAAGCGCCGTGCAGGGTGTCGGCGGGCTGGACCGGCTGCGTTCGAACTCCGATGTCGGCCTGTCGCTGGTGTTCGCCGAGTTTGGCTGGGGCACGGACATCTACCGGGCACGACAGCTCGTACAGGAGCGCATGCAGGCCGTTACGCTGCCTGCGGGTGTCAAATCGGGCATGACGCCGGTGTCATCGCTCATGGGCGAGATCCTGCTCGTCGGCTTGCGCAGTCATGATGGCAAGGTTTTGCCGGTGGATCTGAGGACGCTGGCGGATTGGACGATCAAGCGGCGCTTGCAGAGCATCAGCGGTGTGGCGGAGGTGCTCACCATCGGCGGCGGTGTGAAACAGATCCAAGTGCAGCCCAATCCCAATCGTCTCGCGGCTTTCGGCGTCACTTTTGAAGAAGTCGAGGCCGCCACCAGCCGCGCGGCGGGTAACGCGACGAGCGGTTATCTGCAAGCGGGACCGCGCGAGATCATGGTGCGCAATCTGGGCATGACGACACGCCTGGAAGACATCGCCCACACCGTCATCAAGACGGTGGGGGATCGTCCGGTGCTCATCAGCGACGTGGCCGAGGTCAAGGACGGCATCCAGCCGATGCGCGGTGATGCCAGCGTGAACGGCACCATGGGCGTGGTGCTCAGCATCGACAAAGCGCCGGGATTTGACACGCTGAAACTCACCCAGCAGGTCGAGGCCGCGCTGGAGGAGCTGAAACCCGCGCTTCCCACCGGCGTGACCGCCGAGATCCTGTTTCGCCAGGGCGATTTCATCGAGCATGCCATCGGCAATCTCAAAGAGGCCATCCGAGACGGCGCGATCATGGTCGCGATCATTCTGTTTCTTTTCCTGCTGAACCTCCGCACCACGGCCATCACTCTCATGGCCATCCCGCTGTCGTTTGCCGTCACGATTCTGATCTTCAAGCTCTTCGGCGTCAGCGTGAACTCCATGACGCTCGGCGGGCTCGCGGTGGCCATCGGCATGGTGGTGGATGATGCGATTGTGGACGTGGAGAACGTGTGGCGCAGGCTGCGGGAAGGTGGGACAGGCATTCTGCCTGTCACGAGTGAACCGGGCATTCTGCCCGGCTCAAGGAAACTCAACATCATCGCCGCCGCATCCAGCGAAGTCCGAAACTCCATCCTCTATGCCACCGTGCTTGTCATCCTGGTGTTTCTGCCGCTGCTCGGACTAGAAGGGATTGAAGGCCGGCTTTTCACGCCGATTGCCATCGCCACGATCACCAGCATGGCGGCGTCGTTCGTCGTTTCGCTCACGGTGATCCCCGTTTTGTGCTCCTTGCTGCTCAAGCCGTCCCCAGGCGGTCACGGCGATGGGTTCATCGTGCGTGGCATGAAGTTCCTCGTGCGCCAAACCTTCCTGCGCTTCGCGCTCGGCGCGCCAGTGCTCGTCATCGCGCTCGCAGGCATGCTGCTGCTCGCCTCGCTCATGCTCTACCCGATGATGGGCAAGGAGTTCCTCCCCACGTTCAACGAAGGCAGCGCCACCATTTCTCTCGCCAGCGCTCCGGGAACCTCCCTGGCGCATTCGAATGAGATCGGCGAGGTCGGCGTGCGTCTGCTACAGTCCATTCCTGAGGTGAAAAGCGTCGGTCGGCGCGCCGGACGCGCTGAAAAAGACGATCATGTCATGCCGGTGAGCGTGAACGAGTTCGATGTCGAGTTTCACAACACGGGCCGCTCCCGCGAAGTGGTCTTCGCTGAGATTCGCGCGAAACTGAAGGCCATTCCAGGCACCTTCCTCAACGTCGGGCAGCCCATCAGCCACCGTCTCTCGCACATGCTCAGCGGTGTTTCGGCGAAGATTGCCGTGAAAATCTTCGGCCCTGATCTGGCCGTGCTACGCGAAAAAGGCGAGAAGGTGCGAGACATTGCCAAAACGATCCCCGGACTGACCGATGTGAACTTGGAGGCGCAGGTGCCGATCCCGCAGATCAAAATTGAAGTAAACCGTGAGCGCGCCGTCGCATACGGAGTGCAGCCTGGAACACTCAATGAACAAGTCTCGACGCTGCTCGGCGGCAAAACCGTCGCGGAATTGCGCGAAGGCCAGCGCACGGTCGATCTGGTGCTGCGACTGCCGGAAAGCTGGCGTGATTCGCCGGAAAAGATCGGCGAACTGCTCGTCGAGACTGATCGAGGCCAGCGCATTCCCTTGCGGCTCGTCGCGGACATCCGCGAAGGCAAGGGACCGAATGTCATCAACCGTGAAAACACACAGAGGCGCATCGTCATCGCGGCCAACACGGGTGTGCGCGATCTCGAGAGCCTCGTGAACCAGTGGGAAAGCGCCGTGCGTGAGCAGGTGAAGCTGCCAGAAGGCTATTTCCTGCGTTTTGAAGGCGAATTTCAGGCGCAGCAGGCCGCGGCGAAGCGCATCGCCTTTTACTTCGCACTCGTGCTGCTCGCGGTGACCGTTTTGCTCTTCGGCTACTTCCGCAGCCTGTCGCTGGCCTTGCAGGTCATGCTGAACATCCCGCTCGCGCTCATGGGCGGCCTCGCGCTGACCTGGGGGCTCATCGACAACATCAGCATCGCCACCATCGTCGGCTTCATCGCCGTGGGCGGCGTGGCGGCTCGCAACGGCATCATGATGATCAGCCATTACCTGCATCTCATGAAGCATGAAGGCGAGGCATTCAGCCGTGAGATGATCGTGCGTGGCACGCTGGAGAGGCTGGTGCCCGTTTTGATGACCGCTCTGTGCGCAGGCATCGCCCTGATCCCGCTGCTGCTCGCCGCGAACGAGCCGGGCAAGGAAATCCTGCATCCCGTGGCGGTGACGATCTTTGGCGGGCTGATCACCGCGACGCTGCTCGANNGCAAGGAAATCCTGCATCCCGTGGCCGTCGTCATCGTCGGCGGCCTCGTCAGCAGCACGCTGCTCGACCTGATGATCACACCCGCCGTCTTTTATCTCTTTGGCCGCAAGGCCGCGCTCAAATACATCCAACCCACATCATGAAAACCAAACTCATCCTATTCTCCCTCATCGCATCCCTCAGCTTCGCCCACGAAGGCGTCGAGCTCGGCCCCAACAAGGGCCGCATCCTTGAATTCAGCAAAAACGAAACCATGCACGGCGAAGTCACCGTCAAAGGCGGCAAATTTCACATCGCCCTGCTCGACAAGGACATGAAGGCCGTCGCCATGGCTGAACAGACACTCACCGCCACCACCGGCGAGCGCGACAAGCCCGTCAAACTCGTGGTGGAGAAGGATGCCAAAGGTTTCGTCGTTCCCGTCATCAAAGCGGGCGAGTGGCTCATCCTTCAATACAAGGACACCCCCAAGGCCAAGGTCGTCACCGCCCGCCTGGAATACAATACCAGCGAATGCGAAGCCTGCAAAAAAGCGGAGTGGCTTTGCGAGTGCAAACCTGACGCCGAGAAGAAGTAANNCCTCCCATCACCGGCGCGCTTATCCCGCGCCGGTTTTTTTGCGCGCATTCATTCTCCTTCAAAGAAAAAGCCCGCCAGAGATCACTCTCCGACGGGCTTTGATGTGTGTGCGATCTCTCAGATTCGCTCAGTGGCGGCTACCGGCCAAAACCGAAGAAGAAGCCCGGCAGGCTGAAGCCTCCGCGGCTGCTGTTGTGACCGCGTGAGGAATGCCCGTGAGAGGTGTGCCCATGACCGTGGCTGGAGCGGCAGCTATGGCTCGCGGTGCGGTAGCCATAGATGGCACGGCCGTGGCGATCATGGCCGGTGCAGACGCGCTCACGATAAACGGGCGCACGGCAGGAACCGCAGGCGTGCGAGAGGCTGCGGCTGGAAGAACGGTGGTCGTCGCGCGCCTGGCTGGTGGTCGGAGTGAAAACGGCAAGACTGGCGGCGACGGCCAGCAGGGTGATGATCTTTTTCATGAGCAGTGAGGTTTGGTTTTGATGTGTTGCCGCATCCTTGCGGCGGCTTCATCAGACGAGGGGCCGCCGAGCCTATTCGAGATTCAGCCAAAACTTTTCTCTGCCCCTGCCCTGCACGACCCGCCAAGCGAAACGAGTGGGATGAACGAGGGAGCCAGCGTCATCGCCAATCAGGAACTCATGAGTCTGCTGTTGAACATCGGCAAACGAGACAAGATAGGGAAGCGGCAGCTCGATCTGCTGCTGCAGCTCCGACAAGCGGGGTTGTTTTAAAGGAGCGCATGGAATGTAGCAGGGCGTGTCAGGCAGGATCCGCACCAGCCCGATTTACCGACACTTGACCTGACACCCATTCTTTAGTTAAACACAGGGATGCCCGCTCCCGCCGCCATTCTCGACCTCGTCGCCCGATTTGGTGAGCACATCGACGCCTACAAGTCCGGCAGCTACAACGAAAAGCAGCTCCGCACGGACTACATCGACCCCTTGTTTGAAGCGCTCGGCTGGGACATGAACAACAAGCNNATCAGATCAAGGTCGGCGGCGCGGTGAAGGCACCCGACTACGGCTTCTACATCGGAGGGAACCGCAAATTCTTCCTGGAGGCCAAGAAACCCAGCGTCCGCATCAAGGACGACATCAGCCCCGCTTACCAGCTCCGGCGTTACGCCTGGAGCGCCAAGCTCCCGCTCTCCATCCTCAGCGACTTCGAGGAGTTCGCCATCTACGACACGCGCATCAAGCCCCTGCCGAGCGATCCCGCCTCCAAGGCCCGCATCTTCTACTGCCGGTTTGACGAATACGCGCAGCACTGGGACCACATCACCGGCATCTTCAGCATCGAGGCCATCCGCAAAGGCAGCTTCGACAAATACGCCGCCACCGCCAAGGGCAAGCGCGGCACCGCCGAGGTGGATGCCGACTTCCTCGCCACCATCGAAGGCTGGCGTGCCGACCTCGCACGCAATCTCGCCCTGCGAAATCCTGACCTCACGCAGCGCGAGCTGAACTTCTCCGTCCAGCGCGTGCTCGACCGCCTCATCTTCCTGCGCATCTGCGAAGATCGCGGCATCGAGGACTACGAGCGCTTGAAGAATGCCGCTGACGCCAAAGGCATCTACCCCGCCCTGGTAAAGCTCTTCCAGCAGGCCGACGACCGCTACAATTCCGGCCTCTTCCACTTCCATTCCGAAAAAGGCCGCCACGAGGTCCACGACACCCTCACTCCGCGCCTCGTCATTGATGACGCGCTGCTGAAGCCGCTCATCCGCGGCCTCTACTACCCCGAGAGCCCGTATGAGTTCAGCGTCTTCACCGCCGACATCCTCGGCCAGGTGTATGAGCAGTTCCTCGGCAAGGTCATCACCCTGAGCCCCAGCCACAAGGCCACCGTTGAGGACAAGCCGGAGGTGAAGAAGGCGGGCGGCGTCTTCTACACCCCCACCTACATCGTCGATTACATCGTGCGGCAGACCGTCGGCACCTTGATCAGCCAGATTGAAGAGCACGAAGTCAAACTGGGCGCCAGGCGGACGGAGAAAGCGCAAGAGCGGAAACAACTGTCAGGTCTTGGCGCTGGCATTGATGTGACCGACGAGAAGATGCCGAAGCGTGTGGTGGATCGAGTGGCGGCGTTGCGAGTGCTTGATCCGGCCTGCGGTTCGGGATCGTTCCTCATCGGCGCTTATCAGTTCCTCCTCGACTGGCATCTGTCCTGGTATGTCCGCACCGGCACACAGCGCTGGGCCAAGGCCAAGAACCCGCCCATCGTGCAACGTGCCAATGGCGACTGGGTTCTCAGTCTGACCGAGAGAAAGCGCATCCTGCTCGGCAACATTCATGGCGTGGACATCGATTCCCAGGCGGTCGAGGTCACCAAGCTCTCCTTGCTCTTGAAAGTGCTCGAAGTAGAAGGCGTGCAGGCGCAGCAGACGCTCGGCATTCATGACCGGGTGCTCCCCGACCTCGGTGAGAACATCAAGTGCGGCAACTCCCTCATCGGCTCCGACTTCTACGCGCAGCCGGACCTCCCCGAGATGGATGCCGACGCCCACCTCCGCATCAACGTCTTCGACTGGGACGGCAAAGGTGGCTTCCCCGAGATCATGCAGGCCGGTGGCTTTGATGCGGTGATTGGCAATCCGCCGTATGTGGATGTGAAGGAACTGCCACTCGAAATCAAATTGGAACTCACTCGCCGATATGCGTCGGCCACCAAGAGGTTCGACTTATATGTCCCATTCATCGAGAAATCTCTGTCGATCCTTGGGAAGGGAGGAAAGCTCGGTTTCATCGTTCCTTCGATGTTCATGAGGCGCGAATACGGTCAGGCACTTCGAGCTACTGTGCTAAAAATGTCTGGGATTTCCGAGATTGTGGATTTCGGCACCAACCAAGTCTTTGCCGGACCACAGAATTACGTGGCGATCCTGATTCTACAGCGGGCAACTGCTCCACAGAAGATTGTAATCACGCGATATGATCGCACTGGGCTTGATGCTGCGGAGATCGCCCTTGAGCTTAACGCGGCATACCCAAAGCCCGGTGTTGTTCGATTTGCGTTGGCACCCTCGGCGCTTGGTGTCGATTCTGAGTGGAAGCTCTTCGATACGGCTCAAGCGGGGTTGTCATCTCGCTGTTTTGAAGACTTCCCAGCATTCCGCGAAATCATTGCGTTCGCTAGCGAAGGGATTCATAGCGGCAAGGATGAGGTCTTCTTCATCCCGAAGGATCAGGCATCAAGGCTCCAACTGGAATCGCCACCAGTCTATCCACTCGCCAAGGGGAAAGACATTCATCGCTACGAATCGGCCGACACCAAAACCTTTGCGAACACTGTGATCTATCCATACGATTTGAGAACGGGAGACGTGATGTCACCCGAACAACTCGAATCCGACGCACCTAAAATTTGGAAGCACCTTTGTGATTCAAGCAGCCTTCTGAGAGGGCGCTCATATTTCGACAAGAGTTCTAAAGCTTGGTATGAACTATGGTGTCAGCGGGATCCTTCGCTTTATATTTTGCCCAAGATCGTTGGCCCAGAGATTGCCAACAAGGGCGAGTTCACGATTAGTTCTAAGCCCTTGTTCATCAACAACAAGCTCAAGGCCATCGTCTTGAAGCCTGACGTGAACGAGGCATTGCATTTCGTTCTTGGGCTCCTGAATTCACGACTTGTTACTTACCTGCATCGGCACATCGCTCCGCCAAAGGGGAACAATTACTTTGAAGTGAAGACGAGAATCCTTGAGCGGCTGCCGATCAGGCGAATCGACCCCAACAACAAAGCTGACCAAGCCGCGCATGATCGCATCGTGTCTCTGGTTGAGAAGATGCTGAGCCTGCACCGGCAGCGTGCCGCCGCCAAGACACCGCACGAGCAGACCGCGCTGGACCGCCAGATCGGCGCGACGGATGCGCTCATCGACCGCGAGGTCTATGCCCTTTATGGCCTGACGCCGGAGGAGATCGCCCTCGTGGAAGGCAGCGCCATGCCGGAGGAGGAAACGGAGGTGCCCGCCGCCGCGCCAGCACTCGCCAGCATGCTTGACGCCACCTTGGAATATCCGCACAAGGCGGGCTACCGCGGCCACATGGTCTTTCGTGAAGAGCCAGTGGAGTACACGGCGGCCCGCCAGTCATCCCCCCCCACCACTCACCCGGAGAAAGCCGCGCCATGAACAATGTTCCCACACTCGATGCCCTCGTGCCTCACGCCGCCGCTACGCAGATCGTGGAGGAACTGGAACTGCTCACCGCATCCAAGGTGCCAGATGCAGCGCCCCTCGTGGCGCATCTCGTGCAGCATGCGGAGGAGATCGCCGCCGCGAGCGAGAGCTTCCGCCGCAAACTCCGTGGCAAGCTGGGGCGTGAGTGGCTTTACAGCTTCATGCGCCACTGGCTGGCCGCCGAGCTGAAGCGCACGCAGTCCGCCCTCTTCCGCCGCCTGCCACCCCGCTACGCCATGGGCGCCGCCGAACCCAGCCTCCGCCCGCCTTCCGAGCGTGCTCGTCTGATGAATTGCAGCGAATAAAGACACCCTCATGGCGTGCAGGAGTGGCCGCGCACCCCTTTTTGCGGTGGTTTTCAAACAACCGTCAACGACTGTAAACAACCGTCAACCATCGCAAACCTCCCTGACCGAGCCGGTGTCGGGCAAGAAAGGAGAGGCCGTGGGGGAATTTTTGGCGTAATCATTCATCGCATCATGCGTCTGCCTTGATGAACTCATGACCCTGCTTCGCTCCATCGCCCTCATTTTCGCGCTGCTGGCACAGGCCTGGCCGGTGCAGGCGATGCGGCGCGTGAATGAACCGGCCGCCTGCGGCATGGGCTGCTGCGCCGCGCTGGCAGCGGCTGAAATGGACGCGTGCGGCTGCGCGGAGCCCGCAACGCCCGCCGTGCCGGCGAACACGCCGCCAGTGGGCGGCCGTGAGCTGGTGCCGCAGGTGGTTTGGGCGAGTGCTGAGGAGGCGAGGCCCGCCATGCGATCTCCGAGGAGCTTGAATGAGGGCGTGCCGCCCGCAGCCGAGCGTGATTCGTCCAGCCTGCCGCATGTCCGGCTGGCGGTGCTGTTTTGCTCCTTCCTGAATTGAGTCGGCGTCTCTGACAGACGCATTGTGCCCGTGCATCGCGGCCCCTGATGGGATGAAGCGAGAGCGGGAGTGGTTCCTTGAACCTTCAACGACTCGATTTCCATGAAACGCTTTTTCTTATTTGCCCTCCTGGGGCCTGCCCTGGCCGCATGGGCCTGTGACACCTGTAAAATCCCAAAACCCGCCGCTGGTCAGCGCGTGGTGGAGTATGATCTCACCATCGCCGGGCAAACCGTGAGCCCGGCGGGCAAGGCGGTACGTGGTTTCACGATCAATGGCGGCATTCCGGGGCCGACGCTGCGCTTTCGCGAGGGCGACTTCGCCCGCATCCGTGTTCACAATCAGCTCGTGCACGAGACGACCTCGACACACTGGCACGGGCTGCTGCTGCCGAACGAGCAGGATGGCGTGCCACACATCACCACGCCGCCGATTCAGCCGGGAACGACGCACACGTTTGGCTTCGATCTGCGGCACAGCGGCACTTACTGGTATCACTCCCACACGCATCTTCAGGAGCAGAACGGCATTTTCGGCAGCATCGTGGTGCTGCCGCGTGGCGGGGAGCCGGTGAAGGCGGATCGCGAGCAGGTGCTGGTGCTCTCCGACTGGACGAACTTCAACCCGCACGAGGTCATGCGCATGCTGATGCGTGGCAGCGATTACTTCGGCCTGATGCGGCGGAACTCGCAGTCCATCCTCGGCGCATGGCAGCGCGGGAATTTGAAGGATTACTTCAAGCGCGAGTGGGAACGCATGATGCCGATGGACGTCTCGGACGTGGGCTATCACGCCTTTCTCGTGAACGGCCAGCGCCAGACACGGATCGAGGGCAGGCCGGGCGAGCGCGTGCGCCTGCGGATCATCAATGCCTCGGCGGCCTCGTATTTTTATCTGAACTCCTCGGCAGGGCCGATGACCATCGTGGCGGCGGACGGGCCTGCTGTGCAGCCGGTGAAGGTGGATCGCTTCCTGATGGCGATTGCGGAGACCTATGACGTGATCATCACCATTCCGACCAGCGGCCAGTACGAGCTGCGGGCCACCACACAGGACGGCAGCGGGCATGCGTCGGCCTTTTTCGGTTCTGGAGAGCTGAAGCCAGCCTCCGATCCGCCGAGGCCGAATCTTTACCAGATGGACGAAATGCTGAACCTCGCGCTGGAGGAGCAGGAGGACGACCCGAGAGCCTCACTGCGATTGGAGCGGCCGGGATCGCCCTACCGACTGCTCAAATCGACGCGCGACACCACGCTTCCTGCGAAACTGCCGCGCCGGAAGATCACGATGCACCTCACCGGCGACATGAACCGCTACATCTGGGGCTTCGACGGCAAAACCATCGCCCAAGAGCCCTATGTGATGATCAAGAAGGGCGAGATCATCGAGCTGGAACTCATCAATGACACGATGATGCATCACCCGATTCATCTGCACGGCCATTTCTTCCGCCTGCTCATGGGAAACGGCGCGCGCTCACCGCTGAAGCACACCGTCGATGTTCCGCCGATGAGCAAACGTGTCGTCGAGTTCGAGGCGAACGAGGCCAAGGACTGGATGTTCCACTGCCACATCCTCTATCACATGATGAGCGGCATGGCCCGCGTGTTTCGATATGAGGACGGTGATGCGGGCACTCCTGCCCGCAATGAGGCGCGTGTGTCGCGGGCAGGAGTGCCCGCGTCACCGGAAGACCACAGCCTGCATCACGCCGCCGGTCTCGGCGAGCACAGCCACGACATGGCTCACTTCTGGGGCGCGGCCTCCATTCAATCTCACATGAGCGAGGGGCTGCTGACCTGGATGAATCCGAAGAACGACCTCATGCTCGCATGGGAGGTCGGCTGGCAGGGTGTGGACAATCCGCAGTATGAGATCGACGCGCTCTACCAGCGCTACTTCAACCTCAACTTCCAGGCCTTTGCCGGTTACCGCCTCACGAACGATCCCGATGCAAAGGATCGCGGCCTCATCGGTTTCAACTACCGCCTGCCGCTGATGGTGTGGGCGAATGTGAGCCTCGACACCGAGGGCGACGCGCGCTTCACACTCGCGAAGCGCCTCCAGCTCACGCCGCGTCTCGGCGCGTGGGGCGAGGTGTTTTACGACACAGGCACCGAGTGGGAATGGACCGCTGGAGCCGACTACACGCTCACGCGCCACACCTCGCTCACCGTTTCTTATCACAGCGACTTCGGCCTCGGCGCCGGCGTGCTGATCCGCTTTTGATGACAGGTGTCATCATTCAAAACAAAACCCCAAACACACACCATGAAAACGAAACTCACCACACTCCTCACCACCGCGCTGCTTGGCCTCGCGCTGGCCTCCTGCTCCACCACCGGCGGGGCCAAGCCCTATCCGTATGACGTGTGCATCGTCAGCGGAAACAAGCTCGGCAGCATGGGCACGCCCATCACCAAGGTCTATCAGGGCCAGCAGGTTAAATTCTGCTGCAGCCCCTGCGTGGAGGACTTTGACGCGAACCCGGCGAAGTATCTGGCGAAGCTGCCGAAATAACGCCAGAGCCACGCGTTCTCCCGTGCAGGATCACTGAAAGTTCCCGCACGGAAGGCCGTGCTCATGCACCACCATGATGAAACGCCTCCTTCTTCCTTTGCTGTTGCCGCTTGCCATGCACGCCCAGGTGCGGCTCGAATCGCTGCCAGAACCAGGCATCCAGCCGCAGGTCGTTGTGACAGCGGCAGGCGTGGTGCATCTGGTGTATCTCATGGGCGATCCCAAAGCATGCGACATCCGCCACACGACCCGCAAAGCGGACGGCGGGGAATGGTCCGCGCCCATCACCGTGAACAGCGAGCCGCGCTCCGCGATTGCCGCAGGCACGATTCGCGGCGCACAAATCGCGCTGGGCAAGGATGACAGCGTGCAGGTCATCTGGAATGGCAGCACCGGAGGCAAAAAGGAAATGATGATGCGCGCGCCGCTGCTGCATGCCCGGCTTCAACCCGGTGCCAAGGCCTTCAGTGCGCAGCAAAACCTGATGGGCGACACCACCGCGCTGGATGGCGGCGCCTCCATCGCCGCCAATGCTCGCGGCCACGTCAGCGTCGTCTGGCACGCCGCGCCTGCCGGGGCGACGGGTGAAGCCGCGCGCCTCGTCTATGCGCGCTACTCGGCTGATGATGGCCGCACCTTTTCCGCGCCCAAGCCGCTGAATGCAGAGCAGCCTGGCGTCTGCGCCTGCTGCTCGCTACGCGCGCATCTGGCCGCAGATGACACGCTGACCGTGCTCTATCGCGGCGCGCCTGCACCGACAGCGCGTGGCATGATTCTCCTCACCAGCCAAGCTGGCCTCACCACTTTGACGAAACTCGACGACTGGCGCGTCGCCATGTGCCCCATGAGCAGCGCCAGCCTGATGCCCGCCACGCAGTCACTTCGCGCCGCCTGGGAAAATGACGGCCAGATCATCACCGGGCTCATGAGCGAGCCTGTGGCTTCAGCACAGAAAGTCGGGCCAAAGAACGCCAAGCATCCCGCCCTGGCCCAGAATGCAAAGGGCCAGACCCTCATCGCCAGCGTCATCGGCTCCGGCTGGAACAAGGCTGGCAGCCTGCATTGGGACCTGCTCGATGCCCAGGGCCGCGTCACGGATTCTGGCGAGGCCGATAAGCTGCCCGTGTGGAGCTACGCCGTCGCTTATGCACGACCTGACGGCAGTTTTGTCATCCTACGTTGATGATGCGGCCATTGGTCATGAATGCGCCTCCTTTGCGGCGCTGCCCGCACAGGGCTGCCACGGGCATGTTTCGTGAGGGTTTGAGATGCCGGCGGTGTTTGTCCGATTGAACCCCTGTCCAACCGGCCACACCATGAAATCGTCTTCCAACATTCCTGTCATGAATGACGACCAACTCCACCATCTGCTGCGCCGGACGCCCGCTCAGGTCAAACTTCCGGCCTCTTTCGGGCGTGAGGTCTGGGCGCGCATCGAGGCGGAAGCCTCCCTCACCTTCCGCCATTGCATCAGCCGGCTCGCGCAGTCGTTGTTTGCCGCGCTGGCGCGCCCGCTGCCAGCCGGCCTGACGATTGCCGCGTTCATTGCCTTGGGGGCATGGCTGGGCGGTTGGGGACAGGCGGAAAATGCCGCGGTTTCTGAAATGGCCTATGTCGAATCCATTCATCCGCTGCTGCAAAGCATGGAGAACATGCCATGAAACGCGGGCAGCTCATCCTGGTCATCGCCCTGGCACTTGGGGCATGCATGTTCTTCTGCTCGCGCTACTGGCTGCATGACAACCGCATGACGAGCGCCATGCCCCAGGAGCGTGAAAGCCTGCTGCCGGAGCTGGAGTGGCTGCGACAGCGGCTGCGGCTCGACGAGGCGCAGTTTGCGAAGGTGAAGGCGCTGCATCTGGCCTATCGGCCCAAATGCCAGGATCTCTGCATGCGTGCCGAGGAGGTGGAATCCGCGTTGAGAGAGGTGCTGAGCGATCCACAAAAAGATCCCACGGCAGCGCTCAAAACCCGTGCCGAACTCCAGGTCGAATGCCAGCAGGCCATGCTGATCCATGTGAGACAGACCGCCGCCTGCATGAACGCCGATCAAGCAAAACAGTATCTCGACACCATGCTCCCGCACGTCCTGGGCCTCAGGCTTCCGCGTGACAGCGACTCCTCACGCTCCCGCTGATGTCCGACGCTCCTCCCGACGCCGACATCCTTGCCATGCAGCGCCTCGCTGCCGGGGATGATCTGGCCTTG
>DNXB01000028.1 GCA_003506995.1 Verrucomicrobiales bacterium
CATGCCGTGTCCACCCGCCGCGCTAAACCGCGAAGGCTGACTCAACAGATTGATGGTGATCTCGACTGGATCGTGCTGAAAGCCCTCGAGAAAGATCGCACCCGCCGGTACTCCGCTGCGACGGATCTGGCGGATGATTTGTCACACTACCTGCGCAATGAACCGGTAAGTGCGGGACCACCAAGCGGCTTATATCGGCTCAAAAAGCTGATCCAGCGCCACAAGGTCGTCTTTTCAGCGGGCACCGCCATTTTGTCGGCGATCATCATCGGCGGTGGCTTGGCTTTCTGGCAGTGGAGGGAGGCCGCAGCAGCACGCGACGCCGAGTCTGTCGCACGCCAATCTGCGGAAGTCGCCCGCGCTTTGGCCGAAACACGCGAAAAGGAAGCTCAAACTGCCAAGGAACTCGAAGCCAAAGCACGCGTCCTCGAAGCCCAGGCAAGACAGACCGCCGAGGACCAACGCAAGCTCGCCGAGGCCGCTCGTGCACAGGCCGAAAAAGAACGCGGCATCGCCATCACCGCACGCGGTGAGGCCGAGGACCTCATCAACTACATGCTCTTTGATCTTCGCGACAAACTGGAGCCGCTGAACCGCATCGCGCTGCTTGATGATGTGGCCAAAAAGTCCGAAGCTTACTTCAAAGCCCAGCCTGCGGATTCCGAAACGGACGCCCAAAAACGCAACCGCGGCGGAATGTGGCAGAACCGCGGCCAGATCGCTCTCGCCATGGGCCGCACCGATGATGCCTCCGCCGCATTCCACGAATTTCACCGCATCATGGCCGAGCGTGCTCTCGCTGCACCGCAGGATCCGCAGCACATCATGGATCTCGCCATTGCCGATGGTCGCATGAGCCTCGTTTACGAGCAAAGCGGGCAGCTGGCCGAGGCGAACGCATCGGCACTGGCGGAACATCAGGCCATCAAGGCGCTTGCGGGCCGTGACAAGAACAATGAGGGATTGATACGCCACCTGGCCGCCACATCCGAGCGGTTGGGTGATTTGGCGAAACGGCAGTCCCTCATGGATCAAGCCGCTGCACATTACCAGGAGGGCATGAGCCTGTTGGAACAATTGATGGGCTCCGAGGCTCCGGACAAGAGCACGCGCAAAGCCTTCGCGACCCTCTGTGAACGTCTGGCGGAGCTTCATGTGGCCGGCGGCCGGCAACCCGAGGCATTGGCGCTGTTCTCTCGCGAGGCTTCCACCTTTGATTCAATGCTGAAGGAATCTCCCAGCGACCCAAGCCTGCGCCGAGCTTTGGCAATCGCCCTGCAAAAAAAATCCGGTTCACTGTTTGAGGTGGGAAGTTTCGCCGAGGCTGAAAAGTGCGATGCCCGCGCATTGGAGATTTTGGAGCAACTTTATCAAGCCGATCCGGGAAACCTCCTTCTCCTGCATGATCTCGCCCTCGCTCACCAAAAGACAGCCGGGTTATTGATGCGTTTGCAACGGGAGTCTGAAGCTCGAATTCATTGGGATCGTGACATGGAGATCTCCACCGTGCTCGCCGCCGCAGACCCCAAGAATGCCCGATGGCAGAGTGAACTGGCCGTTTCTCATTGGAACATCGCTCAGGCCAAACTGCGCGANNAGAGGCCATCATGCACTTTCGCGCCGGCAGGAAGATTCTTTTCGCACTAAAGGAGAAGGGCCAGCTTGATGAGGTGGGTGCCGCGTGGATCCCCAGTTTCGAAAAGGCCATGGATGAAACCGCCTTGTTGGGAAAATAGATGGACGGCTTGCTTGACCAACTCTGTTTGTTTATGAGCAGATATGCGCGCGCCTGCAAGATCGGTGCCCGGTTCAAGCAAGACGCCATCTACCATGTCAGCAGTGGCACGCTTTTGTCAGCCATTGCGATCACCGGCGCAGCCTGAAGCCCATCACCCAATTTACGCAACGCGCGAGATTCCGCAGCCGCACAATCCGGCGATCTGGGCGGATTGATGTTGTCCTTCGCTGGCGAGCTTTGCACATAACAAGCGCGTTTTCTGCCATCCCGTCGTCGCCTTGCGATAGCGCTAGGCAATTTCGGCGGCCAGCTCGGGCCGCCCCAGTTGAATAGGTCTTCGTGCCATGACCGTCCTTTACAACAGCTCATCCTATATTACCCACGATTATTTGATCAGATTGGTATGATTCTACAACTCGTGCGCAGAGGAAGACGTGAGTCTTCTGCACGAGCGTCGCCAAGGCTCCGCAGAAGGCACGCTCACGCGTGCTTCTACGAGATGCGGCGTGCTCACTTCGCCTTCGGATTGCGCATGTAATACAAGTGCCCGTCCTCGGCGCCGCCGACGAAGTCGGGGAGGCTATCCGCATTGAAATCGACCGTCGTGGGGCTGACGTCATGGCCTTCGATGTTGGCGTCGGAGAGGAGGCCCATGTCGGTGAAGAACCACTTGCCGTCGGCTGCGCTTTCCTGGCGGAGGAAGTTGGCGTTCGCGGAGTTCAGCAGGATGTCGAGCTGGCCGTCTTGATCCCAGTCCATGATGCAGAGCTTGCGACGTCCGCTCTTGCCTGCGATGCCGGCATTGAGGCGCAGAGGTTCGCCGGGCGTCATGGCGACGGGTGTCTTCACTTTGAGATGTTCCAGGGCCTTGTCGAGCAAGCCGGGCTTCTGCATCTCTTTGGAGGCACAAATCACTCGCTGTGGATGCTTCAACACGAGTTTGTCGCCCTGCTTCGCACGCTCGAAAAACGCGAGGTAGCCTTCCTGATCGAGCATGACGAGGTCGGTGAGGTCGTCCTTGTTCCAATCGACTCCGACGGGCGTGGTGCGCCATTGTGTGAGCAGCGCTTTGCCCTCAGGACGCAGCCAGCCATAGGCGAGATGCGGCTGCTCGCCGTTCCATTCGACCTCGATGGGCTGCGCGGCAGCGAGCTGGGGCTTCTGGCGTGTGCCGATGTTTTGATACCACACGACTTTGCCGAGGATGGAGTTCAAAAGAAGGTCCGGCAGGCCGTCGTGGTCCCAATCGGCGATGGTTTGCGTGGTGTAGCCCCATTTGGCCTCGCAGGGGCCTTGGATGCTGCCGTTGGGTCCGGCCATGGGACGGATGACTTTGCCTGCGGCTTCAAGTTTGACCGGCGCGGCCCATTTCGGCTGCTCCACGCCTTTGCCGCTGAGGTTTTCAATGAAGGCGACATAACCAGCAGTGTTGCCGCAGATGAGATCGGTGTCGCCATCGCCATCCCAGTCGAAACCGACGGGCGTGACGAGCGAACCGAATTTCACCTGATCCGCCTCCTGCTGGAAGTAGCGCGGCTCGGCAAACACAGGCACCTTGTTTTCAAACCTGCCAGTGTGCTCGATGAAGGCCACGCGACCGTCCTCATCACCCACGATGAGATCGAGATCGCCGTCCTTGTCCCAGTCGATGGCCGTGGGCGTGATCATCTCGAGGTCCATGGTGAGGTAGCGGCCCGTGTCGGCCTTGAGGCGCACGCCGAGCGCATACTTCGGCTTGGTGCGCGTGCCGATGTTTTGAAAATAGGTGAAGCCGTCGAGGAACTCGCCGCAGAGCAGGTCGAGGTCGCCGTCACCGTCGAAGTCGCCGAAATTCGGCGAAGGCCAGCCATAGGTTTCCACCGGCCGGTCGGTGGCCATGACCTTTTTTGGCTTGTCATACTTCGGCGCCTCGTTGGTGCCGGTGTTGAGCAGCACATAAACATAACCGCGCAGCGGGCCGTTCATCCAGCGGCCGTTTTCAGTGTAGGCGTTGTCCCAGCCGTATTCCGTCCAGTCACCGACGCCGACGATGAGGTCGTTTTTGCCATCGCCGTCGTAATCGACCATGCGCCACATGTTGGCGCGGACTTTGTTCATGTGGATGTTGGAGGGCGGGCCGAGCTTCACCGCCTGCTCGATGCCGGTCTTGAGGAAATCGGGATGCGCATGGCCGGGTGTGAGCACGACCGGTTTGCCGTCGATGTAGCTCACTTGGACATTTTGAGCGCCTTTGCTGATGCGTTTCGCCGGTTTGAAAACGGGCATCTTGTTTTTTGACGTGTCACCGCTGACATTTTCGAAGAAGTAGATGCCGTTGTAGGGCTTGTCCGGGCAGTTCACCACGAGATCGAGATCGCCATCGCCATCGAAGTCCATCGGCAGCGGCCAGGCCCACAAGCCGACGCCAAGATCGACGACGAGGCCGGGGTTGTTGTACTTGAGCGGCATGAGCGTGTCGGCGGCAAAGGAATGCCCGCAAAGGAGCGCAAAAAGTGTGATTGGAAGAAGCTTCATGGTCGGAAAGGAACGGTCGGGAGTGGAAAGGTCATGCTAGGCGAGGCGCACATCGCCACACAAGGAAACATGCAGCCCAAGCTCGCGCAGGGCGGCGGCCTTGATGCGGGCGGCGCGGTGCGCCTGCTTTTCATTGGGACAATAGACGACCTGAATGTGGTTCGACTGGTGGCGGGCCATCATCTGGTCGCGTGACACGCCTTTGAGCACCGTGTGCATGATCGGCCACTGCGGCGTCGTCTCCTGCCAGCGGCGATTCGTTTCGGCCTCCGGCAGTTTCACCACCTCGGCGACGCCGATGTCGCAATGCAGAGCGCCATTCATCACAAACACGCGGCTCCAGACGATGTGACCCGGTTTGCTGACGCCTTTCAAGGTGCCACCACCGAGACGGAAGTACATGCTCGGCTGGCGCTCGCTGCTCGCGCCTTTCCAACCGCCGATGAAGTGCGCGGGCGGTGCCGCGCCGCTGATTAGCAGCACCCAGACGTAATCCTTGCCAAATTTTTGACCCCAGCGCAGATCGTGCAGCGTGTTCTCCGGCGCAAAGCCAAGCTCCCTCCACAAGCGATAGGTCACGAGTCCATCGAGACCGGCGCATTCATCGACCTCGTTGAAATGCGGTAGCGCCTCGCCCGCAAACAGCACGCGCTTGCCATCCACGCTGCGCACCGGCGGACGATCCGCGTTGTTGAGCATGCCTTCGACGAGATCGCTCGCGGGCGTGAGATCCTTGAGTCCCTGCTGATACTGGATGCCGATGGCGTCGCAGCCGAATTCATCCGCCAGCCGCACGGCGGCGACGTACATTTTGCATTGCAGCAGCATCTGCGGCTCCGTCAGCTCCGTGGCTTCATCGGTGCCGAGCTTCATTTGCAGGCCCTTGCGCTTCAGCCAGGCATAAACGGCCGCCGCGTCGGCATCGCTGACGTGTTGCATCGCCGCGTAAAGCGTGGACTGGCTGAGACGCTCCTTGAAGCAGCCGGTGGCATGCAGCAGGTCGTCAGGAATGATCGCGTTGAACATGCCCATGCAGCCTTCATCGAACACACCGAGGATGGCCTTGTGATGGCGGAAACGACGACCGAAATCACTCCCAAGTTTTTCGTCTTCCGCAGGCAGCTTCAGCAGCGGCAGGGCGCGGACGTGGGATTGATCATGCGTGACCTTGCCGGTGGTCAGCCACTCGTTCAGGCCGGTGGTGAAGAACGAATCGGTGAACGTCTCGCTCCACAGCGTCGAGTAAGTCACACCCGCCTTCGTGAGCGAGGCGTTGAGGTTCAGCAGACCCACCAAGCCCGGCCACTGGCCGCTCCAGTTCGCCACGGTGAGGATCGGGCCGCGATGCGTCGTCAGTCCGGCCAGCACATGATGCGAATACTGCCACACGGCCTCCGCCACGATCAGCGGCGCGTCGGGATCAATGCCACGAAACACCTCGATGCCCTCGCGCTGGCTGGCGATGAAGCCGTGTTTCTTCTTCGCGTCATACGGGTGCGCTCGTTTGACCTCGAAGCCCTCGGCTTTGAGAGCTTTCGTGAGCGCGTCCTCCATGGCCTTCTGGGCAGGCCAGCAGGTTTGGTTGGCGGCGAGACGAAGATCGCCACTGGCGATGAGCTGGATGGTTGGTTTGGCTGGCATGGTCCCGGATTGTGGCCTCCGGGCCGCCCAAACAGCAAGCCATCTCTTCAGCGCATCCTTGGCATGCGGGTGACGATTCTTGATCTTACCATTACTTTTCTAACGGCACTTGGAATCGCGCATCGTCCCACGCAAACGGCGGGCGCTTGCCGAGCAGCAGGTCGTAGATTGTGTGGTTCGTCTTCATCATCTCGGTCAGCATGTCCTTCCACGGTCGGTCCGCCACGCTGATAAGGCCGGTGTTGTAGCTCTCGCCGTTGTATTGGCTGAACCAGCGGCCCGTGGTGGCCTGATCGACGAGCGTGAACCACTCGATGCCGATGACGAAGCCGAGCGCGGCGCTTTGCTCGACGTAGTTTCGATACGCGAGACCGCGCTCCTGCTGCGTGCTGACCTCGCGCCCGCCAATGAGGCCGCTGTCCTTTGGAGAGGCCCAGAAGAACTCGCTGAGCATCATCGGCTTGCCACCGGTCCATTCGTGAAAGCGTTTCAACGCGGCTGTATCGACGCCGTAGGTGTAGTAGTTGTAGGACACGACATCGACATGCTTGCCCATGATGCGGCAGAGTTGCTCGTCCTCGATGGTGATCGGCTGAAGGCGGCTGCCGATCAGCAGATGATTCGCGTCATGCTGACGAAACGCCTTCTCGATCTGCGTGAAGTAGGTTTCGAGGAAGGTGCCGACAAAGGCCTTCACGTCCGCTTTGGCTGCGTCGGTCGTCACGGCGAGGCCGGTGTCGATCAATGCATCAAACGAAGTCGCTTTGGCCTGCCAGGCGATATTGAAGGCATCCACCGTGCTGTATTTCGATTTCAAAGCGGCCACGAACTCGCGTTTGCACGCGTGCTTGCCATCCAGTGACGGGATCACACGCGGCAGTTCGTCGTAGCGCGGCTCATTCACGATGAACCAGCCGATGAGCTGCGAATCATTCGCGCGCTTCGGAACCTCGCGGGCGATGTTCTCGGCGATCTTCGCCGCCGTGGCGGCATCGAACGGGTCCCACACCTCATGCGCACCGGGAATGCGTGGCACGCCCTCCCACTCGTTGATCGGCAGATGCGCCACATACGGGAAAGCTGCCTTGGGCGTGGGACTGAAGGCACCAATCGAATTGAAGCCCCATTTCCGCACGCGGTCGATCATCCGCGTGGCGTGGGATTCGTAGTCATAGGCTGCACCGAACTTCTTGATCACGTTGGCGATGTAGAACGAGAAATGGTCCGGTTTGCCCTCGCGAAACGCCGTCGAGAACTCGCTGTCGAGCTTCGGCAGCCACTCGTAGATGCCCTCGCGGCCCTTCACATAAGTATAGTCGTCGTTTGGCGCGAAACCGCAGACGCCGAGGTGGAAGAACGCGTTTCCATCGGGATCGACGAGCCAGGTTTTGTTCGGCTTCTGCTCCACATGGAAGAAGCCGGTCTTCTTCAGCCCAAGCGATTCACCACTGCCCGGAAGGCCGCCGAAACGATCCAGCTTCGGCGTCGCGATGCCCGCGTAGTAGGTTTTGTCCGCTTCCACGTCGGCTTTCAGGTCTTCGAGGCTTAACAGCTTGTTCGGAAACGTGTCCTTCAAGCTCTGGCCGAAGGGATCGATCAACTTCGTCACCGAGGCGAGATCGGAGGTCACTTTGATCTTCGCGACCGTTTTGTCCGTACCATAGGGCACGATGAACTGCCAATGATACACCGCCCAGTTCCACTCACGGTTGTCCGTGAGCTGCTGAAAGGCGTATTCGGGCGTCTGAATGCTCAAGCTCTGCCCCTGCGCGTTTTTCACCATGAAGCTCGTGCCATTCAGACTCGCGATGTGCGGCGGCGTGGCCTTCTCCGCTGGGAAAACGCCTTCTTTGTCCGCAATCCGCCACGAACCGCCCTTCGCGAAGCCGATGTCGATGAGCATCGTCATTTTCCACGCCTTCACATCGCCCGGCACGCTGTTGAAGATGACCGTGATCTCATCTTTCGAAGTCGAGACGAGACATTCCGCCCCGCCTTCATACTTGATGGTCGTCTGCGTGCCCGCCGCCTTCACCTCAATGATTTTGCGAGCCGCTTCAAACTCCGGGTAGGTCAACGTGAAGCTCCCCAGACTGCCTGCGCCGATTTCGATGCCCGCGTTGGTGATTTTGAACTCAGCGGCGAAGACGCTGAAGCTGGTAAGAAGAAGCAAAAACAGGGATTTCATGCGATCCCGGCTTCATCGCATTTCCCGGCGCGGATGCACGCTTCAATTGAGTCGTGCGGCTACTTCTTCAGCTCCTCGCGGAGACGCTTCTGCCAGTCGGGATGTTGCTTCTTGTAGTCTTGAAAGGCGGTGTGCTCGGCGAGGGAGATCTTGCCGTCTTTGTTGGTGTCGATGAAGGGGAAGAGCCATTCCCAGCCGGGTTTGGCGTCGTTCCATGCCTGCTGAGAGGCCCACTCACCAGTCTCGATGCCGCTTCGGCGCTGCTTCGTCTGTTGGGCGAGTTCTTCGGTCCATTCGAGAATCTGACCGCGTTTGAGAAGGCGATCACGCAACTGGGTGACGTTCACGTTTTGCACCGAGGTGCTGGCACGAATGGCCAGCGCGGCGGCGACACCGGCGGACTCGCCGAGCACGCAGAAGACTGGCTCCATGCGGGCGGACGCATAGGCGATGTAGCTGGCGGAGAAGCACCCGGGCACGAGGAGGTTCGTGCATTCGTCCGCGTTCGGCGTGATGGCGCGATACGGGATGGGATAGGGATGACCGGTGCCATGCGAGCCGCCGACGAACATGTTTCCCTCCGTGGCGACCCCGATTTGCCCGCTTTCATTCGCGACGACGTAGCGCCGCACCGGATAGATGTCCACGCCATAGAGCGCGAGGCCCACGCCGTCCTCGGCCTTCGTTTGATTCCACACATCGGCGAGCGTGAGCGTGTAGGGCCCCTTCATGCGACGCGTGATGCGCACATAGAGCTGGTTCGGCCAGCCTTCGGTGTCGGCGTGCATTGTTTGGTCGAGGCCGATCTCCGCCGTCTCCGCACGAAACGCCTCTGGCACGCGTGCATCGGTGCTGAGGAAGTGATGCAGGCCGCTGAGGTAATCCTGGTGCTGCCGCCACACCTTCGAGCGCGCTTCCCAGGTGCCGTCTTGATAAAAACGGCTCAGGCCCAGCGGCGCCATCGTGATCAAGGAGTCGCGCTTGTAGTTGTATTCGCCGCTGTTCAGCCAACCGGGGAAGATGTCACGCAGGCGCTTGGTGAGCTTGCTGGCGTCGTCCGTGGTGCGCACGAGATGCTCGACGTAGCGGCCGACGAGTTCGAAGTCCTTCGCACTGTAGTTCGCGGGCTTTTCAAAGGGCACGCGCTTCTGTGGATCGCGCGTGACGTAGAAGCGGAAGTTGTAGGCCTGCGTGTAATCATCCGCCGAGCCCTTCGGCAAACCATGGTCCGCCTCCACCCACGGCAGCAGGCCGCTGTTCGGATCGCCCGCAGTCACATATGGATCTATCGGCGTCCAGTTCGTCGTCGGTCCCACACCCGCGAGTTCCTCGTGATAAGTTTCGGCGGACTCGCGGCCCACCGCATACTTCACGCCGGCCGCGGCCATCACATCGCCCTCGTAGCTCGCGTCGATGAAAACCTTCGCCTCGATCACTGAAACATCTTTTTGAGTCGCCGTCGGCGCTGGAATGCCATGCTTGTCCGGTGGCGCGAGTTCCAAAATGAGCTTCGCGATGCTCGCCCCCGCTTTCTCCACGCGCTGCACCCGTTGCTCGTAAATCACCGGAATCTTTTCCTCCGCCAGCCAGTCCGCGAAGTCCTTTCGGAGCACCTCCGGCTGCTTGCCCATCTTGAAAACGCGTGATGTCGTCAGCCCGCCCACCGCCACCGGCACAGGGCAATCCTGCAACGGCTTGATCCCCGCCCCGAGAATGCCGCCCACCCATCGGCCCGGCTCCACGATGAGCACCGAGCAGCCTTCCTGCTTCGCCGCCACCGCCGCGACGATGCCCGACGGCGTCGCGCCATACACGCAAACGTCCACGCGCTGCGTTTCGGCGGCGTGGGTGAGGGAAGAAGCCGCCGCCAGCAGGGTGAGGAGGTGTGAAGTGAGGCGTTTCATGCAAGGAGGCTGTTGATTTCATAGAAGGCGAGGCAGGATGTTTCGTCGAGACGACATTCCCGTGCGCAAAGCCAAATCAGCAGGGCGGAGCATCCTCACCTCCGACGACGTAGCGCAAGAGGCAGCAGCCCGATGAGCAGCAGCAGGGCGCGTCCAGGCTCCGGCACGACGACGATGACTCCAGACGTGGTGAAGCGGCTGAAGTCCCACGCGAGCCCCAGGCCGGTGAGGTCGGGCAGATCAAGGTCGCTGCCTTCGTCCCCGTTTCCAATGAGGTAGCCGCTGTTGAAGGTGAATCCGGTGAAGTCAGCCGACACCAGACTGCCCCAATCGAGAAGATTGAATGCCATGCCCTGCTCCGGTGTGAAATTGTCCGCGACGATCTGCAGGCTGCCGGAGGTGGTGAGGAAGTCGAGATTGTAACCGCTGCCACTGACGGGATCGTTGAAGACGAGGCGATCGTGGTTTCCTGCGCCGGAGATGGCATCCGCCCAGGCATTGTAGCCAGCGGAACCGAGGACATTGCCCCCGTAGCTCGCGTCAGTGAGCGTGGCACCGGTGAGACCAAGGACGATGTTGCCCTGAAGGCTGCTGGTGTCACCCGAGGCGGATGCGGGAGTGAAGGTCAGCGTGCCGTGAGAGCTGTCGGCCACGCTATCGCCAGGGCGGAGAGTGGCTCCGGAGTCGAGCGTGAATGTGGTTCCTTGAACGACGCCCGTGCCAAAAGCGGTGCCGCCGGTCTGGACGGTCACCGCTCCGGTGCCGGTGGTGCCCCGAACTTCGAGGGAGCCACCGGTGACGACGGTGGCTCCGGAGTAGCTGTTGGTTCCGATCAGGGAAAGCGTGCCCGTCGTGGTTTTCGTGAGGTCTGCCGCGACGGTGCCGCCGCCGTCGAAGATCTGGCTGACGTCTTTGAGGGCACCGGAGCGTACATCGAAAGTGTTGGCGTCGATCGAGCCGTTGGTCATGTCGAGGACCGCACCATCGAGCATGACAACGGCGTTGGACTTGGCGCTGTTGGTGCTGGTGATGTTTCCGCCGACGGTGAAGGTGCCGCCGGTGAGATTGAGCGTGCCTTTGGCATTGGCGTCCGCCCCATTCGAAATGATTCCAAGACCGACATCATTGGCGACGGTGAAGGTGCCGCCTGCGAAGTTCAGGGTTCCCTGTGTGAGATTGGCGCTGGTGGCGCTGGCGGCGAGATTGCCGAGGACGACCGAATCTGCGGTGACGTTGTTGGCGGTGGCGTCGAGGATGAGAGTTCCGGTGCCGGTGCCCGCTCCAGAGTTGGTGCTGTTGCTCTTGTCGCCGATGATCACCTGACCAAGCGTGGCGACAAAAATGCCGCCCGAGAGGTCCATCTCCCCCGATGTCGTTGTATTCGTGGCCTGGACATGATTGCTGCCAATGGTGAGGTCGGTTTTTCCTGCTCCGTTGGCGAGGGTGAGAGTGCCCCCGGCGGCGATGGTGATTCTTCCGGTGCTGCGACTGCCGCCGACGAGGAGGGAGGGAGTGGTGACAATGTTCGTTCCGGCACCGAACGTGAGGAGGCTGGTCACAGGCGTGTTCGACACAGCGGGCGCCATCTCCGCGACCACGATGCCCGTGCTGGCCGTGATGGTGTTGTTCTGGGCGAGCGTGACCGTGCCCACCGCAGTGCCGGTGGCACCGGCCTGACTCGTGGAGGTGGCCCCACCGACCTGAAAGAGGCCGACATTGGCGGTGAACGTGGTCGCCGCCGACATGTTCAAGGTGCCGGAAGTCGTGCCGCTGAGAGTGGTACGTGCGCCCACGAGGAGGGAGCTGGACGAACCGCTGCCGACACGCAGTTCACCACCGGCTTCGACAATGACGGTGCCGGTGCTGGAGTCGCCGATCAGCAGGCTTCCAGCCGAAGCACCGGCAACGCCGACGGAGGCTCCGCTGGCAATCGTGAGAGTCCCTCCGAACACGGCGGTGTCTCCCGTGTAAGTATTGGCAGCCGAGAGAGTTGTCGCGACGGTGCCGGTCTGCGTCAGCGTGCCGGAACCGCTGATGAGATTGTCCACGGCGAGAGTGCCGGTGCGGTTGATAATAAGGGCGCCATCATTGACGACATTGCCACCACCGAGGGTCCCGCTCGCACCTCCATCACCGATCTGCAATGTGCCGCCGATAATGGTGCTGCCGGTGTAGGTGTTGGAACCGGAGAGGACCAGCGTACCGGTGCCCGCCTGGGTGAGCCCGGCGTTTCCCGTCACATCTCCGCTGACGTTCAGCGTCTTGCCACTGGCGATGTTCCACGTCTGGTCTGCAGCGAGCACAAGATCAACGGCGATGGTGTTGGTGGCATTGGCGGAGGAAGTGACTGTGATGGCGCTGCCCGGTGTCACCGTGGTTCCTGAACCGGAGGATGTCGCCGCCGTGCCGGAGGTGCTGTGAAGAGTGATGGTGTTGGCACCGGAGATGGTCACAGCCGCGCTGTCGTTGAAGGTGATGCTGGCCAGGTCGAGGTCCACATCCGTGGTCACGCTGTCCTGCTGGGTGGCACCGGTGGCGCTGAAAATGACATTGACCGTGCTGCCGCCGGGAACCAGGCCGCCCGCCGATGTGCCTGCAGCGTCAGAGGCCCAATTGCTGGCCGCACCGGTGGAAAGCGACATCGAACCAGAAGCTCCCGTGAGACCGCCGAGCCAATAGGCATCCGTGAGCGGCGTGGCGGCTGTTTTTGCGCCAATGCTGACGGCGGTGTCAGTCTGCGTGATGGCGGCGGTATAATTCGTATTGTTGACGATGAAGTAGTTCGCTCCTCCCGAAGTCAGACCTCCGTTCGTCGAACTGATGATCGTGCCACCCGAACCCGTCGGGCTGATTTCGTTGATGTCGATCGTCACCTTGCCAGTGGCCGTGGCGGCATTTGTCGAGATGAGCTTGTCGAGAGAGGCTGCGTTCCAGTCAAAGGTCAGCTTGGCACCGTCGGCGAGATTGAGAGCACCGGTCGAAGTGTCGCGTGCGACGCCATCCGCGAGGCTAAAGGTGCCGCCGGTGTTGACGGCAAGAGTCCCGGTGGAAGGAAGGTCATTGGCTCCGCTCCACAGGAGCACCCCTGCATTGACGTTGATGCCGCCGCTGTTGGTGCTGGCACCAGTGAGCGTCAGGGTGCCTGTGCCCACCTTGGTCAGGGCCACCATCCCGAGCGCACCGCCGCCTGTGTTGTCCACGAAGATTCCCGAATAGGTGCTGCTGGCGTCGTTGGCGCCGACGGTGATCGTGCGGACCGCGGCCGTGGTGCTGTTGTTGGCAATGACACCACTGACCGTTCCAGCGGCTCCGTTCAGCGTGTTGAGGGAGATGTTTTGGTCATTCAGATCAAATGTCCCGCCGGCGGTGGCTCCGCCGTTGACGGTCAGATCCCCGGCGACCGCCGTGCTGGCATTGCCAAGGCGAAGAGTGCCTTCATTCACGATGGTGCCTCCCGTGTAGCTGTTCGCCCCGGTCACCGGCGCGAGAGTCAGCACACCCGAACCTGTTTTGATCAGGACGAGATTGCCCGTGATGATGCCGCCGTAGGTGGACGCAACGTTTTGATTGATCGTCAGGGTGGACAGCGTGGCGCTGCTGTTGGTCAGTTCGGCATTGCTGCCCGTATTGCCTTCGTTGAGCAGGCTGCCGATGGTCTGGTTGAAACCGTTCATGTCCACGCCGGCGTATTCGGCGTTGTTGGAATTGGTAAAGTGAATGTCGAGCGCCGTGATGGTGGGAAGGGCGTCGTTCACGCCAAGATAAACCGTGCCACGAACGATTTCCGTCTGGCCGTCCCATGAGTTGCCAGTGCCGGAGATGATCAGCCCGCCCGTGCCGGAGGTCTCGCCGCTCAAACGCACGTCAAAACTGTTGGCTCCGTCCGTGATGGTGCCGCTGACAGTCAGTGTGCCGCCTTCCTGAACGCCAATGCGTGCCTGGTTCGCGCCGATGATCACATTGCCGGCCCACTCAGCCGTGGCGTTCACGGCAGCCTGAAGCCCCCCGCGATTCGAGGTGGGAGATCCATCCCCCGTCGTGCCGGAGGCGGTGGAAATGGTGATCGTTTCACCCGTCACCACGACTCCGTCGCCGAGTTCCACATGCGCCGCACCGGAGACCGAGGTGGCTCCCGAAGTGGAACCGAGGGCGGTGTTTGACAGGAGGCGCACGATGCCGCCGGTGACGCTGGTCAATCCTGTGTAAGTGTTGTCGCCGGAAAGGACGACGACGCTGGAGTTGGACTTGGTGAGCGTGCCCGCTCCCGAAAGCACGCCAGAAAGTGTGAGTGTCAGCGAACCGGCGACCGTGGAAGAGGACGAAATGACCACATTGTTCGCCACAGTTCGGGCCGCGCCATCCGCCTGCAACGTGCCGCCGCTGAGCGTGAGATCACCCGTGCCGAGCGCATCGTTGTTTCCGACAGCGAGCGTGCCAGACGAGACGGTCACGCCGCCGTCGAAGGTGTTCGCCTGGGTGAGGCGCAAAGTGCCCGATCCGCTTTTCACGAGAGCTGCGGGAGTGCCTCCCACGCTGTTGCTGATCACGCCGGAGACCGTGGCCGTGTTCGCATCCACGCGGATGCTGCGGGTCGCACCATTCAGGTCGATGCCGTTTTGAAAGTCCAGAGCCGTCGTGGCGCCCGTCGCGTTCAGAAGCAGCACGGCGGGATCAAATGAAGCGGAACCCCATTGCACCGTGGCTCCCGCACCGCCGAGGTTCACCGCCACCGCCGTCGAGCCCGCGCTAAAACCCGTGGTGCCGCTGATGAGCGAAACTTCGCCCGCAGCACTGCCCAACGCCCGATTGAATGTGGCAGAGGAGGATTGAAAAACGCCTCCGTTCAGCACCAGGGCCGAGTTTGAGGAGAGCCCCGTTCCATCAGCGGCCTGAAGCACGCCTTCATTCACCCGCGTGGCTCCGCTGTAGGTGTTCGTGCCTGTGAGCACGAGTGTGCCTCCTCCCGCCTTGATCAAGGAAGTGGCCGAGGTGTTGTCCACGATGGCGGAGGCGATTTCCAGGCTTCCAGTCGTGTTGTACTGGGCCACCACGAGTTCCCCGCCCGCCGGGCCGAGCAGGTCACCACCGGCAATGGTGGAGACATTCGCGCCCACCGCCGGCGTCACCAGCAGCATGCCCGAGTCGATCGTGTGCGTGCCATCGAGCGTGAGAGTCAGCGCGGCAGCCGTGTTGAAGCGCAGGGCGTTGATGGTTTGCGTGGTGAAAGCGACGGGATTGCTGCCGGTCACATCCATCGAAGCGCCGTTCGTCCAGGTGTCCGTGCCTGTCGCTATCCAGCCGCCAAAAGCGGTGAGCACGCCGGGCTGCACGGCGATCAAATCCGTGCCGTTCAGTATCGCGCCGACCAGCAGACCGCCGCTGACATTTCCTGCGCCGGAAGGAGCGTTGGCGAAGAGGATGCTGCCACTATCGGCGGGATTTTGGACAAAGTTCACCGTGCCCGAGGTGCGCGTGTACGGATTCGCCCCGGTGAAGGTCAGCGTGGACGTGGTGCCGACGGCTGCGGTGACATTCACGGTGTTCGCTCCGCCGCTGACGGTGAGGCTGCTCAAGTCCTGCGTGTGAGCGCCTGCGGCGGCGCTGATTTGATTGAACGCGCCGCCACCGAGCGTGAGCGTGGCCGCAGTGTTGATCCGGTTCGTGACGCCGTTGTTGTTCGCGGCCGTGGGACTGCCATTACGAAAAACGCCGCCGTTGTTGATCACGATGCCGCTGGTGTTTGCCAGTGCGCCGCCCGTACCCGCCACGCTGAGCGTGCCGCCCGACACCGTGGTCACGCCGGAGTAGGTGTTCGCCGCCGTGAGCTGCAGCAGTCCCGCGCCGGTCTTCACCAGGCCGCCGCCCGCGCCGCTGATGATCACACTGATGCTCGTCGTGCCGGAGAGCACGTTGAAGACGCGCGTCGCAGCGCCGATTTCCAACAGCGGCGATACCGGGGTGGTGCCACCGCTGACGATGTTGTTCGTGCCGATGCCAGTGAAGTCGCCATTGAGGTTCAGGATCGTTCCCGCATCACCCGCATTCAGCGTGATCGTGCGCCCGGTCATCGTCAGCCCCCCTGCTCCGATGGTCAGCGAGGTACGCGGATTGCCCACGCCGTTGCTGCCGCCGACCAGAATATCCGCGCCGGTGAGGACGGCGCTGCCGACGTTCCAGCTCGCCGGGTTCGTGCTGCCGGAATTGCTGTTGATGACGAGCGTGTTGCCGCCCGCGAGCGTCAGCGCCCCGGTGATGACGACATGGCCGGTATTGGTGCCACTGGACAACCCGCCGCTGTTTTGTGTGAGGAAGGCGATGGTCTCATCCGTGGTCCAGCCCGTCATCGTGCCGCCATTGAAGGTGATGCCCGCTGTGTCGGCGATCTGGTTGTTTGTGCTCAGTTGCAGCGTGCCGCCGGTGTTCACGATGATGTTTCCCGCCACCGCCGTGACCCCGGCCGTCTTGTTCAACCGCAGGGTGCCCGCGTTTATGGTGGTGTCACCGCTGTAGGTGTTCGCCTCCGCGCCGCTGAAGGTTAGCGTGCCCGTCCCGTTTTTGACCACTGATGCCGTGGTGGCCGCGCCATTCTGAATGATTGGTGAGATGGTCAGATTGGCTCCACCACCGCCCATGTCGAATGTCCGGCTGACCACTCCTGCGGTGCCGCTTAGACTGACATAAGCCACCAGTCCTGTGCCTGCCTCCCGTTCAATTGCCGACGCGGAGGCGCCGCTGGTCGTCACATCGCCGTTCAAGACCAGCTCGCTGCCGCTCGTGCCCGTGCCCATGCGGATGATGCTGCCATTCAGCGACAGTCCGCCTGCCCCGATGGTCAGCGTGGTGCGGTTGGCCAGGCTGCCACCATTGCCAAAGAGCGTGAAGCCGTTTGCCACCGTAGTCGATGAGGCGGCTCCGTTCATGCCCGCGAGACTCAGGCTGCCAAAAGTCTGCTTCGAGCCGCTGTTTCCCACGAACACGCGGTTCGTTCCCGCCACAAAGCTGACCGCTCCGATGTTCCAGACCGAGTTCGCTCCAGCATTGAACGTGCCGCCGTTCATGGTCAGCGAGGCCAGGGTCTGGATCACCGGCGAGCCGCCGGGGTTGGCGTCTATGTTCGGCGCCGTGCCATTAAAGTCACTGTTCACACCGCTGACCGTCACATGCGCCGTGGTCGCGATCAGATTTGTCCCGCCTGCGAACGTGAGTGATCCGCCGTCGCTGATGTTCACATTGCCGGCCAGCGCCGTCGCTCCGCCAGTTTTCGCCAGGTGCAGGCGTCCGGCGCTCAACGCAAGCGTCCCTGTGTTAGTGTTGGAGAGAGAACCTCCGAGCGTCAACTGCCCCGCGCCCTGCTTCGCCCACGCGGTGTCACCCGCCAGCACCGCATTGATCGCCGCCGCCACATTGCTGGTGATCGTGGAGCTGGCCAGCGTCAGCACACCGCTGCCGCCCAGCGTGTAGCTGCCGCTCGTCGCCGCGTTAAAGGTCAGATTTCCCGCCGTGATCGGCCCGCTGAGCGTGATCGTTCCTGCAGTTCCACTTCCAGCGCCAAACACCGCGTCACTGCCGTTCAGCCAGCTCTGGTTTTGCAGTGTTTGCGTCTGGTTGAACCAGTTGGGCGATCCCGCCGTCCAGGTACCGGTGCCGTCCTGCGCACCATCTGTCACGATGTTCGTGTCCCAGATGAGCACATCAGCCCTCAGCAACGATGCGGCCAGCAGGGGCAGCATGGAAACAAGAAAGCACGTCCGTCGAATGCCTGCCGGACAGGCGTTGCGGTTGAAAGTCATTTTTCCTTCAGGGGGTGACAGGGTTGGGGAGGTGTGCCTATGCCACAAAACGACGTGTTTTCAAAAGCAATTACCAGGCAGCGGCGGCACGAGTCACGCCCGCCGCCACAAGGTCATGACATCACCCACCGTGGGTTCATAAACGCTGCATTTTCCACTTCCCGCGTTTGAACAGGAACCAGCTCCAGATGGCGAGCAGCGAGTAGGCCAGCGGCACCGAGATGACGACACCCACAGGGCCGAACCCGAGTGATTTCGACAAGATCCAGGCGATGGGAATCTGCCCGACCCACAGGCACATGAAATTCAGCCGCGCAGGCGTCCAGGTGTCACCCGCGCCATTGAACGCGGCCTCGAAGCACATCCCGGCGGCATACAGCGGGAACGCGAGGCTTACGATCCACAGCGATTGTGTGCCAAAGGCCACCACATCCGGCTCCGTGGTGAACAGACCGATCAGCGGACGCGCCAGCAGCACAAAGACGGCTCCGGCCACCGCCAGCACGATGACATTGAGCCTCGTCGCGATCTTCACCGCTGCCTCGGCGCGCTCCGGTTTGCCGGCGCCGAGATTTTGCCCCACGAGCGTCGCGCCAGCATTTGCCAAACCCCATGCGGGCATCAGGGCGAAGGTCACGATGCGAATCGCGATGGTGTAACCCGCCAGCGCGGTGCTGCCAAACATGGCAAGAATCTTGAACAGGCCCACCCAGCTCGTCGTGCTGATGAGAAGCTGCGCGATGCCGCTGCCGGACTTGCTCAAGACAGTGCCGATGATCTCACGCGCCGGTTTGAAATGGCACCAGCGCACCTTCACGCGGCTGTGATGACCCGCGAGATGCCAGAGCTGATACACCACGCCCACTCCACGACCAATGTTCGTCGCCACCGCCGCGCCGGTGACGCCCATCTCGGGGAAAATCCACCAGCCAAAGATGAAACACGGGTCCAGCACGATGTTCAGTCCGTTGGCCAGCCAGAGCGTGCGCATGGCGATCACCGCGTCTCCCGCGCCGCGAAACACCGCGTTGATGAGGAAGATCATGAACACGGTCACATTGCCACCGAGCATCACCTGCGCGTAGCCGGCGCCGAGCGTCACAATTTCGTCCCCTGCGCCCATCAATCGTAGAATGTCCGGCGCAAAGATGCCCAGCACGACGCCGATGCCCGAGGCCAGCAACACGCCAAGCAGCACGATCTGCCCGGCGGACTGCGCCGCGAGTTCCGGCTCCTTTTCGCCGATGCGACGCGAAACAATCGCCGTGGCGGCAATCGAGATGCCAATCGCCACCGCATAGATCAACGTCATGATCGACTCCGTGATGCCCACGACGGCCACCGCCTCTTTGCCGAGCCGCGACACCCAAAACACGTCCGTCACCGCGAACAGCGACTCCATGATCATCTCCAGCACCATCGGCACCGCGAGCAGGATGACCGCACGGTTCAGCGGCAGCGCCGTGTAATCATGCTCCTCCCCGCGCAGCGATTGTCTCACACTGCGCCAGAAGGGAATGGAGGAATCCTGGCTCATGAGAACTTGGGAGGATGAGAGAATCTGGGGAGAGCCAGGAATGACGAATGAGGAATTCCGAATATCGAAAAAATGACCAAGCCGGAATGACTCAAAAATCTGCGCTCAGAGCACTGCGCGTTCGCCTCAGCATTCGACATTCGGGGTTCCTTCGGCATTCTGATTTCATCATTCCTGCCTATGGCAGCCTTCCTTCATCCACGTCGATGTAATGCGCGATGGTCTGGATGTCGTCGCGATCACCGAGGCCGCCGTCGGCCTTCCGCTTCGCCAAGATGGCCGTGATGTGGTCATTCCAGCCGAGTGTTTTGACATAATGATTCCAGATCAGCTTGTCAGTGTCGTTCAACGGTCTGCTCTGCTCCTGGCACCATTGCAGGATATCCTCGTCGCTGCCGCCCTGGAGAACACGGGCTTTGAGTTCCTCATAGTTGATATGCAGAAAGTCCATCAGCGCGCCGTCGCTGCCTTTGCCGAGATTCGCATGCAGATCTTCCCACAGTTTGCCAGCGGCATGCAGCCGGATCTTGCCCAGCATGCGCGGGAAGTATTTCAAACCGGCGGTTTCATCGAGAGGACTGCAAGGCAGCGAGGCTGGATCAGGTTTCGCGGACATGTCGCATGTCATCCGCCGGGCTGCCGTCTTGTCAATCGCCCGTGACGCGCGAAACAATCACCTCATGTGTCTTCCGGTCGATGGAGTACAGCACGCCCGCCATGCCACGATCCCAGGCGAAGGCCTGGCCGTGCGCGGAGATCGAAATCGCAGACTTCCAAGCCAAAACATCGCCCGTCACCGGCAGATCAAGCACATACAGCTCCTGCGCATCATGGCCGGTGATGAAGAGATGCCGGTCCGGTCCAAAACTGCCGCCGGAACTGCTGTTTTTGCCAAACTTGGCCACCGCCTCGGGCGGGAAGCGCAGTTCACCCGCAGGCTTCCAGTTCAAATCAAAACGCACCACCCGTGTCCGCGCCGGATCACCCGTCTTCGCATATTGCGCGAAGCAGGCATACCACCAGCCATCCCGCCGATCCACCCACGTCAGCGAACCACCCGCTTCTGTGAGGTCGATGCTTTCGAGATGCTGCATCGTCTTCGGATCAAAAACCTCCACGGAGCTCTTCATCGGCATTTCGGGGTAGTTCGAGTGAGCGCACCAGAGTTTGCCATCAAGGATCAATCCAGCGTTCAGATGCTTGATGTGACCGTCTTTGGCATCTTTCCAGCCACCGACACGTTCTCCGCTGTCTTTGCGGTATTTCCCGATGGCGGCGTTCGTGATCGCATAAAAGTGCTCCGCATCCACGGCGACACCTTGATGCGCCTCGTCCGCCTTGAAGCGTTTGACCTCTTCGTGCCGCCATTCGCCCTTCTTGCTCGCCAGCATGCCGTTCACACGGCCCTGCTCCTTGCGCAAAGCGCCGTCGGGAATCGGCATCGGTGTCAGATTCTCACTGACAAGCTTTTCATCCGCCGGGATCGTCCGCCAGCGCAGGTTTTTGAACCACACATCCGCGCCATGATACTGGAGCGAGAGATTCGCGCCGCGTTTCGTCAAATCACCGCCACGAATGCGCAGCACCTCGACCTCATGGTGCCAGCGCGGGTCGGTGTAGTCGAAGTCGATCACCTTCACGCCATTGAGCCAGTGCTGGATCACCGAGCCTTGGCAGACAATGCGTCCCTCATTCCATTCGCCAAACGGCTTCACGACATCCTTCGTCGGTGCCATGCCGAAGAAGAGCGAAGCCGCCGCCTGGCGCGGATTCTCGCCATAGGGGCTGTTGGCGTTGTCGAGCAGTTGATACTCATACTGCCCCGGCCGGTAATACACGCCGCTGTTGCAGCCCTTGGCGACTTTCCAGTCAAAGCGCAGCTCAAAGTCATCCGGCACCTTGACCTTCTCATACACCAGCGATCCACCTTTCTTCACGCAGGCGATCTCACCCTCCACCACCGTCCAGTTGCCGCCGTGCTTCCAGCCATCGAGCGACTTGCCGTCAAAGATCGGTTCGAAGCCGGGTTCGGCGGCTGGGGTGAAGATCGGGGCGAGGATGAGGCTGGCAAACAAGCGCGGGAGAAACGTCA
>DNXB01000568.1:0-535 GCA_003506995.1 Verrucomicrobiales bacterium
AGTGGGCGAAGGCGCGGTTGGCCTGCGCCTGCTTGTGAACGTCGTCGCGCTTGCGGACGGCGTTCCCCTGCCCTTGCGCGGCGTCCTTCAGCTCGTTGGCGAGGGCGCGGTGCATCGCCTGGCCTTTGCGGCCGCGGGCGTAACCGACGATCCAGCGCATGGCGAGGGACTCCTGACGACGAGGGGACACTTCGAGCGGCACCTGGTAGGTGGCGCCACCGACGCGGCGGGCCTTGACCTCAACGCGCGGCTTGGTGTTCTCAATGGCGCGGTTGAAAAGCTCCAGCGGGTCAACGCTGTCGGTCTTGTCATTGAGCTGCTCAATGGCGGTATAGACAATGCGCTCGGCGAGCGATTTCTTGCCGTCCAGCATGATGTTGCTGATGAGAGCTGCGACGAGTTCGCTATCGTAGCGGCTGTCCTTGCGAACCTCTTTGTTATAAACGCGTTTTCTGCGGGCCATGACGTGATGAGATGGAGGGTGAAATCAGAGAAATTACTTCTTCTTGGTGGCAGCGGCGGCGGCAGCACCGGC
>DNXB01000568.1:585-8909 GCA_003506995.1 Verrucomicrobiales bacterium
TTGTGGCCTTCACCGCCGATGTAGGCGATCACTTCAAAACCGTTGGTCAGACGGACCTTGGCTACCTTACGAAGAGCCGAGTTTGGCTTCTTGGGCGTGCGGGTCATCACCTGGAGGCAGACGCCGCGGCGCTGCGGGCATTTGGCGAGCGCGGGAGACTTCGACTTCACCGCCTTGTCTTTGCGGCCGTGTCTGACGAGTTGATTGATGGTGGGCATGGTGTGAAAGAGCTGAATTCCGAGGCGTTTACCGAAAGCCGGTTCTGGAAGACAGCGCACCATGCTCTCAACGAGCTGGCGCAGACTTTTCCGGTTCTGGCTCCGATAAGTAAGGCCCACCGTGGCGGGCCTTGTTCGTCCAACCTCACAGAGGAGGTCGGGCGGCGGGAGCGCGGATCATGGCGAGTCCCCTTTCCTCCGCAAGCAGTATTTCGGTCTTTTTAAAAGAAAACTACCTCCACAGCGACGTGCTCAACGTTGCCGCTTCGCTCCCAAGGCCGCTTTGACCTCCGCCAAAGGCAGGCAGTTGATGACATCCTGGCGGGTGAGCCAGCCTTTGCGGGCGGCCTTGACGCCGTAGATCACGGCCTGCAAGCCTTGGGTGCTGTGGGCGTCGGGATTGATGCTGCATTTGACGCCTTTCTCCTTCGCCAGCCGCCACCAGCGCCAGTCCATGTCCAGCCGCCACGCGCTGGCGTTGATCTCGATGATCGTGCCCGTCTCAGCGGCGGCGTCGATCACGGCGGGCACGTTGATGGCATAACCGGGACGTTGCAGCAGCAGACGGCCGGTGAGATGGCCGAGCATGGTGACATGGGGGTTTTCAATGGCGCGGATGACGCGTTTCGTCATCTCGACCTCGGGCAGATTGAAGACGTTGTGGACGGAGGCCACGACGTAATCAAGCCGCGCCATGATCTCGTCGCTGAAATCGAGGCTGCCGTCCTTGAGGATGTCCACCTCGCAGCCGGCAAAGACATGAAGGTCATCGAGTTCGGCGTTGAGCGCCTGAATTTCCTCGATCTGCGCCAGCAGGCGCTTTTCATCGAGGCCGTTGGCCTGGAAGGACGATTTGCTGTGGTCGGCGATGCCGAGGTATTGCAGGCCGAGGTCACGCGCGGCGTCCGCCATCTCGCGCAGGCTCGCCTTGCCATCGCTCGCGGTGGTGTGGTTGTGGAAGACACCCCGGAGGTTTTCGAGCTGAACCAGACGCGGCAGACCGCCGTGCTCCGCCGCCTCGATCTCGCCTTTGTTCTCACGCAGCTCGGGTTCGATGAAATCGAGGTCGAGAGCCCGGTAAATGTCCGCCTCGTCATGCACCGGCGGGATGACCGGCGCGTCCGCGTGGTCCGGCACCGCCGTGAAGGCATATTCGTTGAGCGACCAGCCGCGATTGAGCGCCCGCTGGCGGATGGCGACGTTGTGCTCCTTGCTGCCGGTGAAATACATCAGCGCAAAGGGGAATTCCTTGCTTGCCACCGCCCGCAGATCGCATTGCACACCATGCGTGGCATGAATGCTGGCCTTGGTGGGGCCTTGGGCGATGACATCGACCACTTCCGGCAGCGCCACAAAGTGCTTGATGACCTTCTCCGGCTGCCTGGTGGAGACGAGGAAGTCGAGATCATGCACCGTCTCCTTCCCGCGCCGGAAACTGCCGCAAACCTCCGCCTGCGACACGTTCGGATGCGCCCGCAGCGCCTCCAGGATCTGCTGCACCAGCGCATGCACCTGGTCCAGCTTGAACTCGGAGGCGTGCTGCTCGCGGAAGGCGATGCTTTCGAGGATTTTCTCCACCGTCTTCGCCCCGAAGCCGGACAGCTTCGCCGCCTCGCCGCTCTCGCAGGCGCGTCGGAGATCGGCAATGGAGGAAACACCGAGTTCCGCATGCAGCGCCGCGATTTTCTTCGGCCCGAGGCCCTGCACGTCGAACAGCTCGAAAATCGTGTCCGGGAACTCCGCCTTCAGCTTCTCATAAAACTCCAGCCGGCCCGTGGTGGCCATCTCATGCAGCTTGTCCCGCAGCGCCTCGCCCAGGCCCTTGATGCCCGCGAGCTGGTTCTCCGCCGCCAGTTTCATGATGTCCCCGCTGAAGCTCTCCACCACCTCCGCCCCCGTGCGATAAGCCCGCACCTTGAAAGGGTTCTCTCCCTGCATTTCAAGCAGCGTGGCGATGCGTTCAAAGATGGCGGTGGCGTCTTCCCGGGTCATGCCGCGCACCATGACGCAGGATCACGGCGGGTGAAGGGAAAAGTGCTTCATGCAGCTCTCAAGCCAGGGCTTACGCACCAAAATCACGGAGAATGCCCTGATTGGGTATCCAATAGGATGATCAAGATGCAATCAACCCAGCGGAAGGCTTCCAAACCAACGCGAATGAAAAAGAATGACACGCGAATGGCCGCAAATTCGGCTTCTCCACCTTATTCGTGGTCATTCGCGGCCCATTCGGCTTGGATTCGCGTTATCCACCATCAACAGTTGCCCATTTCATGCGTAAGCCCTGCCCTCAAGCGTTCACAACGCTCGTTCTTTCCCGGTTTCATTCTCCCGCAGATTCAGAAAACCCACCGATTTTCACCAACCCAATCCGCGGGGTTTCTGCATCTACGGGAATTTTTGAGTTTCCGGGAACCCCCATGAGAAGTCGTTTAGCTGTGTGCTGATCGAAGTGCCTGCGACGTGCTTGATCACGGCACGCGAGAGCCGCCAGTCCTGAAGCGAGTCGTAGGCGGCAAACTGGTGGATGAGGATGATCAGCAGGAAGATGAACTGGTAGCTGCCTTTGGAGCACTTGTGCCGCAAGTGGCGCTGGGCCAGCCATGCCCCCGGCCAGCCGCCGAGCAGTTCCAGCCCATGCAGATGCGCCTCAGCGATGCGCCAGGCTCGCGTGCGGGCGCGACGTTTGTCGCTGGCATAGGCGGCGTAGGTGAGCAGCGAGATCGTGAGCGCATAGGCTGAGGTCTTCCAGAGTTCGATGGGCAGGCGTTGAACGGCAATGGCGGGGAGTCCCAGCATGGCACACAACAGCAGCAAACTCAGAAAGCCCGTGCCATAACCCCTGCCACGGGTGGAAACGGCGTTCTTCGCGCAGTGCCGCCCCTGGTCGTCCTTACCGAGGATGAAATGGACTTCCTCACCCACCTCAGGCGTGCGGTTGGGCCCGGAGTACTCACGGCGACGCAGGAACACCCGTTTGTCCGCCCATTGCAGCCAGCCATAGCCCTTATCGGTGTTCCATTCGACGACCTTGGCGCTCCACTCAGGCTTCGGCATGGCTCGGGGGCGGCGTCTCATGGGTTGTCATATCACAGGCGGTAAATCTCCGCACCGGTCCTCGTGCTGTCACGCATCTTTCCTTCCATTGTTTGCGACGCGGATTTCAGAAGCGGAGCGCTTTTGAAACAGCGTCACGCGGCCAGCAGTTCCGCTTCGAGCGGCTTCTCTTGGGACAGATGGCTCACATTCAAAATGGAAAAGCCAAGCACGTTGCCGGCCTCGTCCACGCGTTCCATGACGGCGTCGTTGTTGGTCTCGCGCATGTAACCGGCTTTGACGGGGAACTGCAATTCGAGGAAATCAGCTTCGGCGTCATACCAGACTTTGACTTGGCGGGCCATCGTCTTCAGGCGCTTAGCGGCAGTGCGGCCCTGCCCGCCGTTTCAAAGAAGAGCCCTCGACAGTCTCCGCTTCGGCGGTGAGGTTCAGCGCTTGCAGCGCTAAATTCCAAGAGCCGAAGTGCCGGTAGGCGCCGGAAGCCAGGGCTGTGTCGCTGCGGGTGACTGGGCCGTGCAGGATGGTGAGTCCGGCCGCTTGGCGGCGCAGGATCTCATCCAGCACCGCCTGCCTGCTGGCAAAGCGCGGGACAAAGGCACCAGATGCCTCTGGATCGATCCCGGCGGCATGTAGAGCCTCAAGCCATGAACCAAAGAGGCGCAGACCCAGGGTATAGGTCTGGATGTCGGCATGTGTCCCGCGTACAAGTTCACCCGCATTCACCGGCAGACCTTCGGCATGCCTTTGCTGAATCTTTTGCACGACCATCTCAGGCGTGATCGTGGTGAAATCATCTCTCAGCCTTATGTCCTCGGCATCCAGTCCGATCTTTGTCAGCAGCTCATCATAGGTGTGTTTCGGCCACCAGCGCCGCACGCTGTTCATCAAAGGAGTGTCCTGCTCCTCCATGGCAACATGGTTCATCGCGGCTCCCGACTCATGCCAGGCGCTCAGCCGGTCCAGCACATACTCCGGCGTCCACAGCGGCTCCCAGTGTGCCAGCTTGGTCCATTCCCGGAACGAGCGCCGTCTCCGCTCCCACTCGGGCAGCACCTCGGCGTCTGGGTGGTCGAGCAGGTACTCATCCCACGCCACTTGATGCTTGAGGCGGACGTGATTGGCCAGGTTGCCCACCTCCTTGTCACAGATCGCGCAGGTCAGGAGGCTGGGCAGTTCCACCCGAATCTTGGAGTAGTCGATGCCTGCCTGCCGCAGCGCACGCCGCCAGCCGAGAAACGGCTGCTGGGCAAAGGCCGCCGCCAGCAGCTGCGGATAATGACGTTTGGCCGCCGTGATGTTCAGCGGCATCCCGGCTTCATGCAGCCGCTTTAGCGCGGCGGTCAGCTCCACCACGCCCGGCAGGCTGGGATCGGCTGAGGGCTTGGCTTTGAGCAGCATGCGGAAATCTCGCCACAGTATTCCATGCTGTCACGCGCCACGTTGGGTGAAATGCGGTTGACCCTTGCGGTGCCGCGTGCTGGCGGCTCAACACGCGCTGCTTGTCATCCATCCATCTCCGCCCATCATCTCACCCATGAGCAGGTATCTCAGCACCTCCCCCGACGATGACGAAGCCTCGATGTTCGCCTCCAACAGCGGCTACTCCGCCTTCATTGAATGGATCGACTCGGCAGCCAGTAAGAAAATACATCGCGACGTGATCCAGCTCATCGATAAAGGCACCTGCGACTCACCGTCCAAGGCAGCAGCGCAGATCAGGGCGCTGCTAAAGGCCGCGCCGCCCGACAGTGCCACCAAGGAGGTTGCCGAAACCCTTGCCGACCTCCTGTCGGATCATGCCGACGGCACCCCCATCGCCATCGTCAATTGATCCTCAGTCATCGGCCCTTCGACTCCACCCGCGCTCCTCTACTGGCCGTCTTGCGGAGCGGATTCCTCTACAACCTGTTCTTCTCGTGGCCCATAAATCAGCGGCCAGTCAAATTTGCCGGCCAGAAAGGCTTCCACGCCACCGAGAGCCTCGAACTTCCCCCACGTCTCTCGCCAGTGGGTGGACCCGTCCATTGGGGTCATCTTTAATTCCCACTTGGTGCATAGCAGCCGATCTCCTCGCAGAACAACAATGCCGATCTCGCCCATGGTTTGGTAGCGCAGCCAGCGATCTCCAAACATTGGCCACTTCTGCCTGTCGCCAAACCGGTTCTGATCAATGGCTTCTTGGATTTGCCTTTCGGTCATCCAGCTCAGCACCGCTTTCCAGCGGAAGGCGTAGTCGGCGGTCAGTGCATCAAGCGGGTTCTTGCCGCGCTTGTGGAGGCTGTAGGCCCAGGTGAGAGCCGGGGCGCTGTCGGACTCGTGGTAAAGCCTGTATTCCTCCAACAAAGAATCGAGCGGGTCGGTTGCCCGCATCAGTTGGAAGTTGTGCTGGATCAAGAAGCAGGCGTCTTTCGCGAACTGTTTGGAACGGTCGAAGCACATGTAATGCAGGTGTTCCAGTTTCACCTCCGTCGTAGAGAATGCCTCCCGTGCCTCGGCTGGCAATGCTTCATCCAGAAAAGCGAAGACGGCGCGGAGGCCGGTTGGAAGGTTTGAATTCATGAGACGTGTTCACACCGCAAATCTCTCCCCATCCTGCCGCGCACGTCCCAGCGTGACGAGGCTCTCCAGGATCTCCTGCAAATCTGCCGCCTTGGCGCGGGCGAAGTGCGTGGTGAGTTCTTCCGCCGTCACGGCATGACCCGCCGCATGCAGCGCCTGCTCGGTGGCGCGGATGCGCTCCGCCAGCGGCTTCGGCCAGGGCTGCTTCGCGCCGGGCTTAGAGCGTAGGGCGGAGGGCATAGAGCCAGATTTGACCTTCGCGGCCTGGTTGGCTTCCAAGGGCAGTTCTTCTGACTCTTCGCCCTTCGCTCTTGGCCCTTGGCTCTGATACTCCGGCCGCAGCCAGTGGATGATGCCGCGTTTTTCTTCTTCAGCGCGTTGGGCGTTGAGGGTGACGAGGCGGTCGAGGATTTCCGCGTCGGTCAGCGTTGTGGGCCAGCCGTAGGCGGCGCAGACGGCGGCGTCGAGATCGTCGTGCAGTTGTTTGAGCAGGGAGACGAGGCCCTGGTCGTGGATGAGGCGTTCTTTGTCGGTCAGGGCGCTGGTTTTCAAGCCGGAGGCTTGGGAGACGTTAGCCGGTGGTGGATCAAGCGGAGCGAGAGGAACCACCGGATTCACGGCGGCAACGTCAGGCGCCCCGGAGGTGGCGCGAGAGGTGGCCGCGCTTCTCGCGCTCCCTCCGGGGCGCGGATCAGATTCGGTCGTTGCGGTGTCAGCCATCCGGTGGTTCCCAGCCGCTGCGCGGCTTCCACCACCGGCTAATGTCCCGGCTCCCTCCGGGAGCGGCGGACGCGTGGCGGCATCGGCGGCGCGCAGCTTCTCCAGCACGTTGTACATGCCGGTCAGCGTCAGGCCGGGATGCTGGGCCTGCACGCGCTTGCGGTGCGCGTCGAGTTCCTCCGCCACGGCCCGGATGCGCTCCTGCGCCGCTTCCCCGCACAGCGGGAATGGGAAGGGAAAGAATGTGTCTTTGCTCGTATAACGAGGATCATTCCCAATACCCATTCTGCCACCAGCGGATAAAGCCCAGACTGTATGTATTCGGCTAGTTAATATTCCAAGATGAAGAGCGTCCGCAGAAGGCACGGCATAAGCCATCGCATCAGGGATCACCATCCCATCGACAAAGACAAATGTACGATATTTGGCGGTGTATGGAGTCGCAATGAAGCGACGAAGACCAGCCAAGGCTTTGCGCATCGCAGGACGCGGCTCGGCAAATATCCACCAATTGATTCGATAGCTGTCTCTTTTGTTCTGTGCGCGTTCAGGATAAACACGAGTCAGCAAATGCTGAAACAAAGCAGGCCATTGAGTGCGTGCTTCATCCTCATTAAGACCAAAGAAATCGATGATGTATCTTGTCTCAGCTTTCTGAACTAAATCCCGTCCAATAAGGTATCTTCGAATCACAGGCGGCAGGGCTGCCTCTTGGAAACCCAGACCATTCAGTTCGGTTGGATCAAGTTTAAATCCATCACCAGCAGGAACAACGCCTTGAAAGCACATGCTTTCATTTGCCTCCAAACGAGAAACTCGCGTCTGGCCAATGTCTGGGCGTAAAGCTCCGTCGAGACGTTCAACAAGTTCTTCAGAAAGCACGATCTTATTAGCTCCCTCGCTCTCATCAATCACACGCATGAGTTTCGCAGAACGTGACCAGCCGCTCTTTGCAACACCGACAACCATTGCAACACGGACATCCGCGCCGTCAGCCTCATCGACCCATGGATGGTCTGGAATGGCAAAAGCCAAGGCAATGCCTTTCTCGTCTGCCAAATCACGATCGATTAGCTGCCGTGAGTATGACTGCACAATGCTGTTTGTTGTAATAATGCCAAACCGTTGGCACTGCCCATTGCGAACCGAGTTGACTGCGTTACGCCACCAATAGATAACGAGGTCGCTCGTATCGGGCACATCAGGATATACTTGGCGAAGTGTATCGACATATTCATCTCCGAGACTTGGCTTCATTCGCCTAACTCCGATGTAAGGCGGATTACCGATAATGAAGTCTGTCTCAGGCCAAACGGCTTGCTTTGGATTCTGATAGCTCAGCAAAGAGATTTGTGCAGTTTCATCTGGCACTTCCTCACCACTCACGAGATGCGGCTTCATTGTCTTCCCATCCCAACGCGTCTTGGGTTTTCCATCTTCATCAAGCACCGGCTGCGGCTGGCCGTCGTAGGCCAGCACAGCGTCGCGGCACTCGATGTTCTTGAAGGCGCGCAGGATCGGCTCGGGCGGGGTGCGCTGGCCGTGGATTTTGAAGTGCCACTGCAAGTAGCCGATCCACAGCACGAGTTCGGCGATGGAGGCGGCACGCGGATTGAGCTCGATGCCGAGAAACTGGTGGGGATCGATGGTGTGGGTCTCCAGCTCCAGCTTCATGTCCTCGCCAAACTGCGCGGCGAAGTCGAGCACCTCGCCTTCGAGGATTTTCATCTGCTGGAGGGCGACGTAGAGGAAATTGCCGCTGCCGCAGGC
>DNXB01000110.1 GCA_003506995.1 Verrucomicrobiales bacterium
GGCCGCATCATTCTGTGGAGCTACTTCATCTGGTGGACGGTCAGCATCATTCATCACTTCGACGCCTCGCCGCGCATCTGGGTGACCTCGCTGGGCCTGAGCGGCATCATCGGTGCGGCGCTGATTCTGAGCACACGGTCTGCGGGGAGCACCGCGTCGAAAATGGACCCGTGGGTGGTGTTCCGGCTGTTTTTGATGCCCTTCTGCGTCTCCAGCTTCGCGGCGCTGGTGAAGGACGCGGGCTATGTGCTCGTGTTTCCGCCGTCGTTTCGAGAAAATGCCATCGGTCTGGGCATCATCGCGATTTTCCTCCTTGTGGTGTGGAGCGTGAAGAAGCTCAAGCCGCAGGCAGACGCACCGTGAAGGTGCTGCCGTGGCCGATCACGCTCACGCTGCCGCCATGAGCTTCGACGAGGGCTTTCACAAATCAGCGTTGGGCCGCTTTTTCCGCGCGGAGAGCGTTTTTTTCACAGCGGACACGCGAGAGAGAGGTTTGCCGCCTTCGAGGCGCTCGCGCTCGCGGCGTAGTTCGGCTTCGAGCTGTTCCACGGTGGGCAGGTGCGGCTGATAGCGCGTGGCGAAGACGCGCTCCCGTTTCTCATCGAGCACATAGCGCGCGACAGTCTCGTTTTTGTCCGTGCAGAGGATCAGGCCGACGGTGGGCTGGTCGTCTGGCTGACGCACTTCCTTGTCGTAGTAGTTCACATAGAGCAGCATCTGACCGAGATCGCCGTGGTCGAGCTTTTTGAGCTTCAAGTCGATGATGACGTAGCAGCGCAGGCGGATGTGATAAAAGACCAGATCGGGGAAAAAGTGATCGCCCTCCAGCGTAAGGCGGCGCTGCCGGCCAACGAAGGCAAAACCCTCCCCAAGTTCCAGCAGGAAATCCTGCAACTGGCCCAGCAGGCGGGATTCAAGGCCCGTTTCAGTCAATTGATGCGATTCCGGCAGCTTGAGAAATTCGAGCACAAAAGGCTCTCTCAGCAGATCGAGCGGCGTGTTCACCACATTGCCCTCATTCGCCAGCGCGAGCACTCCCGCCTTGTCACGGCTCTTGGCGAGCCGCTCGTAGAGCAGCGAGTTGATCTGCCGCTCAAGCTGCCTGCCGTTCCAGTTGCACTTGACGGCCTCGATCTCGTAGAAATCACGCGCTGGGCGGTCCACATTGAGCAGCACGAGGTAGTGTTTCCAAGAGAGATGCGGGTGAAGCATTCCGGGCCGCCAATCCCGAGGCGGAAAATTCTGCAAAGCCAATTCGTCAACCACTGGTTGACGAATTGAGGCGGTCTGTTTGGTCTGGGGCAATTCGGCAACCAGTGGTTGACGAATTGGCAGAAAGTCCGGGTACCCCAGGAAAAGCCGTCGCATGCTCTTCAAAGAACTGACCGAGAACCCATCACCAAGATCTCGATTAAGCTCATCCGACAGCACCTCAAACATCTTCTGTCCATACTTCGCCCGCTCGCGACCGTGCTGCTGCTCTTCGACAATCTCCCGCCCGATCAGCCAGTTCGCCACGACATGGGCGGTGTTTACGCTGCGGGAGGCCTGCGTTTGCGCGCCCTCCCAGATGCCGCGAATGCGCGTGGCGATGCTGACGCTGGAGCGAGATTTGGCGGGAGTCTTTTTCGCTTTCATGCGCTCATCATGAGCGGCGGCATTTGAGATGGCAAGCATCATGCCGCCGGTGAATGACGGAGGCTATTTTTTCTCCAGCACCATGAGGAACTGGCCGGACTGAGTGTTGGTTTGCAGTTTGCTCGGGCGGCTGGAGTTCGGGTTGTCATTCGCTGAGCACCATCTGAGCGTTTTGCCGTCGAGCTCGAAGATGCCCTCGTATTTTTTACCGGCGAACTGGCCTTCTGTGCCGGTGGCGTCGATACGGCGGCCGCTGAGCTTGTAGGTGCCCGCGCCCATGGTGGCGTTCCCGCGTGGATTGGAGGCGACGACTTTATCCTCGGTGATCTCTAGCCGGATGTCGCCGTGACGCGAGCCGTCGCTGTCGGCCATGTAGCCGTCCCAAGTGCCGAGCAGTTGTTTCTTCACGTCGTCCTTCGTGGCGGCTTTTTCTTCCGTTTTCACGGCTGGAACTGCCGCTGCTTGTTCTTTGACGAAGGTTTGGTCCGCCTCGCTCAAGCGTGCGAGCGGGAGCTGGGTGGTGGAGCCGTTGGCCAGGCGCACCACCACGGAGCTGTCCTGAAGCTTTACAAAATCTCCCTCCAGCGTGCGACCTGACTGGGCTTCGGTCCAGGTGCGAGCTCGAAGGGTGGAAAGGGTGCAGAGAGCGAGGCAGGTGAGGAGAAGATGTGTTTTCATGGTGGTGCTGGAAGATGCTCCAACACCCGGTTCAAGAAAATGAAAATCACTTCATCTCCACCACCTCAAGCCGCCAGCGGCACGCCGTAGGGCAGCTCGTCGGGGATGGGCGCGAACTCGCGGATCTTGGTCCACAACGAGGAGTAGTCCTTGTTCACGTCGCCGCTGAGACAGTCGGTGATTTCGTCGCCGGCTTCGGGATACTTCATCACGACTTCCTTGAACGAGAAATTCGGGTCGTAGAAGGCATAGACGAGCTTGCGCATGTTATCGATGCCCTGGCGCATGAGTTCGGCGTAGTTCGCAAAGCGCATCGGCGAGACATCACCAGCGACCAGGGCCTCATGGACGGCTTCACCGGCCAGCACACCGCTTTTCAGCGCCAGCATGACGCCGCTGCTGAAAACGGGATCGAGGAAGGCAAACGCATCGCCCACGAGTAGCAGGCCAGGAGACGCCCCATACTTGGAGTGACGCGAGTACTCGCTGGTGATCCAGTATTCGCCGGTGGAGGCACCCTGGGAGAGGTGATCCGCGATCCATTGGTTCTCGCTGATCTCGCGCTCGAAGATCGCTTTCGGATCCTTCACGCCGTCGCGGCTCAAATACTTGCCCTCGGCCACGACGCCCACGCTGACCATGTCGTTGTGCATGGGAATGTGCCAGAACCAGCCCTTGTCCGGCACGAAGGCAATCGTTGTGGCGCCCTCGTCGATGCCGGACTCACGCTTGGAGCCTTTGTAGTAGGTCCACACGGCCACCTTGTTGAGATACGGATCACCCACACGCCAGCCCTCGCGCACGGAGGCAAAGGCTTCCTTGCCGGAGGCGTCGATGACTAGCTTGGAGAGCAGGTGCTCCTTGCTGCCGTCCTTGTTCTTCACCTCGACACCGATGACCTTGCCGCTGTCGTCCTTGAGAAGCTGCGTGACGGATGTTTCCTCGCGCACTGCCGCGCCCCTGCTCCGCGCATGATCCATGAGCATCTGGTCAAACTCCGAGCGCATCACCTGCCACGTCTGCGCGATGGTTTCGCGGTCGTAGCGGTTGAAGAAGTAAAACGGCTGGGAGCGTCGGCCATCGGGCTGCACGAAGCTGACGCTGTATTTTTTGGTGAAGTGCGATTTCTTCATCGTCGGGATCAGCCCCAGCCGCTCCAGCGGCCCAAAAGTAAACGGGATCAACGATTCGCCGATGTGATAGCGCGGGAACTTCTCCCGCTCGATGACGAGCACCCTGTGACCGTATTCCGCGAGGATGGCCGCCGTGCTGGTGCCGGCCGGGCCGCCGCCGATGATGAGTACTTCATGTTCGCAATTCATGTTCATGGTAACGTGGATAAGAAACGAAGCTGTCCGCCGATACGCCCGGAGGCAATACCATTTCAGCATCACTTTGATGCCGGCCCGCGATCAAGCACCCGGCAAAACAAAAACTTCCCCTTTCAGGCCGTGTTTGATACAAACCAGCCATGAACACGCTCCATTCTTCCCTGTCCCGTCGTGAAATGATCACGCGCGGGGCGCAAGCCGTCGCCGCAGGCTTCCTCGGCTCCGCTCTGGCCGAATCCAAGGCCGCCACCTCCGAAACCCTCGTCCAGCAGCTCTATGGCAGCATGGACGCGGCCCAGCGCAAGACGCTCTGCTTCGGCTGGAGCGATCCGCGCCGACTCAAGGTCGATAACAACTGGCACATCACCCCTCAAAAAATCCGTGACGTGCTCAAGGCCGGCCAGCAGGAACTGGTGCGCGAGATTTTCGACAAGCTGCACAGCGACGAGTACAAATCCGAGGTCTGGCGTCAGTTTGACCAGGACAACAAGGGCGACGGCGGCTTCGGCAGCGCCTCCATCGCACTGTTTGGCGAACCCGGCACCAGCCAGTTCGAATTCGTGCTCACCGGACGCCACTGCACCCGCCGTTGCGATGGCGACAGCGAAAAAGGCGTGGCCTTCGGCGGCCCGATCTTCTACGGCCACGCGGCCCAGGGCTTCAACGAAAAGCCCGACCATCCCGGCAACGCCTACTGGTATCAGGCCAAGCGTGCAAACGAAGTCTTCCAGGCGCTCGACAGCAAACAACGCGAAGCAGCCCTCCTCGCCGAATCCCGCGATGAGGACGGCAACGAAACAGTCAAGCTCACTGGCAAGACCTCGGGTCTCGAAGGCCTTCGTCTCTCCGAAATGAGCGCCGACCAGAAAGACCTCGTCAAAAAAGTCATCGCCGACCTGCTGAAACCCTTCCGTCAATCCGAGGCCGAGGAGTCCATGAAATACATCGAGGCCGGTGGTTTCGACAACCTGCACATGGCCTTTTACAAGAACCAGGACGTCGGCAAAGACGGCGTCTGGGACGTCTGGCAGATCGAAGGCCCGAACATGATCTGGTTCTTCCGAGGCGATCCCCACGTCCACTGCTGGGCGCACATCCGTGCGCCGAAGGCGGCGTGATCAGCAGAACGGCTATGAGCGGTTGCATCATCGGTGTGGACCGTCATAATCCCCGCCGTCCATGCTGACTTCCCTCGAGATCGAAAACTTCAAATGCTTCCGCCAGCTGAAAATCAATCCGCTGGCCAAGGTGAATTTGTTTGTCGGCACGAGCAATTCAGGTAAAACAGCGGTTATTGAGGCCGTCTCAATGCTTCCGCAATCTGAAGGATTTAAGCTGCCCGATTTTCGTGACAGGTCATATAAAGGCGATACGAGTGAAGCCTATGTCCGCTGGCTTTTTCACGATCTGCGAGATGAAATGCCGATAGTGATTTCGGGCCAACGGCAGGATGGTCCGCACATCACTCAAATTGCTTCCAGTGGGGTGGGGCGCTCATTGGCCGTAAAGATGACATCACTTCCCCGCAACAATGAGGTGCAATGGCATCCGACCCAGGGGTGGATGAAGCGTATTCGCTCACTGAGCACGGACAAACGCCCCGCGACCCAGCTTGCAAAGGACTTCGACTCCTGGACTCGACGCACGGAAAATGAAGACCGTTTTGTGAATTTTTTAAAACGAGTTGAGCCGAGGTTGCAGCGCCTGCGCCCCTTCGAAATCGAGGGCCGTCGCGTTTTGTATGCTGACGTTGGCCTGCCGGAGCGCATACCGCTTCCGTTTCTCGGCGAAGGCTTCAATCGCCTTGTGCAAATCTATGGCGCCATCATCGGAGAAGAGGCCGATGTTTTACTTGTCGACGAAATCGAAAACGGTCTTCATTGGAGCGCACTACCGCAAATTTGGACAGGCATCCGTGAGGCAGTGACCAAGGAGGAAGTTCAAATTTTTGCTACAACACACTCTCTGGAGTGCATTGCTGCCGCTGCTGAAGCCTTCAAGGGCGAACCCAAAAACGATCTGGCCGTCCATCGACTGGAACTTATGGAGAACGGAGACATCCGGTGTGTTACGATGAACGAGGACGAACTGGAACGCATGCTGGAACGCGACTGGGAGGTGCGCTGATGTCTGCCAATCGAAAGCCTCTTACCCTGTCCAAATCAGGTCTGCTGCTTTGCGAAGGGGAAGATGAAGTGAGCTTCTTCAACGCTTGGTTCCTCGAACTCGGCATCACCAACGTGCAGGTTGTGGCTTATCAGGGGAAGACGAAGCTCGCTCAGTTTTTGTCCGACCTGACCAAGGTGAGCGGGTTGAGCCAAGTAAACCGCATGGCCATCATCCGTGATGCCGACGAGAGCGCCACAGCAGCCCTGCAGAGCGTGCAGCATGCCGTGGAAGCCGCGCCAGAAGGCATTCGAAATCTCAACCCGCAGATTTTTGTCCTTCCCGGCGAAGGCAAGCAAGGAGCATTGGAGTCACTCTGGCTTGCCTCACTCGCCGCCGATCCGCTCGCCCCGTGTATCGACGACTTCTTCATCTGCATAGAATCGAAAGGCTGGCAACCGTCCGACGTCTTTGCCAAGAATGACAAGACGAAAGCGCAGCTCTGGATTGCCACCAAAGATGTCCCCAATGAACGTTTTGGCCTTGCTGCTTGGCACGGCAGGAAGGACGCGGACAAGCCCTGGATGAGAGAGAAGTGGGTCGATTTTGACCACCCTTGTTTCGTGCCGCTGAAACAGTTCCTCATCAGCGTGTTTGCTTCATAAACACAGGGTGGCTGCCAGACGGTGGGCGGCGTGATCAAACCTATTGCTTCCCCGGTACATACCGCTCCGGCGGGCTGGCATCGCGCTGCACGTCCTGCTCCCATTTCGCATGCAGGGCGACGAGGCGTTCGAGATCCTTCGGCCGTTTCGCCGCGAGGTTGAAGGACTCGATGGCATTGGACTCCAGGTCGTAGAGCTCCCACGGTGCGCCCGCAGACTGGCGCACGATTTTCCACCGTCCTTCGCGCAGGGCGATGGCGGTGCCGAGCTGGCTCACGATGAACGGATGCGGCGATGGCGCATCGCCATTGAGCGCGGCGAGCGGATCGCGGCCGTCGAGGATGCGGTCCTTCGGAGCAGTGACGGAGGCGGCGTTCAGGCACAGCGGCAGCACGTCGAGATGCGTGAGCACGGCCTTCGATTCGACACCCGCCTTGATCCTGCCCGGCCAACGAAAGAGGGCCGGCACGCGGATGCTGCCTTCATACATCGACGGCGCACCGTCTCGGAAGGGGGAGTTCGAGGCGGCGTTGAAGCCGTGCGTGGGGCGCAGGATGGCGCCCATGTCGGAGATGAACATAACGAGCGTGTTCTCGCGCAGCCCCTGCTCGTCCAGCGTGTCGAGCACGCGGCCCACGGCGTCATCCAGGGCGGTCAGCACGGCGAAGTAGCGGCGCTTCTCATTCTTTTCGTCCGCAGGCCAGCCGTAGCGTTCCAAAAACTTGCCGGGCACCTGCCACTCGGGTTTTTCACCCGGCTTCATGTTGATGCTGCTGACGTAGTGCGGCGCATTGAAGGGCAGATAGATGAAGAACGGCTTCGCACCCTTCGCCTGCTGGCGGATGTGATCGCAGGTCGCATCTGCAAAGAGGTCTGTGCTGTAGCCCTCGACCTTGTGCGGCTCGGTGCCGAGGAACATGTCATACTCGCCGTGATAGGTGTGCGCGAAGTAATGGATGTTCCCCGAGCGACAGCCGAAGAACTCGTCGAACCCGCGCTCCGTCGGCCGGCTGCCCTTGGCAAAGCCGATATTCCATTTGCCAAAGCAGGCCGTGCCGTAGCCCGCCTCCTTCAGATATTGCGGCAGGATACGTTCGCGATGCGGCAGGCCGATGCCGTGCCAGTTTTCCTCCGGTCCGAGCTGTTTCACCAGACCATTCCGTGCCGCATGCCTCCCGGTGAGCAGCGCGCCGCGTGAAACGGTGCAGGTGGAGCTGACGACGTAGAAATCAGTGCAGCGCGCGCCCTCGGCTGCGACCTGGTCGATGCGCGGCGTCTTGATGCCGATGTTGCCGTAACAGCCGAGATCACCGTAGCCGATGTTGTCGGCATACATGAGGATGATGTTCGATGGTTTGGCATTCAAGATGCCAGCAAGCATCCAGACCAGCACAAGTGAGGCAAATCGCTTCATAAGAGGATGAAACGGCTGAAAGAGTTGTTTCACTCCGCCGATTCCTTGTTCCATGCCCATCCTTGATCGATTCAATCTCACCGGACGCCGCGCCTTGATCACCGGTGGATCGCGCGGACTTGGTTTGGAGATGGCGCGTGCGCTCGGGGAGGCGGGAGCCCAGGTCATCATCTCCGGCTCGAACGCGGATCATCTCCACAAAGCCTGCGAGGAGCTGTGCAGCGAGGATTTGCACGTCACCTCGATCCAAGCCGATCTCTCGAAGCCTGAGGAGGCCGAACGTCTGTGCGATGTTGTTCTCAAGGATCATGCGCCCATCGATATCCTCATCAACAACGTCGGCGGTCGCCGCATCAACACGCCCACGGAGGATCTCGCGCTCGAAGACTGGCAGCGCATCCTCGATTTGAACCTCACGCAGGCCTTCATCCTCACGAAACGAATCGGTGGGGCGATGATCCCGCGAAAATGGGGCCGCATCATCAACATCTCCTCCATCAACGCCCTCTGGCCCGGCAAAGCGATGCGCGGCCGCAGCTACGAGACCTCCAAAGGCGCTCTCACGATGTTCACGAAGGCCGTCGCCGCTGATTGGGCCGTGCATGGCATCACGGTGAACGCCATCGCCCCTGGGCCGTTTTTGACGGACGCGAACAAGCGCTGGATCGGCGAGAAGCCCGAGTTTGAAGGCGAAGTCGCCGACAGCATCCCCATGGGCCGCTGGGGCCGTCCCGAAGAAATCGGTCCGCTCGCCCTCTATCTCGCCAGCGATGCGAGCAGCTACATGACCGGAAGTGTTCTCGTCATTGATGGTGGCAAGCTGCTCTGGTGATGGCTTAACCAAACGAAAGCAGACTTGCGTTTGGTTTAACTAAACGCCAATATGCTGGCGTATGGTTAAGAGGCGCTTCTGGCTCGATTGCATCGAAAAGCAGTGGAAGGCGCGGCCCGTTTTGTGGCTGCGCGGAGTGAGGCGTGCCGGGAAGACCTCGCTGGCACAATCGCTTGATGGCGTGGAGTATTTCGACTGCGAGCTGCCGAGGGTGCGCCGGGCGATGGAGGACCCGGAGGCATTTTTGAAGGGGATGAAGGGCCGGCGCATCGTGCTGGACGAGGTACACCGGCTTCCCAATCCCTCCGAGCTGCTGAAAATCGCGGCGGATCATTTTCCGGGCACTCGAGTTCTGGCGACGGGCTCCTCGACGCTTGGGGCGAGCAGCCGTTTCCGCGACACGCTGGCAGGGCGGAAGACCGAGCTGTGGCTCACACCGATGATCGAGGCTGATTTGGAAGATTTCGACAGCGGTGATTTGAACCAGCGCCTGCTGCACGGCGGATTGCCACCGTTTTTCCTCTCGCCGGAGCCGCCGGAGCGCGATTTTCAGGAGTGGATGGATGCTTACTGGGCCAAGGACATCCAGGAACTTTTCCGGCTGGAAAAACGGGTGTCGTTTCAGAAATTCGTGGAGTTGCTCATCGCTCAGAGCGGCGGCATTTTTGAGGCGACGAAGTTTGCCGCGCCCTGCGAGGTGGCGCGCCAGACGATCATGAACTACCTCGGCGTGCTGGAGGCCACGTCCGTGGCGCTGGTGCTGCGCCCGTTCAGCACGCGGCTGGCAAACGAGATCGTGGCCGCGCCGAAGGTGTACGGCTTCGACACGGGCTTCGTTTGCGCCCACCGTGGCTGGAGCGAACTGCGCAGCGATGATCGCGGCCGGCTGTGGGAGCACTATGTGCTGAACGAAATGAGCGCCCGCGTGCCGCTCTCCAGCCTGCACTACTGGCGGGACAAGCAGGGGCACGAGATCGACTTCATCTGGCAGCCGCGCGGTAAAACGGTGACGGCCATCGAGTGCAAGTGGTCGGCGAAGGACTTTGATCCCGGCAACTTCCAGATCTTCGCGAAATCCTACCCAAAGGCCACGTTGATCGTTGTGGCCACCGACGCAAAACCATCCTTCACCCGCGAGTATTCCGGCGTGAAGGTGGAGTTCATCACACTGGACACGCTGGTGGAGCGAATCACTTCAAAATGATGCCTGACATGCCTGCCAAACCCACCCACGAACTTCGCGGTGTCCTGCCCGTTTTCCAGACGCCGTGGCATGAAAACGAAACCCTCGACCTCGAAACGCTCGAGCGCGAGATCGCGTGGCTCTACGATTGCGGCGCACACGGTATCGTGATGGCGATGGTCTCCGAAACGCTGCGCCTCGACAGCGAGGACCGTGAACAACTCGCCGCCGCCGCGTGCCGTTTCGGCAAAGAGCGTGGCGTGGTCGTCATCAGCGTGGGCGCGGAGTCATCCAAGGTGGCCGAGCGTTACGCCAAACACGCCGAAAGTGTCGGCGCAGATGCGGTGATGGCGATTCCACCGGTTTCCATCGGCATCGGCGAGAGCGAGTTGCTCGCGTATTACACGCGCATCATCCAGGCGATCCAGATTCCCGTCATTGTGCAGGACGCCAGCGGCTACGTCGGCAAACCGATGCCCATCGCGATGCAGGCGCGGCTTTTGGACGAATTCGGACCCGAACGCGTGCAGTATAAGCCCGAAGCCTCGCCCATTGGCCCGAAGCTCTCTGAATTGCGCGATGCAACGAAGGGCCGCGCCCGTGTCTTCGAAGGCACCGGCGGCATTGCACTCGTCGATTCGTTCAAACGAGGCGTTGTCGGCACCATGCCGGGTGCAGATCTCATTCGCGGTCTCGTTCCGCTTTGGAATGCGCTGGAAGCAGGCGATACAGAAAAGGCGGATCGCATCCATGGCCCGCTCTCAGCGCTGATTTCGATGCAGACGAGCCTCGACGGCTTTCTGGCGGTCGAGAAGCATCTGCTCGTGCGCCAGGGCATCTTCAAAAACACGCTGGTGCGCGGCCCGGTGGGTTTCAAGCTCGACGCCGAAACCACGCGCGAGGTGGAGCGTCAGTTTGACCGGATGATCGCAGCAGCGCAGTAATTTGAGTCATGATCATCGACGTCCACTCCCACGCCTGGAACTTTCCCGCCGACTTTACAGAGGATTTCATCCTGCAGGCAGGTCGTGCGCGGCCAGGGCATGTGGTGGACATGAGCGCGACTTATGAGGCGTATCGCGCAACGGCCCCGGAGGACACGCGCACCATTGTCTTCGGCGGAAAGGCACGGCTCAGCGGCCTGTGGGTCGATGACAAGACCGTGGCGGATTATGTGGCGAAGGATTTTCAACGCTTGATCGGCTTTTTGTCCATCGACCCGACGCAGGAGGGCTGGGAGCGTGAGATGCGCGTCGGACACGAGGAACTCGGCCTGCGGGGCATCAAGCTGCTGCCGATGTATGCGGGCTTCAGCCCCGATGATCCGAAACTGGAGCCGCTGTGGCAGTATGCGGACAGGAACGGCCTGCCGGTCCTGCTGCACATGGGCACGACCTTCATCGCACAGGCACCGCTGGCCTTTACGCTGCCGCGTTTGATCGAGCCGGTGGCTTTGAAGCATCCCGGCGTGAAGATCATCCTCGCGCATCTCGGGCATCCCTATGAAGGCGAGTGCCTGGTGACGATCCGCAAGCACGAGAACGTGTTCGCCGATGTCAGCGCGCTGCATTACCGCCCTTGGCAGCTCTACAACTCGCTCATGCTCGCGCAGGAGTATGGCGTCTGGCACAAGCTGCTCTTCGGCACCGACTTTCCCTTCACCACGGTGAATGCGAGCATCGACGGCATCCGCAAGCTCAACGACATGCTCGAAGGCACGAAGCTGCCGCGTCTGGATGTGGCGCAGATCGAGGCGATGATTCATCGCGACAGTTTGAAGCTGCTCGGACTTCAGCCATGAAAACGGACGCAAAACCCTGAGGCCGCACGGCTGGGGGGCGGCGGCTTGCCGGCATCGGGAACCTCCTTGAGTTTCAAGTGACCGATGTCACCAGGGAGCACCAACGGCCCTTCACCACGAAGAAACCAGATCTGAGCGCGTCACGGCTCGCCCACCGTCGGATTCGGCACCACGATGGCACGGGCCTTGATCGCACGAGTCAGAACCTCCGTTGGTTGTTTGCCGCTGGGCACGGGTTCGTAGGCCATGCCTTTGTATCGCAGCGGTTTGTAGCCGAGGGCGAGCAGCGCATCGAGCGGGGCTTGTTTGAGGCCCGGCTTCCAGTAGTCAGGAGCGCCGCCGGTTTCATAGTAATAGATCCAGGTGTGCCGCGGATCGTACCATCCGGCGCAGAGGATGACATGGCGACGCGGGATGTTCAGCACATCGCCGGGTTGCAGCTCATGCGCGCTGGCGAGTTCGACACACACTGAAGGCAACTGTCCGGTGTCATGCACGCTGGGAAGTTTCAGGCAGCGGGAAACGAAACCCGAGCAGTCCACTCCTGCCGCCTTGGAGCTGACGGAGGCATTGTCGGCACGTCGCTTCTCCGGAGATGACACATCGCCACCCGCACTGCCGTTCGCGATGCCTCGATCAAACGACGCTGGATCATCAAAACCGCCCCACTTGTAAGGCACTCCGCGATTCACCTCGCCGGGTATCCACCATCCCCGGCGGTCCTGCTGCGGCTCATGACTGACATCCGGCGTGTTGACGAGAATGCCCGATGGGTCCTTTCCATGAAGAATGTTCCGGGCAAACGGTTTCCACGCATGATTCGTGTAGCGCTGTGCGATGGCCATCGCCTCGCCGGGGGTGACTTGGGAAGGAGCAGACGGGTCGCCCGGGATGAGGGTGGATGAACCCGCCGCAGGGTCCGTTTTTGACGGTGAGCCGCAGGACGTCACAAATAGCAGCAGGGCAAAGGGGGCAAACTTCATCAGGGAACGATGAAAGGCCGGGAGGATGGGGTCAACTGATTGCATGCCCGCCCATTCGGTTGACCTGCTCATTCCCGATTGCAGACTGTGCGCCATGTTCTCCCGCCTCCGCCTTGTTGGGTGCCTGTTGCTGGCCGTGTTCGCGGCACGAACCCATGCCGCTCTCAAACCAGCCGTGCGCACCGCGCTCGTCATCGGCAATGCCAAATACGAATCTGCCGTCGGTCCGCTGCGGAACACCGGCAACGATGCCAAAGCTGTGGCCCAAGTTCTGCGCGAGCTCGGCTTTGCGGTGATCGAAAAGCACAATGTGACTCGCGACCAACTGCTGCGCGCCGTGATGGAATTCCGCGCCACTTTGACCGGGGCCGAGGTCGGCCTGTTTTACTATGCAGGTCACGGGATCTCCGTGGCAGGCTCCAATTATCTGCTGCCTGTCAAATCCGGCTACTCACCCGAGGGGGCCGATGACGTGACGCTGCGCATGCTCGCAGAAACGAAGCTCTTCAACGTCGAGCAGGCGCTGGCAGACATGAAAACCTCCGGCGCCCGTTGCAACCTGGTCATTCTCGATGCCTGCCGAACCACCGCCGTGGCTCGCACCGGACGCACCCGCGATGCCGTTGAAACGGGCGGTCTCGCGGAAATGAAGCCCCCTGCAGGCTCGCTCATCGCCTTTGCCACGGATGCCGGGCAGACCGCGCTCGACGGTGATGGCACCAACGGTCTCTACACCGAAGAACTGCTCAAACACCTGCGCACACCTGGGTTGACCATCGAACAGGTTTTCAAACGCACCCGCGCGGGCGTGTTGGAGCGTTCAGAGGGCGGTCAGATTCCCGCTGAATATTCGCGCCTCATTGGCGATGACATCTTCCTCGCAGGTCAGTCTCCCACGGCGTCGCCGATGGCATCGCCAGCGGTTTCAACTTTGCCCACGTTGGAGGACATCACCAAACTGGCTGCCGCAGGAGAAGTGAAGAGATGTGTCGAGGCGCTCCAGCAACAGGCGCAAACCAAAGGCCCGGGTGATTACGCCCTGTCACCGCTCGAAACGTTGCTGGAGCAGGTGAAGGAGGATCTCAAGGATGCCACGTCCGCATCTCCCGAGGTCGAATCTGCCGCCACCACCTGCGAACTAGTGCTCCATGCCTTGCGTGACTGCGTTCCGCCCGCGCATGAGATGAAAATCCCCCTCTCCGCCAAAGCCCTGAACCGCCGTGGTGACGCCCTGCTGCTCCTTGGTCGTGCCGACGAAGCCCTTGACGCATACAATGCCGCGCTGCCGCTCACGCCCAATGATTCCTACATCCTCTACAACCGTGGCCGCGCCCATCTTGCCCTCGGCAGCACCCCCGAGGCCAGGGCTGATTTTACCGCCGCATCAAGCACCAAGTTCAATCAACCCAAGGCGCGCAAGCTGGCAGAAGAAGCACTCGCCAAACTCAAGTAGCCTGCCATGCCCAATAAAACTGTATGCGGGACATGCGGAAGGCGAAATGATAAGACTCGCGCCCCATGGCTGGCATCAATCAGAGCACCCGGCGCTTGCCGCGCATGAAATCATCAATTATCCCTCGCGTCCTATGTCCGCCATCCCAGCCGAATTCCCGAATGTCACCGCCGTCACCAAAGCGAACGTCTATTTCGACGGCAAAGTCGTCAGCCACAGCATCGTGTTTCCTGATGGCAGCAAGAAAACGCTGGGCATGATCTACCCAGGCAGCTTCCACTTCGGCACCGCCAAGGCGGAGCGCATGGAGATCGTCGCCGGTGAGTGCGTGGTGAAGCTGAATGGCAGTGAGGCTAAAAATGCTTACAGTGAGGGCCAGTGCTTCGATGTCCCCGCCAACAGCGGCTTCGACATCAGCGTCAGCTCCGGCATCTGCGAGTACATCTGCTCGTTCTTGGATTGAGGCGACGAGCGGCGCGGTACGCGGGGCATTCCTGCCCCGTGAAGAAAGGGGCCAAGAATGGCCCCTTTACCCATAGATCACCGCCTTGCGGCGTAGCCGCCCGCTTCAGCGGGTGGATGAGCATCCCCTGCGCACCGCCAGCGCATGCCACTCCCAATCGACGAGCAGGAACAGCTTCGATCATCCCCACATCAAGCCTGGGCATGAATTCAGGCTTTTCATGGTTCTGAGTCTGTGATTCATGGCGGGATGCCCACATCTCCGACTTCTGATGCTGACTCCCCCGCCTTCATGCGCCGCGCCTGGCTGGTGGTGGGGCTGCTGTTCCCGGTGGCGCTGCTGAACTACCTGGACCGGCAGATGATCGCCTCCATGAAGGTGTCGGTGATGGGCGACATCACGGACATCGGCAGCGAGGAGAACTGGGGGCACATGCTGGCGTCGTTCAAGTGGGTGTATGCCATCTTCAGCCCCATCGGCGGCTACATCGCGGACCGTTTCAGCCGCAAGCTGACGATCTGCGGCAGCTTGTTTGTCTGGTCGCTCATCACCTGGCTCACCGGGCATGTGGGCAGCTTCAACGAGCTGTACTGGGCGCGCACGATGATGGGCATCAGCGAGGCGTTCTACATCCCGGCGGCGCTGGCGTTGATCGCGGATTATCACACCGGCGGCACGCGGTCACGGGCCGTGGGCGTGCATCAGATGGGCATTTACTGCGGTGTGATGGTCGGTGGCTTCGCGGGTTTCGTGGCGGACGCGCCGGACCTCGGCTGGCGGTTCATGTTCGACTTCACCGGCCTGGCTGGAATCCTTTATGCCATCCCGCTGCTGTTTCTGCTGCGCGATGTGCCGCGCCAGACCAGCCTGGACAGCCATGGCGATGTCTCCGCAAAGCCTTCCGTCGGAGTGGCGGTCGTCGAGCTGCTGACGAACCGAAATTTCATTCTGCTCGTGATGTATTTCACGCTGCCAGCGCTCGCCGCATGGGTGGTGCGTGACTGGATGCCCGCGATCCTGCAAAAAGCCTTCAACATCAGCCAGGGCAAGGCCGGCGTGTCCGCCTCGCTCTACTGGCAGGGCGCGGCGTTGCTCTCCGCTCTCTTCGGCGGCTGGTTGGCGGACCGCTGGATGCGCAAAAGCGAGCGCGGTCGCATCCACGTCAGCGCCATCGGCATGATGCTCATCGTGCCAGCGATGTTCGGCGTGGGCAACGCGCCTGCCTTGAACTCCTTCGCGCTCGCCATTGCCGCGTTGATTCTGTTCGGCGTCGGCTGGGGCTTCTTTGACTGCAACAACATGCCCATTCTCAGCCAGATCGTGCGCCCCGAGTTACGCGCCACCGGTTATGGCGTCATGAACTTCGTCAGCATGATGTGCGGCGGCGTGGCCGACTGGGGCTTCGGCGCCATGACGGATCGCGGCGTGCCGTTGAACATGATCTTCGGCGTCTTCGCCCTCGTGTGCGTCTTCTCGCTCGTGATCGTGCTCATGATCCGGCCGAAGAAGGTAGGTTAAGCGTTATGGGTGAAGAGTTATGCGAGTTATTCACGACCCATAACTTCTAACTCGTAACCCATTCCATTTTCTCATCCGCCGCAAACTTTGCACGCCTTCCCATCTGTCGCCTGGCACGCCGCGCCTGAGCCAAAGAAGCGGCACTTGGCATTGTGCCGTGTGCCGGACTTGCTCAGACTCCAGCCAGTGGCCGCGCCGGGTGGTGTCGAGACACCTGCGGCAGTCTTGGCAGGCGGCGGTGTCTTGGCGACTTCACGAGCGGAAACCACCAGCACGCAGGTTTTGCGCAGAAAATCGGCGGCGACGGATTTGTCGTCCCCGATGCTGCCGCGTTTCAGCTCTGGCACGCCGGGCAGACGTTTGTCCTTGCCGCCCTCGACGCACAGTTCGTCCAAAATATCACTGCGATGGCATTCCGTGATGCCACGCGGCGTTGGCGGGCCGCCGGACGTTTGTGAGGATGAGGGGCGTGCTCCCAATCTGCGTGTCTCAGGCGAGAAGAACACGCCGATCACCTCCAGGCGGTCGTTCAGCACGAAGCCGCCGACCGCGTCCGGCACCAGCGGCGCGTCGTGTTGGAAGAGGGTGGTGTCGATCAAACGGCTCACGATGCCGGTGGTCATCGTCACGGGCTCAAAGCCACGCCGTGTCGAGTTCAGCGTGAGGGAGGCCACCACGATGTTCTGGCCGAAAACCACCGGCTCCCTCGGAATGAACGCGCCCGCTGGCAGCTCGACGCCCGCACATTTCAGCAGCGCCAGACCGCGCTTCGTGTCGTTTTTGACCACCGTCGCAGGCACATCTTTTCCCTCGTGATGAATCGCCACCGGATGATTTCCCACCGCGAAGGCCGCGTCGGTGATGAAGTGACCTTTTCCAATCGGCAGTCCCAGTCCGCGCACCATGATCTTCTCCATCAGCGGTTCCACGATCAGCGGCGCCTGCTTCGCCGGATCGCCGCCGCTCGCGGTTTGAATCATGAGCGCCGTGTTGACGGCCTCGTCCAGTTTCAGGCTGTAGGCGTTGATCAGCGTGCTCGTGCCATCCAGTGCCTGAAACGTGCGTGTCCCGGCGTGATACAGCGTCTTCGCCACCACCCGTGTGCCGCGCTCGGCCGTGACTTCGCTGCTGGTCAGCACCAGGAATGGCGCTCCCGTGGCGGCCCAGATTCCTTTCTGGCCCAGCAGCTCGTTCACCAAGCGGCAGAGAAAACCCTCCGGCAGCACCTGTGTCACCTCAAAGCTCAGCGGCTTCGCTTTCACCGCCGCCTCCAGTGTCACCTGCGCCTGCTGGGCGAACTGCTGATCCTCTTTGGAGAAGGCTGTGGCTGGAAGCACCGTGGATTTCCCATCCTTGGTCTTCAGCGACAGCTTCTCATCCTTCAACCCGGCGAACTCGGCCTCCAGCGTGCGTGATCCATCGCTGCTGCGCCACTCACGCGCCGGAAGCGACGCGCCAAACATGCCAAAGACGAGAAAAAGGTTCCGCCAGTTCATGGCGGCGATCCTAGGCGTGAAGCTGAGGCTGGCAACCGACTACTGCGGCCTGCCGCCGCGATTCAGTTCTTCAAACACCTCGTCGAAGGCCGCCGCGAGCGTCTGCCAGTCTGCCGCCGCCGTGTCCCAGCCGCTGCTGACGCGCACCACGCGTTTCAATTCGTCTGCGCTGGCTCCCAAGGCGGTGACAACGACAGACGAACCCTCCTTGCCTGAGCTGCACGCCGAACCGGTCGAGATGCTGAACCCGCGCCGCGATAGGGCCGTGAGCCATTTCAGATTGTGATGCGCGGGCATCACCATCAGCACGGTGTTCCAGAGACGCGGCGCGGCTTCGCTGATCACCCGCAAGCCGTCGAAACGCGAGCGCATGGCGGCGATGAAATCATCGCGCCGTCGGCTTTGGTCGATTTCGATTTCACCCAGATGAGGCGTGATCGTCTCCAAGGTCGTCACCATCGCCTCGACGGCCGGATAATTCTCGGTTCCGGCCCGGCGACCGCTTTCCTGCGGCCCGCCGCGCATGAAGTGGAGCCGTGAATCTTCCGCAGGCAGCACCAGAAAGCCGCAGCCCTTCGGTCCGCCGAATTTATGGGCGCTGCCAGTGATGAAATCGCATTCACCGAGGCGGGTGGCATTTCGCTTGCCGATCCACTGCGCCGCGTCGGAGTGGAACGGCACGCCCTGCTCACGGCACATCGCCGCAATTTCGCGCCAGGGTTGCAATGCGCCGCTTTCGTTGTTCGCGGCCATCACGGAGACGAGCGCAGGCCGTTGTGCGGTGAGCAACGCCTTCACCGCGTCAGGCTCGACGACGCCATCCGCGTTTACGGGCAAATCCAATGCGCTGCGCGATGGCATGCGCACACTGGGATGCTCGATCGCCGAAATGGCCACCGGCTCGAATGCCGCCATCAACGCGTTGTTCGATTCCGTGGCTCCGCTTGTGAACACGATCCGCTCCGCTTCGACACCAATCAGCGTGCCGAGCCGTTCGCGTGCCGATTCAAGCCGCTGGCTGGCGATTCCAGCATCGCGATAAAGGCTGGACGGATTGTGCCAGTGCTTCTCGCTCGCGTGCAGCCACGCCTCACGCGCCGCAGGGTGCAGTGATGTCGTGGCGTTGTGGTCGAAGTAGCCGTTCATGCCGCATCAACGCTGATAACTGTCGTTTCTCGGCTGAAACCGCGAGGGCAGCGGGATGTGCAGGACCATTAAAGCAAACGCGAGGGCGATGTAGGGCAGCCAGGCCTCAATCCGGCCGCCGGAAGTGATGCCGTTGACAAAACCGAGCGCTCCAATGCCCTCGCTCAGCGCGAAGACCACAATATTGCCCGCGATGAAACGCCCACGGTTCGCCGGATCATCCAAAGTGAGGGTGCCAGCGGCAAAACCGTCGAGCAGCAGCTTGCGCAGCACAAAACTCAGCGCTGCCGCGCTGCCAGCCGCCAGGGCGATGATGTTGCCCAAGGACGAGGTGTCGGCCTTGCCAGGCAGAAAGGTCATCGAACTGATCATTCCGGCATACACCAGAAGCGAGGCGCACAAGGCTCCCCAGATGATGAAGACGGTGAGTTGGACGGGTTTCATGTTCGTACTGTTTTCAGACAGAGGTTGAAAGATTCTTTCGTGGCGCGTTTGGGAATGCTAGGGCTTCAAGATGGTGCCTGATGGCAGCTAGCTCTTTTGGATGGGCAAGGTTGTGCTTGGAGCTAATCCAAAGAGCACCGTCCCAAGGATCGGCCTCGATTTGAAACATCTTTTCTCCGAAGACGAATTCGGCGCACAAACCATGTTCGAACCAGAAAAATCCAGGTTTCTGCGTGAACACCACACCATGAAGCATTTCAATCCAACGGCAGAGCTTACGGTGGTTCACATTGGCAACTCGAAGAGAAATACCCAAATTCGTCTCATCCACGGTTGCGAGTGGGTTGTGCAGGCTGGTGAGCCACGCAAACCAGCCACGCTTCCTGGTTGGGGGGTGAGTGTTTTGGCCGTGGTTCACGACATCTCCAATCGTTGCGGGTGGGTGTAAACATTCATTGTTTCACCTCGAAGGAAGCCAACAAGGGTCTGATTCGCCTCGCGCGCGAAATCCACCGCGAGGCTGCTTGGCGCCGAAATGGCCGCGACGAGCGCGATGCCTCCGGCGAGGGCCTTTTGGATGATCTCAAACGACACGCGACCGCTGACGAGCAGGATGTGCTGGTCGAGCGGCAGCAGGTCGTGCATGAGCGCGTGGCCGAGAATCTTGTCGAGCGCGTTGTGGCGGCCCACATCTTCACGCAGGACGAGCAGATTGCCGTTGAGATCGAACAGACCGCTCGCATGCAGGCCGCCGGTTTTGGAAAACGTCTCTTGCGCGGCACGCAGTTTGTCCGGCAGGCTCGCGATCAGGGCAGGGGAGACCTGCCAATCGCCCTTCACGGCCGGGAACTGCTGAAACACGCTCTCGATGCTCGTTTTGCCGCACAGGCCGCAGCTTGAGGCGCTGAAGACGTGGCGCGTGAGCGAGTCCCAGTTCACCACGGCACCGCCGAGCAGCACATCGACAATGTTGCCGTGCTGGTTGCCGGTGCTGGGGCATTGTGAGACCTCCAGAATGTCACGCGAGCTCTGCACCACGCCTTCGCTGACAAGGAAACCGGCGGCGAGTTCTTCATCGTGCCCTGGCGTGCGCATGACCACGGCCACGCTGCGGCCTTCCACGCGGATTTCGAGCGGCTCCTCGCGGGCGGTGACATCGATGACTTCCGTGGAGTCGCCGCCGACTCGAACCTTGCGCACGCGCACCTCGGTGATGGCTGGGTTGTCCGTGCTCATCACGAGGCCTCCATGAAATCCGCCGCCAGCACCCCGGCGGGAACGCGGCGTGGCTCGGCGATGAGACGCACCATCTTGTCGAAGATGTCGCGTCCGCGGATGATCTCGATCTCCACCCGCATGAAGTAGAAGGGGATGTCCGCCACCGCCATTTTGGGGAAGCGGACGTAATCTTTCTCGGTGGTGACCATGCAATGCACGTCACGCCGGACGCAGCGCTCGACGAACTGCTTCAGCTCCGGTCCGTGGAAGCGGTGATGATCGGCGAACCGAGCGATGACCTCCACCTTCGCGCCGAGCTTGCGCAGGCCGTTTTCAAAACTCTCCGGCACGGCGATGCCGGACAAGGCGCCGACGAACTTGCCCTTCAGTCCGTCGATCGGGAGGCGCTCGCCGGTGTGGATGTTTTCAAAGTGCATGGCGCGGTGGCGGCACTCGATGATCTCGGCGGCGCGGTTGTGGCGGCGGATCTGCTGGATGAGGTCCTCGGTGTCGCCGTCGGACTTGGTGATGAAGATGTAGCTGGCGCGGCGCAGGCTGCGCGGCGGCTCGCGCAGGGTGCCGCGTGGCAGCATGAAGCCGTTGTTGCCAAAGGGGGCCGTTTTGTCGATGAGCACGATGTCGTGCCGGTGTTTCAGCTTGAGGTATTGCAGGCCGTCATCGAGCACGAGCACGTCCGCGCCGAATTTTTGAATGGCATGCGCGCCGGCCTTCACGCGGTTTTTGTCCACCACGACCGGGATGCCGGCGCAGTTTTTCGCCAGCATGAAGGGCTCGTCGCCCGCGTTGTGCGAGTCGAGCAGCACTTTTTCACCGTCGGAGACGATGCGAGGAGGCGGAGCCGTGGGTTTGGGGATGAGGCCGAGTTTTGCGGCGAGCTTTTTCGAGAACGGCACCTTCTTCTGCCGCTTGCTCTTGTAGCCACGGCTCAGGATGCACACGCGCCGGCCATGCTCCTGCAGCGCCTTGGCCAGCATCTCGACAACGGGCGTCTTTCCCGTGCCGCCGACGGTCAGGTTTCCCACGCTGATGACCGGCACGCCGAGATGGTGGTCGTGAATGTAGCGATGCCGGTAAAGGTAGAGACGCGTGCGCACCGCCACCGAGTAGATGCCCGAAAGGCCGCGAAACACCAGCCGCAGCAGGTTGGCGCGCACGCCACGGCGGTTGTTGATCACCACGTCGATGACGAAATTTTCGAGGTCTTCCAGGGTATCTCTCACTGGGAGGCATTGGAGGCGGGGAAGGGGGCCGCGTCAAACAGTCGCCTTGATGTTTGCGAACCCGCCACGCGCGTCACGAGCCGCTCCAGTGACCTGTCGAAGTAAGCCGGTTCTCTTTTTCCGCCAGCGCCAGCAAGGTCTGGAAATGCGGGCTGTTGCTCTCGCGATGCACCACGCTGGTCTCGACCTTTTTGAAGCCTGCCTTGCCGAGCATCTCGTGCAGATCGCTTTCTGAGAAACCGAGCCACACATCCGCATAAAGATCCCGCGCCTTCTCAAACTGGTGCTTTAGCAGATCCAGCACCACGATGCGCCCTCCGGGCCGCAGGATCGTGAACGCGGCCTTCAGCGCCCTCTCGGGATTCTGCGCGTGGTGCAGCGCCTGGCTCAGGAACACGAGATCGACGCTCAGCGGCGGGATCGGCGGCTCCTCGATGTCGCCCAGGCGATATTCGAGATTGGTGAAGCCATGCTGCTTTGCCAGATCCGAACCATAGGTCACCATCTTCTCGCTGTTATCGACGGCGATGACCTTCTTCGCCCGCTGCGCCAGCAGTTGTGACAGCGTGCCTTCGCCCGCGCCCAGATCGGCGATGACCAGCGGCGGCATCAGCTTGAGCAGGGTCTCGCCCAGACCCTTCCACGAGCGTCCAGGGATGTAGTGGCGGCCAAACTTGCCCGCCAGGGCATCGAAGTAAGCCTGCGCCGTCTGCGCCCGCTTTTTCAGGACGACCTTGAGCGCTTCGGCGTCCTTTTTGACCTCGCGCAGCTCCATGCCCGCCGCTTCGAGCAGGGCGAGAAAGTGCTCGTGCGTGGGCTGGTCCTTCGCGTTCGGGTCATCGAGCTGGTAGAGCCGGTTCTTCCCGCTGCGGCGGTCGCTGACCAGCCCGGCGGACTTTAATTTGGCGAGCTGGGCCGAGATGTTCGACTGCGGCAGCGACAGCACCTCCTGCATCTCCGCCACGCTCAGCTCCTCCTGCTTGAGCAGCAGCAAAATCCGCACCCGCGTGGGATCGGCGATCAAGCTGAGAGATTTGAGAACGGAGGCCAAGGCAAACCCATCGTATCAACGCATCATGATACATCAATGCCGGAGTTTTCGGCGCTCTCAGAGCTTGGAAGCCGCCCAGATGCCGGTTTTTTGCTGCTCCGCCTGCCGTCTCAGCGCCTGAAGCTCCAGCGCGTAGTCATTCAAGGAGCGGGCGTCCGAGGGCAGGCTCGTCGTCACGCCTGCCACGCGTGCAAAGCCCTGCTGCACGAGCAAATCGGCCAGATAGACCCAGCTACCAGGCGTGTGCTCCACGAGAATCAGCGCATAGAACCGGCTGCGCTCCGGCACCTGCTCCCACCGCGTCATCACGCTGAACGGGCGCTCTTTGAGGAGTTGGGTGACGTATTGCGTCGCCTTCTGGCCCTCCGCGACCACCTTGTCACCCGACACGCCAAAGTAGCGCGCCTGCTCCTGCACGCGCTGCGGATGCGTCCAGGATGCGTCCAGCGCATCCACAAAATAGAGCACAAACACCTGCTCCTCCTCCGTGTCGCTCACCTTGATGCGCAGCGTGTCCGCCTCGTTCGTCCGGCTCTCGATGAACCGCGCCTTCGGGAACACCTTGAACTCCGGCAGCGGCGCGGGGCTGCCGTCCGCATTCTGCCCAGGCGGCACCTGGGCCACACCCACCGGCAGCGCGGGCAGGGCCTCCGGCCTGTTCTCCTTCAAAAGGATCGCCACCAGCACAATGATCAGCACCAGCACGCAGGTGATGGCGAGATTGAGCAAGGTGTCGCGGAGGGGCATTCGGAACGTTCGTGGATTAAGCGCACCACTGTCCCGCGTTCAGGCGGGCGCTCAAGCATCAAGTGTTTGGAGAATGACTCATTCCAGTCTTGTGTTTCCTCCATCACTTCGGTTTGAATGCCTTTGAATATGAAACGCACCGCCGCCTTCACCCGGATTGAGCTGCTGCTGGTGATCACAGTCATTGCGCTCCTCGGGATTCTGGCCGTGGCGGCCTTCAAAGAGATTGAGATGAGGGGCAATCAGTCCCTCGGCGTGCATCACTGCAAACAGATCATCCTCGCCCTGCAGCAGTATGCCAAAGTCAATGGTCATCAGTATCCAGATTCGGTGCCAAACAAGATCTCGGGTGGGATTGCGGCCACGGCCAATGATGCCTTCCGTGTTCTGATCCAGGAGCAGATCGTTACTGACGAGCGCCTCTTTGGCTGCCCCTATGGCTATAAACCGGATGGAAACATCGGCGCAGCCCCAGGCTACGACAAAGCACTGGAGCCAGGCGAAAACCATTGGGCGCTGACCGCAGGCCAGACAGATACAACGGTGGGCAGCATGCCGCTCGTCTTTGAAAATCCAGTGTCTCCCGGTTGGGCGCCTCAATGGAACGCGGACGTGTGTGCTCGATCAGGCCCTGGCCGTGTCTGGCCCGGCGCTCTGATCATCGTCGGCCGCAACGATGGCAGCGTCGCCATGGAAAAACTGTCTGGAGAGCATGGCAGAGTGTCACCCAAACCACTGGTTGGCGGGCTGGATATTTTTACTCAGGCATCGTCCGTGTTGCCTCAGCGTGTGCTCAATATTGTCATCTCGGGGCCTTAATATTATTTGTCTGATCGGACCCAGCGCACCTGCGTTTCGGCCCGAGATGCCAGGCCTCCCGGTGGCTTGCCGCCGTCCCAGATGGACAATCCTTGGGATGAAATTCGGAAGTCCTTGAAAGTTTCATCGAATCAATCCGCGTAATTGGTATGACCTCCTACCAATTGCATGACTCTTTCCCCGCTCAAATCCACTCCCTCGCTCGTCGAGCAGGTCTGCTCGCGCCTTGCGCGCCAGTTGCGTGACGAGGTCGAGTCTGGCGACGGCAAACTGCCACCCGAACGCCTGATGGCCGAGAGTCTCGGTGTCAGCCGCACCGTGCTGCGTGAGGCCACCAAACGCCTCGAACTCCAAGGCCTGCTCGAAATCCGCCACGGCAGCGGCATTCGCGCCGTGAACCGGCTGCACAAGCCTCTGAGCGGCTCGTTGTCTCTGCTGTTGCCCGAGATGACAGAGCGTCTGCGGCAGTTGAGCGAAGCTCGTGCGGCCATCGAGCCTGAAATCGCGCGACAAGCCGCCCTGAAGGCCAAAACGGCTGATGTGAAGCAGCTTCGAGCTATTCACGAGCGACTCCTAGCAGCCGAAACCCACGATGATGCCGTCGAGGCCGACATCGACTTCCACCGCACCCTCGCCCGCATTGCTGGAAACGAGATTTTAAAGCTCATGCTCGAATCCCTGGCCGATCTCGGTCGCGAAAGCCGCCGCGTGACCATCGGCAACGTCGGCCAGCAGCGTGCCATTGACCACCACACCGCCATTTTGACCGCCGTGGCCGCTCACGATGCCGTCGCCGCCGCCAGGGCGATGAAACATCACATGGACGAGGCCGCCCGCGATCTCGCCGCCAAAACGAAGATCAAGCGATGAAACCCGCGATATTCGTCTTTTTCATCACTTCCGCCTTCGCGGTCGATTTCGATCAAGAAATCCGCCCGTTGCTCCAAGAGCGCTGCATTGAGTGCCATGGCGAGAAAAAGCAAAAAGGCGAGCTTCGCCTGGATGCGAAGGCGTTCGCCTTCAAAGGCGGTCACGACGGTCCGGCCATCGTTGCGGGCAAGATCGACAAGTCGCCTCTCTACCAGCGCATCACCAACGCGGACGAAAAAGAGCGCATGCCGCCGAAAGGCGATCCACTGACGCCATCTCAAATCAAAACCATCCAAACCTGGATCGAATCCGGTGCTGCGTGGCCCGAAAACGCCGCAGACAAAGCCGCACTGGCCGACAAACGGCTCCAGCACTGGGCGTGGCAGCCGTTAACGAAGTTCAGCACGCCTCAGAGCATTGATTCGATCATCCAAACCAAACTCAAAGAACACAACCTCACTCCCAGCCCTGCGGCCGATCCTCGCACGCTCATCCGCCGCCTCACATTTGACCTCCACGGTCTTCCGCCAACTCCCGCTGAAGTTGAGGCTTTTGTGAACGAGTGCCGTTCTGGTTCGTCATTCGTCATTCGTGATTCGTCATTGGCGGCGCTGGCCGACCGTCTGCTCTCCAGTCCGCGCTACGGCGAGCGCTACGCCCGCCACTGGCTCGACATCGCGCATTATGCGGACACCCACGGCTTTGAGCGCGATCAACGCCGTGACAACGCCTGGCGCTATCGCGATTACGTCANNNNTCGCGGCGGGGCCGTGGGATTTCGTGGGGCAGGTCGAAACAAAGAGCGATGTGCTCCGCCGCAGCGCCCGCACGCTTGATCTCGACGACATGGTCACGCAGGTCATGACGGCCGCGTGCGGCGTCACGGTAAATTGCGCCCGTTGCCACGATCACAAGCTCGATCCCATCTCGCAGCGCGAGTATTACTCGCTTTGGTCGGTCTTCGCCGGCTTGAAACGCGGTGATCGCGACCTCGACACTGCCGAGTCAGCACGCCTCGCCGCCGAGCGTGCCAAAACACAAACGCGACTCCGCGAAGTCACCACCGAACTCGCCAAACTCACCGGCGAAGGCCTTGATCTCGCCGACATGATCGGCGGTGGCAACGGACACGGCACCGGCGTTAAAGGTGCGGGCTTGCACATCGGCAATGGCACCGTCGTAAAGGACAAACTTGGCTACCATCGCGACATCAAGGCCAACCGTTTGCAGAAACCCGAGTGGGGAAATGCGAACACACCGAAGTTCGTGCAATGGCTCTTCGTGCCCGATGGTCGCGAGGAAGTGAACGTCGCTTTCAAGAAGCCCGTGAAGGGCGTGCCGCCGACTTCTGCGCACACTTGGGACGCGATCCGCAACGGCCCGCTGGCCTCACAAGTCTCGACAACCATCGACGGCGCTGATTTCGCCAAGGAAGGTCACAGCATTCTGGGATTGCACGCGAACAGCGCGGTCACCTTCGACCTCAAAGAGATTCGCCAAGCCAGCGGCTACGCGAAGATGCGTTTCACTGCGTTTGTCGGCTTCGGAGCCAGCAAACAGACCGCCAAGAGTCTCGCAGACTTCACCGTCTTCATCGGCAGCGAGCAGAAGTTCCAGCGGCTCAAGATGCGCAAAGACGAGTCTGCGCACCTCGACCTCATCATCCCCGCCAACGCGCCGACTCTCACTTTGATCGCCACCGATGGAGGAGACGGCATCAGCAGCGATCTGCTCTTTCTCGGCGATGCCAAACTCACGCTCGACATCGAATCCCAGCCGCTTTCCGCTGCCGACAAGGCCCGCGTCAACGCGCTGCAAGCCGAAGAAAAGCAGCTCAGCGCGAAACTGAACGCCAAAGTCACCACAGACAAAGTTTACGCGGTCATTGCCGACAAACCGCCCGCCATCCAGATCCTCAAACGCGGCGATCCCGAGTCTCCCGCCGACGAATCCATCCCACCCGGCACGCTCAGCCTCTTGCGCGATCTCAAACCCGCTCTTGGCACCCTCGACACGCCCGAAGGCGACCGCCGCAAAGCCCTCGCCACCTGGATCACCGATCCGCGCAATCCTTTGACGCGACGCGTCATCGTCAACCGCCTTTGGCACTGGCATTTTGGCCAGGGCATCGTCAACACCCCCAGCGACTTTGGTCTCGGCGGCGGTCATCCATCTCATCCCGAATTGCTCGATTACCTTGCTGATGAGCTGCTGAAAAGCGGCTGGTCGCTCAAGCACATGCACAAGCTCATCGTGATGTCGCGGACCTATCGGCAGAGGAGCATGGGAGTGGTGGAGGAATGGAGTGATGACAAGATGCCAAAACTCCAGCACTCCAAAACTCCATCACTCCTGGACTCCGGGAACCGCCTCCTCTGGCGACAAAACCCACGCCGCATCGAAGCCGAGGCCACGCGTGACTTCGTGCTCGCCATCTCCGGCAAACTCAACCTCCAGCACACCGGCGGTCCCGGCTTCACCGACTTCACCTACACCGAAGGCTACGCGCCGGTGTATCAGCACATCACGGCCGACACACCCGAGCTGTGGCGGCGCAGCATCTATCGCTTTGTTGTGCGCAGCACCCCGCAGAAGTTTCTCACCACGCTCGACTGCCCTGATCCCGCGAACCTCACGCCCGCGCGCATGACCACCACCACTGCGCTGCAATCCCTCGCCCTCTTCAACAACGACTTCATCCTCCGCCAGTCCCGCTACTTTGCCGAGCGTTTGCAGCGAGAAGCAGGACCCGCCCTCGCGAAACAAATCCACCAAGCCTACGCCCTCGCTTTCTCCCGCGAACCCACGGTCGAGGAGCAACGGCTCGCCACTGAGTTCATTCAAGCCAACGGCCTCTTCGCCTTCTGCCGCTCACTGTTTAACGCCAACGAGTTTGTGTATGTGGACTAGCCTTCGTCATCCTCAGCCTCAAACAGCCAGCGTCGGTGCTCGTGACGGATCTGGAGAATCGTCACGAGTTTTCGAGCCTCGTCGATGGTGTAAAGCACCCGCTATCCAACGCCTGATTTCCACGGACGGAAAAGCATCTGACGGATCTCATACTGCTGCATCCACTTGCCGTTTTCTGGCGCGAAACTATGGCGATGAGGTGAAAGCGCCAGCTTCACGATTGCCGACTTTAGTAGATCACTCCATCGGTTCGCAAGGTCTGCTCCGCCGCGAAGCTCATCGGCCTCATACCAAATCATTTGCCGATCAATATCTTCCTCCGCAGCATCTGCGAGACTCCAGAAAAAGCTCATTGCTTCGCCTGTCGAAGGTTGGCTTTGCGGCGAATACGTTCAAACGCAATTTCACCAGGAGTGCCCCGATCTCCACGATCATACGCCTCCAGCGCGGCCTTCAGCTCCATGTCCAGGCGATACTCCTCCGCCGCGTGCATCAGCTTGTCGAAAGCGTTCACCGACAGCACCACCGCCGCAGCCTTGCCGTTGTGAGTGAGCACGCGCGGGCGGTTGTGCTTCTTGAGTTCCGCCGTGTGCTTGCGGGTCTGGCGGGCGAAGTCCGTGAGACTGACGACATCTTTTTCCAGAATCATGTTCATGCTTGGAGACTAGCACAGAATAATGTGCGCCTGCAACCTGCCATTTCACATCCATGAACTCTCGTCACATCACCCGCCGCCGTGCGCTTCAAACCATCGCCGCCTCCGCATTCGCCAGTGGATTCGATCCTCTCGCTGCTGCAACACCAAAGCCAACACTGCATTCCTATCCCAACTACGGCTGGCTGCGCGGCTTCAGCATCATTCCTTCATGGGCGGCGCGAATCGAGGATGCGTGGTGGTTCTACGATGGTGCCCGGATGCGCGAAGAGGTGGCACTGGCGAAGCTGGTCAATGCCAACTGCATCCGGCTGTGGATCGAGTTCACGGCGTGGATTCGCGATCCTGAAAAGGTCACGGCGAACTTCATGGATGCCGTCGCTGCCATCGCCGAGAACGGCATGAAGGTCATGCCTTGCCTGTTCAATCGCTGGCATGATTCCAAATTCGATTACGGCGGCACCTATGTGGAAAATTTGAAGCCCGGATGGAACCAGCCTTTGGAATATGTGAAGGCGCTCGTCACGCCTCTGGCAAAGGATGATCGCATCCTCATCTGGGATCTCTGCAACGAGCCGCAGGCGCATGATTTGAACAGCGACGCCAACAAACGCGAGTTCGCCTGGCTTAGCGACGTCGCGGCCACCGTGCGCGCCTGCGGTGTGCAGCAACCCATCACCATCGGGACCATGAATGGCGGCAACATCGACACCTTCGCGCCGCTCATGGATGTGCTTTGCGGTCATCCGTATGATCGCGAACGCAAGGCGCTGGAGGCCAAGATCGCCAGCTACAAGGCGATCCAGCAGCGCCACGGCAAGCCCATGCTCGTCAACGAAACCATCCCTGGTTGTCTCGACGACGCCACGCGAGCAGATGTGGCAAAGTATTACACCACCTTGCTCAGCGAGGCCGGCTTCGGCTGGATGGGTTGGGCCTTGCGCGAAGGCATCGCCATCTCGACGCGCCGCGACCGCTATGATGGCAACGGCATCAACGGCCAGGGTTTCCATCCTTACTTCACCAAGGAGGGCAGGCTGCGCGGCGGCCTCGGGTTCCTCACCGAGAAGCCCAAGCTCAGAGCACCCTGGGATAAGAATTAACCACCCATGTCCCGCCCTGAGCCGACATTCATGCGTTGCATCATCCTGTTGCTGGCATCGTTCGCGGCACTGCCGTCGCAAGCTGCCGCATCACGCGCAGCACTTCCCTTCGAAGGCGACCCCGCCAACGCCGCCATCCAGGCCGCACTCGACACAAACAACGCCGTGCATCTGCCGAAGCGTGACCGTTCTTATGTGCTCGATGGCCCGATCATTCTCAAATCCGGCCAAAAGATCACCGCAGACCCGGATACTGTGATCCAGCTCAAGCCCGGCACGAACACCTGCATGGTGCGCAACGAGCACATCGTCGGCTTTGCTGACAAGCCCGTGCCCGCCGACACACAACCCGACACCGACATCACCATCGAAGGCGGCATCTGGACGACGTTTGGAGAAGGCAACACACGAGGACTTTCCTCGAAGCAGCAGCCCGTGCCTGGCACGCACGGCGTCATCCTGCTGCAAAATGTCCGCCGCGTTTCAGTAAAGAACATCACCATCCGTCAGAGCAAAGCCTTTGGCGTGCATTTGGCGAACGTCAGCAACTTCACCGTCAATGGTGTCACGCTCGACGAGCACGGGCGCGATGGCGTGCATGTGAACGGACCCGCGAGCGAGGGCCTCATCCGCAACGTGAACGGTGTCTCGCACGACGACACCGTCGCGCTGAATGCCTGGGAGTGGAAAAACTACGCACCCAGCTTCGGGGCCATCCATCACATCATCATTGAGGACGTTCACGGCTCACCCGATGGCATCCCTTCGGCCAACTCCATCCGACTGCTGCCCGGCGTGAAGCGCTTCAGCGATGGCACCACACTTGACTGCCCCATCCACGACATCACGATGCGTCACATCACCGACATCCGCGACTTCAAACTCTACGACCAACCCAATCTCGAAGTTGGCCGCGACAAGGACTTCAGCGCTGGTATCGGCACGCTGCGGAACATCACCTTTGATAAACTCACCTTCCACCGCCCCAGCAGCATCCAGATCCACGCCAACACCGACGGTTTGACTCTCCGTGGTGCAAAACTGCTCTTTACGCTACCCGCAGACTATCACCTCGTCGAACTCGGCCCGAAATCCACGACCGACAAAGGCGCGCCCGGCACTGATCAGTCTCGCTGGACTGAAATCTTCTCCCCCGACCTCGATTGCACTGTGCGCAACGTCAGCGTTACGGGCGTTCGTCTTCGTGACTCTGAAACCGACCTACCCATCGAACAAGTCGTGAAGGTCATCGAGCAAAAGCCCAACCCCGACTACCCCAAGACCACGCCAAAAGGCGGCATGGGCAAAGGCATCTGGATTCGCTGACACATGAAGCCCACCCTTCTCTTTCTCACCGCCCTCCTGCTCGCGCCACTCGCTGCGCCGCCTGTTCCACCAAAGAACAGCTCTTTTTGAGTGAGTCGGGGGCCTGGGTTGCGTTACCATCGTCAGTCATGACCCACCGGCTCCTCCTTCTCGCTTTCTTCGTGCTTGTGTCGGCACAAGCACCGCTTCTTGCCAAAGATGCGGTAACATCCTCAGGCAAGCCCAACATCATTTACATCCTCGCCGATGATTTCGGTCTGCCGGACATCGGCTGCTATGGATCGGCCTACAAGACGCCGAATCTGGATGCGCTCGCAGCGAGTGGCACGCGGTTCGAGTTTTGTTTTGCGGCACCGCTCTGTGCTCCGACGCGGGCGATGGGCATGTTTGGCCGCTACGGCTTCCGCACAGGTGTGACCGACAACGGCCTCGGTGCCGCCGCCACGCCGCAGGGCGAGGTGTGCATCGCCAAAGTGCTCAAGCAGGCGGGTTATGCCACGGCAGTGTCAGGAAAGTGGTCGGACCTGGAATACCTCGTCACGCCGGAGGATGGCGCGAGGTGGGGTTTTGATGAGTTCATGATCTGGGGTGAGCGCTGGGAGGAGGGCAGCGGACGCTCACGTTACTGGGGGCCAGACTACAACCACAACGGCAAGATCATCGCAGGCAACAAGAAGACCTTTGGCCCTGATCTGCTGCATGAGTTCGCGGTGGGCTTCATCCGCCAGAACCGGGATCAACCGTTCTTTCTCTATTACCCCTCGCCCCTCATTCACTACAAACTCCAGCCCACGCCCGACAGCGTCGGGAAGAAACCCGACCTCCACGCGGACAACATCGCCTATCTCGACAAACTCGTCGGCAAGCTCGTCGCGGAGTTGGAGAGCCTGAAGCTGCGGGAGAAGACGCTCGTCGTGTTCGTCGGCGACAACGGCTCCACCAAAGGAGCGCACACGGTCCATGGCCGACCCATTCACGGCAAGAAAGGCGAACTCAACGAAGGCGGCTGCCGCGTGCCGCTGATCCTCAACTGGCCCGGCACGACACCCGCCGGGAAAGCCTCCAAAGACCTCGTGAGCATCACCGACTTCTTCCCGACCTTCACGGAGCTGGCTGGCGGCACCTTGCCCGCCGGTGTAATGATCGACGGCCACAGCATCGCGCCACAAGCCCTCGGACAGCCCGGCAAACCGCGCGAGTGGGTCTATGTGCAGCTCCGCAGCGACCGCTACGTCCGAGACGCCCGCTGGAAGCTCACGAGCGCGGGAGACTTCTTCGACATGCGTGACGCGCCGTGGAGTGAAATCCCCGTTCCCGCCGAAACGCCCGATGCCGAAGCCAAAGCAGCCCGCACGAGGCTCAAGGTGGCGCTCGATGGCGTGGTGGCACAAGACTCGAACAAGAACTCCACTCCCGTGCCGGAATCTCAGCCAGAGAAGAAAATGAAGAATCAAGCTAACAAAAAATGACGGACAAACCCATGAAGAATCAATCACTCCATCTTTTGCTGGCCGTTTTCGGTCAGCTGCTATTGCTGCTCGCTCCGTCGGCATCGCTGCACGCTGCCGAGATTCCGCCACCCAGTCTCTTGCCCGAGGAGACGCAGCGTTTCCGCGCGGCGGCGGAGTATTCAAGGTCGGCGCACGGCGTGTCCGTGCTGGTGATGCGACGCGGTGAGATCATCTTTGAGGATTACGCGCCGGGGTGGCAGGACAAGCCTCATGAACTGGCCAGCGGCACCAAGAGCTTTTCCGGCGTCATGGCGGTGTGCGCGGTGCAGGATGGTCTGCTGAAGCTCGACGAGAAGGTCAGCGACACTTTGACCGAATGGAAGACCGATCCGCGCAAGTCGCAGGTGACAATCCGGCAGTTGCTCAGCCTCAGCAGCGGCATCGAAGGTGGTGAGAACGGAGCCCCACCTATGTATAGCCGCGCCATCATGATCGCTGAGGCGACCGCCGATCCCGGCACCCGGTTCTCGTATGGTCCCATCCCGTTCCAATGCTTCGGCGAGCTGATGCGGCGCAAGCTGGAGCCGCGCAACGAATCCGTCGAAGCCTATCTCAAACGCCGCATCCTCGATCCCATCGGGCTACAGGCCGGGGCTTGGGCAAAAGATCGTGGAGGCAATCTCCGGATGCCGTCCGGTACGTCTCTTACCGCCCGCGAATGGGTGAAGTTCGGCGAGTTCATCCGGCTGGGAGGGAAATGGCAGGGCAAGGAACTGATCCCGGAAGCGCTGCTCCGGGAATGCTTCAGGCCCGCGACTGCGAAGCCCAATTATGGCCTCACCTTCTGGCTGATAGGACAAGGCATCGAGGGCACCGAGGCTGGCGATGGCGTGCAACTCCCGGCGAAGGCGCGGCGTGTCATCGAGGAACGCAAGCAGCTCGGTTTCCAGCCGCCCAAAGACACCGTGGCCGCCATGGGTAAGGGCAAGCAGCGTTGCTACGTCATCCCCTCGCAGGAACTCGTCATCATCCGCCTCGGCGACAGCGTCGGCCAGGAGTTCAGCGACACCGTCTTCCTTTCCAAACTGCTCCGTCCTGCTCCCGGGGCAGCGAAGGAACCTGAATCCAAGTGACCAGCATGAAAAAAGCCCTCATCATTCTTCTGCTGCTCGCGCCACTGGCCGAGTTGCATGCTGCTGATGCGCCCAAGCAAAAGCCCAACATCATCCTCTTCCTGATCGACGATCTCGGCTGGCGCGATCTGGGGTGCCAGGGCAGCACGTTTTACCAAACGCCGAACATCGACCGTCTGGCAAAGGAGGGCGTCCGGTTCACCGATGCCTACGCGGCCTGCGCGGTGTGTTCGCCGACCCGCGCGGCGGTGCTCACGGGGAAGTATCCGGCGCGGCTGCTGCTGACCGATTGGCTGCCGTCCGGGCGCTGGGAGCCGAAGGCGAAGCTGCGTGAGGGGCGCTTCCTGCGCGGATTGCCCGTGGAGGAAATCACCCTCGCGGAAGCCTTGCGCGAGGGCGGCTATCGCACAGCGAGCATCGGCAAATGGCATCTCGGTTCCGAGCCGTTCTCCTTGCCCGAGCATCATGGCTTCGACGTGAACATCGCCGGCAACGCGCACGGTGCGCCGGGAAGCTACTTCTTTCCGTATGCAGGCGATTGGAAGATTCCCGCCACCGGTCAGCGCGCCAAGTGGAACGTGCTCCCCGATGGCCAAGAGGGCGAATACCTGACAGATCGTCTCACCGACGAGGCGGTGAAGTTCCTCCGCGAGAGCAAGGACAAGCCTTTCTTCCTCTACTTCCCGCACTACGGCGTCCACACGCCCTTGCAGGCGAAAGCGGACATGATCGCCAAATACGAGCGCATCCCGGAAGCCGAACGCCAGGGCAAGCCGGAGTATGCCGCGATGGTCGAGAGCGTGGATGTAAGCGTGGGCCGGGTCATGGCCGCGCTCAAGGAACTCAGCCTCGATTCAAACACCGTCATCCTCTTCACCAGCGACAACGGCGGCTTCTACAACGCGACCAACAACACCCCGCTACGGGCGAACAAAGGTGCCTATTATGAAGGTGGCATCCGCGTGCCGCTCATCATCAAATGGCCGAGTGTCGCCAAAGCAGGCAGCGTCGTGAACACTCCCGTCACCAGCACCGATTTTTATCCCACCTGCCTCGCGGCGGCGGGACTGCCTGCACGACCGAATCAGCATCAAGACGGCGTGAATCTTCAATCCGTGCTCACCGGCGAAGGATCACTGCCAGCGCGTTCGCTCTTCTGGCATTACCCGCACTACAACGAGCATCCCTCCAGCGTTCCCAGCAGCGTCATCCGCAAGGGCCCATGGAAGCTCATCCAGACCTTTGATCCCGAAGGCATCGAACTCTACAATCTCAGCGATGACCTCAGCGAAACCAAGAACCTCATCGCCGAACAAACCGCGAAGGTGGACGAACTGCGCCGCGAACTCGAAGCCTGGCGCAAGGAGGTCGGTGCCGAGATGATGAAGCCAAACCCCGACTACGATCCCAGCGTGAAGCCCTCGAAGAAGAAAAAGAAGAAGGAGGCTGTCGAATGAAACGCCTCATTCTGCTCCTGATCCTTCCGTCATTCGTCATTTTTGCTTCGTCATTCGCTGCGGAGCAGCGCCCGAACGTCCTCTTCATTGCTGTGGACGATCTGCGCACGTCCCTCGGCTGCTATGGCGATACGCTGGTGAAGTCGCCGAACATCGACCGCTTTGCCGCCTCAGCGCGCTGTTTTGATCATGCCTACACGCAGCAGGCTGTGTGCGGGCCATCACGCACCTCTTTGCTCACGGGCCGGCTGCCGGACAACACGCGCGTCTGGCACAACCGAAACCTCTTTCGCGACACGCAGCCTGACATCGTCACGCTGCCGCAGCTTTTCAAAAACCACGGCTATCGCACCGTCTCGCTCGGCAAGATCTTCAGTGGCGACGAGCGTGAACTCGACCCTGCTTCATGGTCCGAGCCGGAGATTCTGAAGCAGAAGGGCTGGAAAAACTCCGTGCTCGGCGATTCCGGCGGCGAGGGCAAAGGCGCAGCCTGGGAAGCCGCCGATGTGCCCGATGAAGGCTGCCCGGATGGCAAACTGGCGCGTTTGGCCATCGAAAAACTCACCGGCCTGCAAAGCGGCGGAAAGCCGTTTTTCCTAGCGGTGGGCTTTTTCAAGCCACACCTGCCTTTCAACGCCCCGAAGCCCTATTGGGACCTCTACGATCCCGCGACCTTCGAGCTGAAAGACGACAGCCAGCGCGTGAAAGGCATCTCCGAGCACGCCCACCACAGTCATCGCGAACTCGGCGGTTACCGCGACATGCCGAAGGACGAGCACCTCGACGCCGCCACCACGCGCACCCTGCGTCACGGCTACCACGCCTGCGTCAGCTACACCGATGCACAAATCGGCAAGCTGCTCGCCGCGCTCGATCAGCTCGGCCTCGCGCAGAACACCATCGTCGTGCTCTGGGGCGATCACGGCTGGTCCCTTGGCGAAAAAGACCGCTGGTGCAAAGGCACCAACTTCGAGCGCGACACCCGTGTGCCGCTGCTCATCCGCACCCCCGGCCTGCTAGCGCCCGGAGCCGCCGCATCGGGCCTCGTGGAGCTGGTCGATGTCTTTCCCACGCTTGCCGAACTCGCCTCACTGCCCGCGCCGCAGGAGCTCGATGGACGCAGCCTCGTCCCCATGCTTGCAAACCCGCAGGCACCTGGCCGCGAGTCCGCCTTGAGCCAGTTCACCCGCCCCTTCAGCGCCAGCACGCCCGAGTTCATGGGCTACTCTCTGCGCACCGCAACCCATCGCTACACCCGCTGGATCACCTGGCCCGCGCGACAGCTCGTCGCCGAGGAACTCTACGACTACACCACCGGCCCCAGCACCCGCCACGAGGGCGCGTTTTGGATTGAAGAGGAAAACATCGCCGCGCACTCCACGCAGTCGGACACGCGACAGGCATTGAGCCAAAAGCTCGATCACATGTTGGCCGAGCGCACCAAAGTGAAGCCTGAAGCCCAACCAGCTCCGAAAAAGAAACGGAAGAAGAAGCAACCATGAAGTTCTTCATCCACTACCTCTGTCTGCTCTGCGCCTCTGCGACTCTACTCCAAGCCGCACCGCCTAACGTGCTGCTCATCGTCTCCGAGGACAACGGCCCTGAACTCGGCTGCTATGGCGATCCGTATGCCCGCACGCCGAATCTCGATCAGCTCGCGAGCCAAGGCGTGCGCTTCAATCGCGCTTTTGTGCCGCAGGCGGGCTGCAGCCAGTCGCGCGCGAGTTTTCTCACGGGGCTGTATCCGCATCAGCACGGGCAGATCGGTCTCGCGACCTGGGGATTCCGCCTTTACCGCGAGGACACACCGAATCTGCCGCGCAGCCTGAAAGCGGCGGGTTATCGCACGGGCATCATCGGCAAGCTGCACATCAACCCTGAATCGGCGTTCCCGTTTGATTTTCACGAGATCACGGGCGCAAACTTCAATCGGAAGCAGCTCGGCGATTACGCGAAGCATGCGGCGAGCTTCATCAGCGCGTCCGAGACGCCATTTTTTCTCAGCGTGAACTTCCCCGATGCGCATGATCCGTGGTTGCGACAGGTCGATGGACTGCCGAAGTCGCCGCAAACCGGCGCGGAGGTCAAAGCCATGCCTTACATGGGCATCGACCCGCCCGCGATGCGCGAGATGGTGGCCGACTACTACAACTCGCTCGCGCGACTCGACGCCTGCGTGGGTGACCTGCTCGTCATGCTCGAAAAAAGCGGCAAAGCGTCCAACACGATCGTCATCTACATCGGCGATCACGGCGCGGACTTCCTGCGTGGCAAACGCACCTGCTACGAAGGCGGCCTGCGCATCCCGCTGCTCATCCGCTGGCCGGGGAACGCCAAGCCGCAGGTCCGCGAGGAACTCGTCTCCACTATTGATCTCATGCCCACGGTGCTCGCTGCGTGTGGCGCGTCTCTGGTGGCGGATTTGCCCGGCCTGCCGCTGCAACCGCTGCTCGCCGACGAGCCCGCGAAATGGCGCACGCATCTCTTCGCCGAGTATCACACCCACGCCGCCGCTTCGAACTACCATCCGCAGCGCAGTGTGCGCACGCAGCGCTTCAAGCTGATCGAGAATCTACTGCCTGACACCCTGAATCCCGATTTCGACGATACCCTTCGCAAGCTCGAAACGGCCGCGAAAAAGCATGGAGAGCCTCATTTTGACGATTACATCCCCAAGGCCATCGCAGATGCCGCACCCGAAGTCCGCACCGCCTACGCCGTGATGGAGAACCCCCCGCGCTACGAACTCTACGACCTCCAGGCCGATCCTCACGAGTTCCACAACCTCGCCGCATCCGCCAAGCACGCCAGCACCCTCGCCGAGCTGCAAAAACAACTCACCACCTGGCGCGAGCAGACCCAAGACCCGCTGCTCGATCCGCAAAATCTCCAGCGACTCACCGCTGAAGTCACCGCCGTAAAAGGCAAGTCCGAAGGCAAAGCCAGCACCTGGGGCTACCCCGATTACTTCTTCGGCAAAGAACCCGCCACGACGACGGCGGAACTGCCCACGAAGAAGAAAAAGAAGAAGACAAAATGAAACACACTCTAACGCTCACTGCGGCACTGCTGCTCGCTCCACTCGCCACGCTAAATGCCAGCGATGCTCCCAAGTCGAAACCCAACCCCGACCAGTCCGCTGGCATTGACCCGAGCGACGGCGCGCCAGGTGCCGGACGCTCAGCGCCGCCGCAGCTGATCCCGAATCCCAACAGCACCGAGGCCTACGCCCGCGCCAAACGCACTTGCACCGGCGTGCCCAGCCTGGCCGTTTCACGCGGCGGACGCCTCTGGGCGGCCTGGTATTCCGGCAAGACCCCCGGCGAAATCATCGAGCGCTGCCCGCATTCCTACACCGTCCTCAGCACCAGCGGCGATGGCGGCAAGACCTGGAAGGAGGTGCTCGCCATTGATCCCGACGGCCCCGGCCCGCTCAAGGCCTATGATCCCCGTCCGTGGATCGATCCCGATGGAAAACTCTGGTTGATCTGGCATCACGCCAGCGTCCGGGAAGCCTGGGCCATCAAGGCGGATGACGCCGAAAGTGAAAACCCCGTCTGGTCGCAGCCGCGCTGGCTCGCGAAAGGCGTCATTCTCAACCGGCCCATCGTGCTAGCCTGCGGCGAATGGTTGCTTTCGGTCTGTGACCGGAAAACGGGGGACAGCTTTGGCATGCAGTCGCTCGTGTCACGGGACAAGGGCGAGACTTTCGCCGTGAAAGGTGAGCTTGTCTTGGACTCCAATCTGGCTCCCTCCGAACCGATGACGGTGGAGCGCCAGGACGGCTCCCTCTGGATGCTCTTGCGCACCAATCTGGGCATCGGCGAAAGCCGTTCCACCGACGGCGGCCTCACCTGGAGTCCGCTCAATGTTCCCGCCATCCGCCACACCGCCTCCCGCTTCTACCTCGGCCGCCTGCAATCCGGCAATCTGCTGCTGCTCAAGCACATGGGAATCGACGCCGACCCCGCTTCCGAGGGCAAACAACAGCGCCGCAAACTCACCGCCTTCATTTCCAAAGACGACGGCCAGACCTGGTCGAGCGGTCTCATGATCGACGACCGCTTCCCGGTCTCCTACCCCGATGCCCAGCAAGTGGCCGACGGCACCATTCATCTCATCTGGGACTACAACCGCTCGAAGGAGCAGGAAATCCTCACAACCACCTTCCGCGAAGAGGACGTCCTCGCCGCCGACGAAGCCGCCACCGCCCGCGTGAAGGGCAATCGAAAACTCGTTAGCAAAGGAGGAGTGCAGTAGCAAGAACTCAAAAACGGCCCTGAACCATGAAGCCCATCCTTTTAGCGCTCCTTGCCGTCGGGGTTGTTTGCCATTCAGCCTGCGCCGCCGAGCGCCCGAACGTCCTCATGATCGTCGTGGATGACATGAACGACTGGGTGGGCTGCCTCGGCGGGCATCCGCAGGTGAAAACGCCGCATATCGACCGGCTCGCGAAACGCGGACTGCTCTTCACCAACGCCCACGTCGCCGCGCCGGTGTGCAATCCCTCGCGTGTGGCCACGCTCACCGGACTGCGGCCGTCCACCACCGGCATCTATGGCAATGAAACCAAATGGCTCGAAGCCCTGCCCGACGTGCCTACCCTTCCACAGCATTTCAAAACCAACGGCTATCATGTGCTCGGCGGCGGCAAGGTGAACCACCACATGCCCGGCTTCAATCGGCGCACGGACTGGCATGATTATTTCGACCAGGTCTTCGACAGCCATTACCAGGATCAGCTCGCCCGCGGACTCGACGTGAAGCGCTTCGCCTGGCCCGAAGGCTTCCCGCTGAACCGTCTCGAAGCCGTGCGCACCTTTTCCAAGCCGCCGCAGAACGCGAATGAGTTCGATTGGGGCGCGTTCGACAAGCCCGATGCCGAAATGGGCGATGGCAAAATGGTCGAGTGGGCCGTGCGGTTTCTCGCGCAACCGTCGAAGGAGCCGTTCTTCCTAGCCGCTGGCATCTATCGACCGCATCTGCCCTTCTACGCGCCGAAGAAATATTTCGACCTGTATCCGCCGGACCAAATCATCCTGCCACCGATCCAAGCCGACGACTGCGACGACCTGCCGGAAGCCGGCAAAAAAATGGCCGCCGACCGTCGCGGCGATTACGAACTCGTTTTGCGCGAAAACCGCCATCGTGAACTCGTGCAGGCCTACCTCGCCAGCATCACTTTTGCCGACGCGCTCATCGGACGATTGCTCGATGCCCTCGACGCCAGCCCCGCCGCCAAAAACACCCTCATCGTCCTCTGGTCCGACCACGGTTGGCACCTCGGCGAGAAGCAACACCTGCACAAGTTCACCCTCTGGGAACGCTCCACCCGCATCCCCCTGATCATCGCCGCGCCCGATGTCACCCGGCCCGGATCACGCACCGCGCGCCCCGTCGACACCATCGACCTCTTTCCCACGCTCAATGAGCTGTGCTCGCTTCCCTCTATTGCATCGCTCGACGGCACCAGCCTCGTTCCGCTGCTGAAAAACTCATCGCGTGAATGGGCGCGCCCCGCCCTCACCACCCACGGTCAAGGCAACCACGCCCTCCGCACCGAACGCTGGCGTTACATCCGCTACGAGAATGGCGACGAGGAACTCTACGACCACACTACCGATCCCAACGAGTGGACGAACCTCGCCACCAAGCCTGAGTTTGCTGCGATTAAAGCCGAACTCGCCCAATCACTCCCCAGCACCAACGCCCCGACCCGAGGATCGAAGAAGAAACGCAAGGCCTCTGGTGTTGAATGACACATCCACATGAAGTCCAATATCGCACTATTAGTTTCGTTCCTCGCGCCGCTCGCGGCCTTCGCCCAAGCCAAACCCGAAGTCGCCAACGCCACCAAGGCGGCTAAACGCGCCTGGGAATCCGCGCCTGCTGAAAAGAAGGCGCTTTGGCAGCAGCAGCGCGACGCATTGATCAACATCGACCTCTCCAATGACACGCAGCGGCAGATCGTTATCGCCCGAGGTTCGCCGAAGCCGGATGAGTATCACGCGCATCCGACGACGGCGATGTTGGCGGACAACAAGACGATGTTTTGCGTCTGGAACATCGGCCACGGCGGACACGCGGGGCCGATGTCTCGCAGCGAGGACGCGGGGCTGACGTGGACGCGCATCGACGACTCGCTGCCGCCGAACTACGTGAACTTCAAGAACTGCCCGAGCATCTATCGAATCACCGATCCGCAGGGCAAAGAGCGCCTGTGGGTCTTTGCCGCACGCACCTTGACCGACAAAGAGAACCCCAAACTCATTGAAGGTCGTCACGAAGGTTTCATGCCGCGCATCGTCAGCGAGGACGATGGCAAAACGTGGCGTGAACTGCCGCCCATCGGTGGACGCATTTCCAAAGACGATCCCTTTCGCAACATCATGACCTTCTCCAGCAGCGTGCGACTGAAGGACGGTTCGCATCTCGGCATGTTCCATCGCGGTGGCGGCATCGGCGAAGGCGGCACGCTGCAAGTGCTGCAATCCATCACGCGCGATGGCGGCTTCACCTGGTCGGAGCCTGTGATGGCCTGCGATGGCACGAAACTCGACGGCAAGCACCCCTGCGAGCCATATGTCTTCCGCTCGCCCGATGGCGATGAGCTCTGCTGCCTGATGCGCGAAAACAAACGCAGCGGCACCAGCCTCGTCATGTTCAGCCGCGATGAAGGCAAAACCTGGAGCCAAGCCGTGGACGCTCCGTGGGGCCTCACGGGAGATCGTCACCACGGCATCACTTTGCCAGATGGCCGCATGGTCATCGTCTTCCGCAACGCCTCGCCGCAATCGAAAGACAAAGGCGGCTTCATAGCCTGGGTCGGCACCTACGATGACATCAAGCAAGGCAAACCCGGTCAGTATCGCGTGAGTTTGTTGAAGACCTTCAAAGACGGCTTCTATCCCGGCATTCATTTGCTGCCAGACGGCACCATCGTCGCCACGACGTATGCGAACTATCGGAAAGAAGACATCGGCTGCTCCATCGTCAGCGTGCGCTTTAAGATGAGCGAGGTGGATGCGCTGGCGCAGCGCTCTACTCGATAGGATCAACTAACAACACCAGCAACTCCTCCCCGTTCTCTTTAACTCATGAAACACCTCATCCTCCTCACACTCGCCCTCGTCTCGCTCGCTTCAGCAGCGGACAAGCCTGCGCATCTCTTCATCCTCACCGGGCAGTCAAACATGGCGGGCATGGACCCGAAGCTCGGCTTTGAACCGGAGGCGAAGATTGTCTTTCCCGATGCGGACGTGGCTTACATCAAGGTCGCAGTCGGCGGTATGCCCATCCGCTACTGGGTGAATGAATGGAACGACATCGCCACGAAACATGGCGTCAATGTCGCGAAGGCGCGTGAGAAGGACAGGAGCAAAGGCACCATCTTCCACCCGCGTATCTTGGAGCAATTTGCCGCGATGCTAAAGGAGCACCCGAACGCGAAGTCCGTCACCTTCTGCTGGATGCAGGGCGAGAACGATTCGAAAACCGGCCTACACACACCTTATGCAGATGCTTTGAAGCAACTCATCGCCAACCTGCGCCGCGATTTGAAGCGCCCGGACCTCAACGTGGTCATCGGCCGCATCAGCGATCATGAACGCATCAATCCGCCTGCGTGGAAAGTTGTGCGAGAGGCCCAGGTCGAGGTCGCAAAGGGCGATGCGCATGGCGCGTGGGTCGATTGCGATGATCTCAACGACAAGGAGGTCAAAGGCGTGATGACCAACGACCTCCATTACACCAAGCCCGGCTACGAATTCCTCGGTCGCCGTTTTGTGCGTCAGGCGAAGGCGCTCATTGAGGGCCAGAAGCCCGCCGAGAATGGCCGTCCCCAATGAATCGACTCATGAACCTAACCTCACGCCGCCAATTCCTCCAAACCGCCGCCGGTGGCATCGGCGGACTCGCTTTGACCTCCATGCTCGCTCGCGGTGCGCAGCCGCATCACGCGGCGAGGGCGAAGCGCGTCATCCAGATTTTCTGCCCCGGCGGCTTGAGTCATGTGGACACGTTTGATTACAAGCCGGAGCTGATCAAACGCTCGGGCAAACCCTTCGATCCTGATGGCAAATTGCAGTTCTTCGCGTCGAAGCCCGGCAACTGCCAGCCGAGCTATTACCCCTTCAAACAGCACGGCGAGTGCGGGCGCTGGGTGAGCGATTTGTTTCCGAAACTCGCCACGCAGGTCGATGACATGGCCTTCATCTACTCCATGCAGAGCAAGACCGCGCTGCATGGCCCCGGCTGTTTCATGATGAACACCGGCCAGACGTTGCCAGGCTTCCCCAGCATGGGCGCGTGGGTCACCTACGGCCTCGGTAGCGAGAGCGACAACCTGCCTGCCTTCGTCGTGCTGCCCGATCCACGCGGACTCCCGCCCGGTGGCCCGATCAACTGGGGCGCGGGCTTCCTTCCCGCCGTGCATCAGGCCACCACACTCGATGCCACGAACACCGAGCAACCCATTGCCGATCTCTTCCCGCCGAAGGACTTCGGCGGCACCGGTCGCGTGCAGGATCAGCAAACACTCGCCTTCCTGCAAAAGCTCAACCGTCAGCACGCCGCACAACGCACCGCCAACACCGAACTTGATGCCCGCATCGCCGCGTATGAGATGGCCGCGCGACTTCAACTCAGCGCCCCCGAAGTCACCAATCTCAGCGGCGAGACCGAACTCACGAAGAAGCTCTACGCCATCGACGATCCCGAGATCGGCCCCTTCGGCCGCCAGTGCCTCATGGCCCGCCGGCTCGCCGAACGCGGCGTGCGTTTCGTTCAAATCTACTGCGGTGCCGAAAACACCACCGCTAAGAAAATCCGCCCGAACTGGGACAGCCACGAAGACCTCGTGCGTGACCACGGCTATTGGGGCGCGGTGCTCGACACCGGTGCAAGTGCGTTGCTTGCCGATCTAAAATCACGCGGCCTGCTGGAGGACACGCTCGTCATCTGCACCACCGAATTTGGCCGCCAGCCCGCCGCACAAGGCGCAGGGAAAGGCCGTGACCACAATGCCGGAGCCTTCACCGCCTGGATGGCCGGCGGCGGCATCCAAGGCGGCACCGGCTACGGCAGCACCGACGAACTCGGCTTCAAAGCCGTCGAGAACATCACCCACAGCTACGAACTCCATGCCACAGCGCTGCATCTGCTCGGCATTGACCACGAGAAGCTCACCTTCTATCACAACGGCCTCCAACAACGCCTCACCGGTCTCGAAGGGCATGGTGTGATCAAGGAACTGCTCACATGATTCTTCACATAACCAGCCTCATGTCCAAATCTCATGCTAGCACCATCACGCACGTCATAGGTTGGTGCCTGTGCAAAGCCGTCTTCGCTGTGGGTATTGTTCTTTTTACCGGCTGTGCAACCAAGCCAACTCAGTCATCCAATGAAACAAGCCTTCCCTCGTGGGTTCAACAAAACAGGCTATCCGAAGCCACCGAAACGGAGGTAGAAACAGCCAAGTCTTCTGAAGTGACTTGGATCAATGGCCGAGCTGACCTCGGGTCTGGCTTGAGCTTGAAACTGCATCGAGGTGAAATCCTGGGCACCGGACAATTGTCGACTACATCTCATTACAGCCTGAACGACTCAAAGGGCCGTTCCCTCGTCAAATTGCCAAGCAGACTTTCGAATCAGGACACGAATCCCGAGCAGAACGAGACGAAGATCTGGGCGTCCCAAGATCAAGAACTTTTCCTTGTCTACGAATCACGGCGGGACGCCACAGGGGATCGCGAATTTCACGGAGTTATCTACAAGTCTCTCGATGGACGATGGGAAGCCCGGGGTGTGGTCTTGCCTCGCTGGAACGACACATCGGAGGCAGTACGCCAGGCCAAACGCGACGGAGTTCCAGGGAACCCCGTTTTCCACGAAGGTCCATTCTCGGTCGGTGTCATCAATGGAGCCATCATTCTCCTTCCGGTGAATGGGAAATTCTTCTCCGTAAAGCCTGACGATTTGAAATCCTTCCACCCTTTCCCGTTCGACATCGGGTAAACCATGCCTCTCCCCCACATCGCAATCATCGACTGGCGCACGGCTCCGCAAGGAGACGCCGAGTCTTCCATCGAGAAAAACATCATCGGCAGTGCCGCGAAGGTGACGCGGCATCTATGTGACACCGACGCAGACTTGGATGACGAGATCGCCAGCGCGAACGCCATCATCATCTGGCACAATATGCCGCTCACAGCCCAAGGCATCACGAAGCTCAAAAACTGCCGCGCCATCATCCGTAACGGCGTCGGTTTCGACAGCGTGGACGTTGCCGCTGCTCGCGAGCGCAGCATCGCTGTATGCAACGTGCCTGATTACGGCACCGAAGAGGTCGCCGACCATGCCCTCGCCCTCGCCATGGCTTTGTGCCGCCAAATCCTGCCGCTCGATCAAGAGGCCAAGCAACTCGGCTGGAACATCAAAATCGGCCCCAAGCTTCGCCGCCTCAGCACGCTCACTTTCGGCATCGTCGGCCTCGGCCGCATCGGCACCGCGACAGCGCTGCGGGCCAAGGCGCTCGGCTTCCGCGTTATCTTCTACGATCCGTATCTTCCGAATGGCGCGGACAAGGCCGTCGGCATCATGCGAGTGCGCTCGTTGAATGAATTGCTCACTCAAACCGATGTCCTCTCGCTGCATTGCCCGCTGAATGATGAAACGCGTCACCTCATCGCCGAGCGCGAGCTTGCGGTGCTCAAGCCGGGTGCCTTCGTCGTGAACACGGCTCGTGGAGCCGTCATCAAGAAGTCCGCCATCCTCGCCGCGCTCTATGACGAGCGAATTGCAGGCGCAGGACTCGATGTGATCGAAGACGAGCCGCTGCGCAGCGAAGAAGAAGCCTCCGCTCCCAATCTCATTGCCACCTGCCACGCGGCGTTTTGCAGCGTGGAGTCGAAGATCGAGATGCGCAGCACCTCGGCCCGCATCGCGTTGTCGGCGGTGACCGGGGCGAAGCTCGAAAATGTCGTGAACGGCATTGAGTAGTCGCAATTCGTTGAGAGGTCGCCACAACGAGGGGTTCAAAAGTCAGCGACAAAATCATGGAGGGTAAAATGATTTTGTCATTCGTCTTCGCCCATCATGCTTGATGGCTCTCACTGCTATTAACGAGGTTCGTTTGCTTGCCGCCATGCGTCGAGTTTGGCTCTCAGTTCTTCCCGTTTGGCCTGCTGGGCAGGATCCGCGCTGAGATCACGAAGCTCATGCGGATCGTTTTGGAGATCGAAGAGCTGTTCGCGGTTTGCCTTCGGATAGAGAACGAATTTCCAGCGCTCGTCGCAGATCATGCGCTGCGTGTCGGTGAACATGCCGGTGACGAAATCATGAACGCGATTGGTTTGATGACGCAGCAGCGGCGCGAGGCTTTTTCCTGTCACGGTGGGCGGAATCGTGGTGCCGCTGAGTTCACAGAGCGTGGGGAAGAGATCGTGGAGTGTGACGAGGGCCGTGCTGCGCTCGTTTTTGGGCAAGCCGGGGCCGCAGATGATGAGCGGGCTGCGGATGCTGTGCTCGTAGCAGTTTTGTTTGCCGAGCAGGCCGTGGCTGCCGAGCGCGAGGCCCTGATCGGCGGTGAAGATGATCACTGTTTCGTCCGGCGACGGCAACGCGGCGAGGATGCGGCCGAGCTGTGCGTCGAGATCGGTGATCATCGCATAGTAGAGCGCCAGTTCCTCGCGCACCTCGCTTTCGACGCGCGGGATCGGCAGCAGGACTTCATCGCGACCGCCTCGGTTGCCGTGATCGAAGGGATGGTCCTTGGCGAAATTGACCGGCAGCACCATTTTCGCCGCATCGTAGCGGTTCTTCATGCCTGCGGGCCACATGCGCGGATCGTGTGGGAAGGCGAAGTTCACATGCACGAGCCATGGTTTGTCCTTCGGCGCGTTCTGAATCGCGCGAATGGCTCCATCGGCGGTGTGACGACTGTTGTCGGGCTGGAGGCCGATTCCTTGGTCGAGTTGCGGCTTGTTGTCCGCATCTTTGAAGGTCCAGCCGCGATAGCCGGTGAGCGGACGACCGCGATCATCGATCTCCGGCTGCGTGATGCCTTTCCCACCACCGCTGGAGTAAAGGCCGCTCGTCGTGGTGTAGCCGCGCTGCATGGGATGGCCGTCGTTGTGCCACTTGCCGGTGTAGCAGGTGTGATAGCCGCTTTTTTGAAGCGTCCCTGCCAGCGTGGCGAGTTTGGGATCAATCGCGCCGCCGGGATACTTCGGATAGGCGCGGAAAATGTGCGTGCCGGTGAGAATCTGCGCACGGCTGGCATGGCAGATGGGATAGCCCGCATACGCCCGAGTGAACGATGTGCCGCGTGAGACGAGGCGGTCGAGGTGCGGTGTTTCGATCACCTTGTTGCCCAGCGCATGGATCGTGTCCGGGCGCTGATCATCGCTGACAATGAACAGGATATTTGGCGCGGCGTGGACAGACACCGCGCACAGCAGCAGGAGAAGAATCGGGCGCATGAGGTGAGAACGGCCTGTTTCAGGCCACCCATCACGGGGTGACGACATTTTTCAGCGGATTGCCGCCACGCGTCGCACGCCAGAGCAACAGCGGCAGCCGCAGGACAAAGCTCACCATCAGCCGCGCGTGCATCCAGGTGAGCAGTGCGTTGTCGCGGATGTAGCGGAACTGCGAGACGCCGCCTTCCGCTGCTGTGAGGTAGCGCACATGCGTGGGGACGTTGATGGCTGGCACGCCCTGCCAGCAGATGCGCACGGCCACCTCCGTGTCGAAATCAAAGCGCCGGGCGAACCAGGTGCTGCGAAACGCGCGCAGCAGTGCTTGCACGGGATACACGCGCATGCCGAAGAGCGTATCGCCGATGCCCCAGCAGAGTGTTTCGAGATTGGCCCAGGCGTTCGAGATTCGGCGGCCGCGCACGCGCAGCATCGGGGCCTCGGGGCCGAAGATCGGCTGGCCGAGCAGGGCGGCCTCCGGGTAGGCCTGGGAGAGCGCGATGAACTTCGGGATCGACTCGGGCGGATGCTGGCCGTCGGCATCCATCGTCAGCACATGCGTGTAGCCGGCGGCGGCGGCTTCTTCGGCACCACGGCAGATGGCGGCGCCCTTGCCACGATTCACCGGCTGTTTGATCAGACGCAGACCCGGATGCGCGGGCTGCAGCGCCTCCACGGCCTTCTCGCTATCATCGGTGCTGCCGTCCAGCACCACCCACACTTCCGGCCAGTGCTCCAGCGCGTGCGCCACCGTGTCCGCCAGGAGGCGTCCGGTGTTGTAGCTGGGAATGAGGAGAAGAAGCTTCATGCGCCCTCGCAAAGGGAGGCGTGATGGACACGAGGAAGCCCCCTGCCGCAAGCGCAAATCAATTCCGGTGGCAACTCGCTGCTGTATCTGGTAGCGTGCTGTCGTCTTTCTTGTACGACATGCGCCCAGAAGATTCCGCCACCCTGTTTCAAGAGGCCGTCACCGCTGCCGAAATGACGGTGGAGGGACTCTGTGCGACGACGGCCCTGGAGCAGATGACGGCCTTTTACCGCCATGTGCGCGCTGAGAACTGCGCGCCAGAGGAGGGGGACATGCTCCTCTTTGAGTGGGGAATGCATGACCTGGGCGGGGTTCCCAACTTTCAACTGGAGCTGGCACGCCGGTTTATCGAACCTGGTGATGAGGATGAGGACGGCATGAGCCAGCTCTCGTTGACACTGCAATACGCGCCCGTCAACGAGCTGCAGATGCTGGGGAAAGATGGATGCCAGTGTGATTCACCGGCCGGGCTGGCAGCGTTCGAGTCAGCCGTGCAGGCGAGCCCGGCTTATCGTGCCGTCACAGCGCTCAAGCCTCAAAAAGTGGTGCTGCTGTGGTGCCTGGTGTGAGAGGTGGCTGAACGAGGCCCCACCCATGCCTGAGGATCCTCCACAACCTGGAGGGAGGCGAAAAACGTATCATCAGCGGGATACTTGAAAAGCAGCCCCCCCCTCAAACCATGAAAACCATCCTCGCCCTCATCGACTTCTCAGACGTCACCCCGAAGATCTTGGAGCAGGCCCGTGCGCATGCGAAAGCTTTTGGGAGTGACCTTGTGCTTATCCATGTCGTGCCGCCGGAGCCCCTGGTGGTGGATTTTGAGCCTCCCGCAGTCCCCCCGGACATTTTCAAGATTCGACAACGCGAGCTGCTTGCCATGCGTGACTCTCTCACGGAGCAAGGCGTGAATGTGACGGCCCAAGTGTTTGGCGGCCTGCTGCTGGAGACGGTTCTGGACCAGATCAAACTCCTCGATCCAGACCTTATCATCATGGGATCGCATGGCCACGGCGCCTTGTATCAACTGATCGTCGGCTCGGTCACGGAAGGGATCATCAAGCGCTCCGCCCGGCCCGTGCTGGTCATTCCAAGCGTGCCTGAGCCTGAAACCACGCCTCTCCAGGCGGCCGCCAAGAAAGCCCGGCGCGGCATAAAGACTGGCACGCTGATCGGCGCGCTGGGTGGAACCCCCGCCCCAATTTGACGGCTTGGACGTAAGTGCAAAACGTTAGGAGGCTGCCACAGCAGGCGCGCACATCCTCGCGGGATCGAGGGCCTCGTTCAGTTCGGCCTCGGTGAGGCCCAGTTCGCTCAAACGATCCATGCAGAGTTTTCTCACCGGGATGCCGGTCCTGGCGCTTTCCTTGGCGATGACGGCGGCTTTGTCGTAGCCGATTTTCGAATTGAGTCCGGTGACCATGGCGAGACTGAGCTCGATGAGGTCGCTGCAGCGCTGCTTCCTGGCCTCGATGCCAACGACGCAGCGTTCGCAGAAGATTTTGGAGGCGTTCGTCAGCAGTTCGATGCTCTCCAGCAACGCGGCGCCCATGGCGGGCATCATGACATTGAGCTCGAAGTTGCTGCCGGCGGCGGCGCACCAGGTGACGGTGGCGTCGTTGCCGAAGACCCGCGCGCAGACCTGCATGAGGCTCTCGCACATCACCGGGTTCACCTTGCCGGGCATGATGCTGCTGCCGGGCTGGGTGGCAGGCAGGGCGATCTCGCCGATGGCGCACTGCGGGCCGGAGCCGAGCCAGCGGATGTCGTTGGCGATCTTGAAGAGGCTGGTGGCGATGGTCTTCAACTGGCCGCTGACTTCGACGAGCGCGTCCTTGGAGGACTGGGCTTCGAAGTGATCCTTCGCCTCGCGGAAGGGGATGCCGGTTTTCTCCGCGAGCAGGCTGATGGCCTTTGCGGGGAAGTCCGGGTGACCATTCAGCCCGGTGCCGACAGCAGTGCCGCCGAGAGGAAGCTCGGCGATGGCCTTGAGGGCTTTGTGAACGCGGTCCACTCCGTGCTCGACTTGTCGCGCGTAGCCTTTGAACTCCTGACCGAGCCGCACGGGCGTGGCGTCCATGAGATGGGTGCGGCCGATCTTGAGCACGTCCAAGAATTCCCCCCCCTTCGTCGTCAAGGCGGCCTGGAGTTTTTCGAGAGTGGGGAGAAGCTTGTTCTGCAGCTCCTGCGCAACGGCCACATGCATGGCAGTGGGGAAGGTGTCGTTGGATGACTGCCCCATGTTCACATGGTCGTTCGGGTGGACGGGATACTTCGCACCGATGGGTTTGCCAGCCAACTGGCACGCGCGGTTTGAGATGACCTCGTTCACGTTCATGTTCGTGCTCGTGCCCGAGCCCGTCTGGTAGATGTCGAGCACGAAATGGGCGTCGAGTTTTCCACCCGCCACTTCGAGCGCGGCCTGTTCGATGAGATCCGCCTTGTCCTTCGGCAGGAGTCCTAACTCGTGGTGCACACGCGCGGCGGCCCACTTGATGAGACCATACGCATGCACGATGGGATAGGGCATGGGCCGGCCGCTGACGGGGAAGTTCAGGACGGCGCGTTGTGTGCTGGCACCATACAAGGCGTCCACCGGCACGGACATCCCGCCCATGCTGTCTGTTTCGATGCGCGTGCTCATGGCAGACTATGCATGCAAGAAAACGAAAGATAAAATGCCGATGAGGTTCTGATTCACATGCGCCACGCAATCGCAAATGGCGGCTTGTTTGGCCGTGTCCTTATTTTTTGAATGTGTCTTGCCTGCGGGCGGCGGTGTTGCGGCCCTGCTCGTATCCTGTCTGTCGCGAAGACACTCCTGCTATGAAAACGCTCTTACTTTGCACTCTGCTCGCATCATCCTCATTGGTTTCCTGCTCCCACGGACCCCGTGCCCGTGACGGAACTGTCATTGGCGCCCTCGGCGGAGCCGCCGTGGGCGGCCTCGCTTCCCGCAGCCTCGGCGGAGCCGCCATTGGCGCTGGTGTCGGCGCCCTGGCGGGGAACATGATCGGTGGCTCGATGGACAGACGTCGCCGCTAACCGATCACCACGATAGTTCGGCCAAACTGGGCTCGACCAAGAACGCCGGCCACCGTCTTGCCATGGTGGACGTGTTTTTGCCGTCGTGTGGCGCTCGTCTCGCTTGCCCTACTTCAGCTCGCCAAGCACTCGCTTGATGTCAGCGGCCTGCTGATCGGTGCTGGCAGCGTAGTCCTGCCACACGACCTTGCCATCTTTGACGAGGAAACAACTGCGTTTCGCGAGCGAGAGCGCTCCTTTGAGCATTTTCTCCACCTTGAAGGCGGCGACGATCTTGCCCTCGGGATCGGCGATGAGGTCGTAGGGCAGCGTGAACTTGTCCTTGAACGCCTTTTGCGCCTCCGGCTTGTCAAAGCTCACGCCGAGCACCTGAACGCCGTCCTTGGTCAGGTCCGCGAAGGCATCACGCAAGGAGCAGGCCTGCTTGGTGCAGCCGGGGGTGTCGGCCTTGGGGTAGAAGAAGACAACGGTGGGGCCTTTCTTGTACACGTCGGCAAAGTTGACGGTGGCGCCGTCTTGATTGATGCCGGAGACGGCGGGGGCGTCGTAGCTGACTTTTTCACCCTCACCAGCGCTGGCGGTGCCGAAGAGAGCGTTGAACAGGGCGGTGAGCATGAGGAGACGGGTTTTCATGGGATGATGAGCAGATTGGGTTATTCGACGGTGGCTTTGAGGCCGGGAACAGCGGCGGTGAGTTGTTTTACGCCGGCCTTGGTGGCCTTGGACTGCCACAGATAAACGTTTTTGAGGCTTTTGATCTTGGCGAGGTGTTTCAATCCCACGTCAGTGATCTCGGTGCCGTAGAGGTTGAGGGACTGGAGCTTTTTCAGCCCGACGAGTGATTCCAGGCCGGCGTCGGTGACCTTGGTCTGGCGCAGGTCGAGCGAAATGAGGCGCGGGAGCTGGCCGATGGTCTTCAAAGCGGCGTCGGTGACGACCGTGCGACCGAGATCGAGCTGCACGATGTTTTCCTTCAGCGGCAGGATGGCGGCGACTTTTTCATCGTCGCACTTGGAGACGCCGGTGAGGAAATCGACGCGCACCAGCGGACTTTCTACCTTCACGGCTGCGACCTGCGCGCCAGCGGCCTTTGCCTTCGCCAGCACGTCGTCGGAGAGCGGCCTCACCTCTTTTTCGAGCGCGGTGTAGAAGAGTTCGTGCTCACGCGGCTTGTGAGGCTTGGCCAGCTCGGTGGCCGCGCCGGCGGGCATGCCCAGCGTGCTGCCGATCCAGCCGCCGAAGTCCGCGCCCTCCTCGATCCACTTCTTCAGCAGCGCGATCTCCTCCTTGGTCAGATCATCGCCTTTCGGCGGCATGTGGCCGTCGTCATCCTTCGGCAGCATGACCGACTCGTAGATGGCGCTCTTGTCCGGCGCTCCGGCCGTGAGAATGGGGCCGTTCTCGCTGCCTTTGACGATGGCCCAGGAGGCGTCGAGGCGGAGACCGGCCTTGGGCTCCTTTTTCTTGCCGTTTTCCTCATAGGGTGCCTTGTGGCAGTCGATGCACTTTTTGGTGAGGACCGGTAGCAGGTCTTTTTCAAAGCTGACCGCGGCATGGGCGGCGGTGGCGGTGAGACAGGCGATGACAAAAATGGCGGAGCGGCACACAGAGATGGACATGGGGTTGGTGGGGGTGATAAAAGAAAAAGAAAGCGGGCGCGTCTTCCGCCAAAAATGGGGCAGGGATAACGCTTGCCTCTCCGGCTTGTTGCAGAGAAATACATCGCAGATCATCTCCCTATTCATGAGCACCCCCCAATCCACCCAGGTCGAGGCCGACACGCTTTTCCGCCGCAGCACCCTGGCCATCGTCATGGGAGGGGGCGCGGGCACCCGGCTCTTTCCATTGACCCAGAACCGCGCGAAGCCCGCCGTGCCGCTCGCTGGCAAGTACCGCATTGTCGATATTCCGATCAGCAACTGCATCAACTCCGGCCTGCGGCAGGTGTATGTGCTCACGCAGTACAACAGCGCCTCGCTGAACCGCCACCTCTCCCGCACTTATCGGTTTGACCAGTTCACGCGCGGTTATGTCGAGGTGCTGGCCGCGCAGCAGACGCCGGAGGGCGAGCGCTGGTACCAGGGCACCGCCGACGCCGTGCGGCAGAACCTGCGCTACTTTCTCGAAGGCGCGCACGACTACTTTCTCATCCTCAGCGGCGACCAGCTCTACCGCATGGACTTCCGCAAGGTCATGCGCCAGCACATCGCCAGCGAGGCGGACCTGACCATCGCCACGCTGCCGGTGAACGCCCGCGACGCCACCGGCTTCGGCATCATGCGCGCCGACACGGACAACCGCATCCACGAGTTCGTCGAGAAGCCGAAAGACCCCGCCGTGCTCAAAAAACTGCGCATGCCGGAGGAAACCCTGCGCAGCCTGGGTCTCGACCCTGCCGAGCCGCAGTACCAGGCATCCATGGGCATTTACATCTTCAACCGCAAGGTGCTGGAGGAATGCCTGGACAACACGCACAACGACTTCGGCAAGCACATCATCCCCACGGCGATCAAGGAGCGCCGCGTGCATGCCTACAACTTCCACGGCTACTGGGAGGACATCGGCACCATCCGCAGCTTCTTCCAGGCCAACCTGGACCTCTGCAAACTGGTGCCGCAGTTTGATTTCTTTGACTCCACGGCGCCCATCTTCTCCCATTCACGCTCCCTGCCCGCCACCAAGATCAACGGCGGCACCATCCGCGAGGCTTTGCTGGCCGACGGCTGCATCCTCACCGACGCGCACATCGAGACCGCCGTCATCGGCGTGCGTTCGCAAATCGAGGCTGGCACCACCATCCGTGACAGCATCATCATGGGCGCGGACTTCTACGCGGGCGCCGTCGGCACCGATCACACCCGCCCGCCGCCCGGCATCGGCCGGAACTGCCGCATCGAACGCGCGATCATCGACAAAAACGTCCACATTGGCGATAACGTCGTCATCACTCCCGAAGGCAAGCCCAGCGAGATGGATGCCGACAACTACTACATCCGCGATGGCATTGTCTGCATTCCTAAAGACGCGGTCATCCCTGCGGGGACGTGGATCTGAGGCGCCGCCTCATTTTCATGCTTCACAAGACCGGCTGGCTGCGTTAAAAACGCCGTCATGAAGCACCCCGCCTGTGTTTGTCTCGCCCTCCTGCTGACGCTCGCTCAAACGAGCGGGCAGTCGTCTGAACTCCGCACATTCACCAACACCGCCGGAAAAGCCATCCAGGCCAGGCTGATCGGTGTCGAGGGCGTGAACGCGACCATCGAGATGGCGACCGGCCAGCGCTTCACGCTGGCGGTCACCCAGTTTTCCGCCGCAGACCAGGCCTACATCAAGCAGGCTTCTGCCACCTTGGCACCCACGCCTGCGGCTCCGGCGGCCGCCACGGCCTACAAGCCGGGTCCGAACGACAAACTGGAGCCTGCGGTGGTGAACGAAGCCGTCGGCCAGCCGTTGTTTGGCGACACATCGCTCTGGACTTCATCCGCCAATGAAATTGCGGAGAAACTTGGCATCCCGCCCGAGTCCAAGACCAAGACCTCCAGCAGCTACCGCTCCTACACCAAGGACGACTACCTCATGTTCGGCGCTCATCCCTTCTCGGTGGCGATGTATGCCGAGAATGACAAGATCACCAGCTTCTCGCTCGTCTTTGCCAACAAGGGCGATCTCTTCAGCGCCAAGGGCGGCGGTGAAATGCACTTCGACAAGGACACGCCGCCCGCCCAGGCCGGGATGATCGTCAAAAAGGCCATGGACAAGGATCTGGCCGCGATCTCCGCCACACTTTCCAAACAGCTCGGCGAGCCGCAGAAAGAGCGCTTCGGTGAGAAAGCCGGACGCATGAACATGCAGCGCTGGGACTGGCGCGGCCACTCCATCCTGCTCGCCGAGGCTGAAGGCGAGTATGTCGGCATCCAGATCGTCACCACCGCCTTTGCCGATGCCGGCGGCAAGGTGGCGAGCGTGACCGACTCCATCATCCGTCCCCGTGCGCTGGCGAACCTGGAAAAACGCGAGAGCGGTGATGTCGTCATCAGTGACATCCCCATGGTGGACCAGGGCCCCAAAGGCTACTGCGCTCCTGCCACGGCCGAACGTGCCATGCGCTACCTCGGCATTCCGGCGGACATGTACATCCTCGCCAACGCCGGCCAGACCGGCTTTGGCGGCGGCACCAGCGTGGATTTGCTGCTGGCGGGCATGGCAGACCAGATCCGCAGCAAGCGCCGCTCGTTTGATTCCTGGCAGAGCGAGCTGAAGCTCAAGGAAATTGCCAAATACATCGACAAGGGCCTGCCCGTCATGTGGACCCTGTGCAGCACCAAAGGTTTCAACGACACCGCCAACAAGCGCACCAAGGAGCGCAAGACCGTGACCGACTGGGCCGCCTGGCGGGAAAAAGTCACCGCCGAGGCCGCGACCAACTCCCTGCCCAAGGACAAGGACACCCGCCACATCGTTCTCATCATCGGCTACAACAAGGACACCAACGAGATGGCCTTCAGCGACAGTTGGGGTGACAATTTCAAGGAACGCTGGATCACGCTCCAGGAGGCCGAGCAGGTTTCCGACAAGCGTTTCTACGTTGTGGGGTTCTGATCCGGCGCATCACTGCGGAACCAGCTCCACCCCCTTGTAACTGCGATGTTCGAGCAAAGAGGGCAGCAGCCCCTTGACCTCGGGACGCATCAGATACGAGTGCGTGTACCAATACACGGGCAGGATCGGCGCCTCGGTGAGAACAAGGGTTTCGGCCTCATTCAAGATTTGCAGACGTTTGGCGGCGTTGCCTTCGCGGAAGCTTTGATTGATGAGCTCGTCGTAGCGTGAGTTGCTCCAGCCTGTGTTGTTGTTGCCGTCGCCAGTCTGCCACATGGCCAGGAAGGTGGAGGGATCGAGGTAGTCGCCCACCCACGCGGCACGGCAGATTTGGAAGTCGAGTTTGCGCTGGGATTCGAGATACACCCCCCAGTCTTGGTTCAACACACGGGCGGGAATGTTGAGATGCTGCCTCCACATGGCCTGCACAGCTTCAGCCAGCGAGCGGTGAGCCTCGCTGGTGTTGATGAGAATGTCGAAAGTCGGAAAACCTTTGCCATCTGGGAAGCCGGCCTCGGAGAGAAGCTGGCGCGCCTCGCCCGGATTGAAACGCATGAGGTCGGGCGTGCGGTAGTCGGCCAGCGTCCCCGGCGGTGTGAGGCCGGTGGCGGGTTGTTGCCCGGCGCGAAGGATGTTGCGTGTGATGCTCTCCCGGTCGATGGCCAGCGCGAGCGCCCGGCGCACCTTGGGATCATTGAAGGGCTTCTTAGTGACGTTGCAGCGGTAGAAATAAACGCTGAGCAGCGGATCGGTGTGGAAGAAGGGGGCTTTGCTCTCGCGGTAGCCGGGAATTTTCGAGAGCGGAGCCGTGAGGGTGACATGAAGCTGGCCGTCGAGGAAAGCTCGCTCCTCCGTGGTGTCGCTGACGATGGGCAGGAAGACGATGCCGTTGAGCTTGACGCTCGCGGCGTCCCAGTAGTGCGGATTGCGGTCCACCTCGACGGTCTGGTTCACCCGCCAGCTCTTGAGCTTGAAGGGACCGTTGCAGACCATGTTGGCGGGGCGCGTCCAGCGTGTGTTGCCACGGTCGTCCATTTTGCCGTGCTTCTCGATGACATGCCTCGGCACCGGAAACCACGAGTAGTGCTTCAGCATGCTCGGCAGGTAGGGCGCGGGGCCTTTGAGCGTGATTTGCAGCGTGTGGGAGTCGAGCGCCCTCACGCCGACCTGCGAGAAGTCTGAAATTTTGCCGGTGTGATACGCCTCGGCATTGAGCATGGGGTAGAGCATGTTCGCGTAATCCGCGCCGAGCCGGGGCGTGAGCATGCGCTGGTAGGCGTAGAGAAAATCAGCGGTCGTCACCGGCGTGCCGTCGCTCCACCGGCCGTTCGGCTGTAGTTTGAAGGTCCAGGTGGTGAAATTCTCGTGAGTCCACGACGCGGCGGCACCTGGCCCGTCGCCATCAGGATTCTCCGGCAGCGGGGCGATGAGGCCCTCGAAGATGGCGTGGAAGATGTGGTGCTCCGGCTGGCCGCTGGCGAGCTGGGGATCGAGCGTGGCAGGCTCGGTGCCGTTGCCGATGAGCAGGATGCCGTCGCGATTGGCCTCATCCACACGCGTGGGCCGGTGCGTGCGGTGATGATGAACCCACGCGATGCCGCCGAGGGCGATGAGGAGAATGAAAACACGAACAAGCCAGCGCATGACGACGACCATGCCATGCGATGCCATGCGTGGCAACAAAACGGCCCCGCCGTGCACAGGCGGGGCCGCGTGGGGTTTTCAAAACTCAGATTCCGGCGCTACTACCTGCCGAAACCGAAGCTGAAACTGACACCGCTGCGAGGGCGGCCATAGGAAGGGCGATAGCCGCTGTAGCCATGCTGATGGCCGCTGAAGCCGGGATTGTAACCGTAGCCCGGACGCTGGTAGCCACCGCGCGGAGCCTGGGTGACCCACTGACCGACGGGGCGGCCACAATGGTCGTAGCCGACGATTTGATACACGGCGATGATGGGGGTGCCGCAGGAGGCGTAACCAACAATGCGGGTGGCCCCGCTGTGGCAGGTGTTGGCTTCGGCGGTGGAGGGAGCTGCAAAACCAAGAACAGCGGCGGCAGCGATGAGGGTGAGGATGGCTTTCATGAGTGTGTGTGGAATTTGTGTCCGCACTTTGTGACGAGGCCGCGCCACGCCTATTCAGCCCTCTTGAAAATATTTCTTTCGGTTACTGCCGCGACATCGACTTCGGATCGAACGCGTCACGCAGGCCGTCGCCGAGCAGG